>NZ_JBEORG010000031.1:0-103215 GCF_040302145.1 Spirillospora sp. NPDC127506 | reverse complement strand
ATGGCTGGCGTAGGAACCTCCATCCTCGGGAGACCTCGACCTCTATCCCCGGACCGACGCGCCAGCCCCCACCACACCCTCGATTGCGAAGAGCCTGGTTACCCCGCATTCCACTCGCGGGCATTCGCGGTGCGCATGAGCGGAACCACTTGGTCCGACTCGGGTGGAGAGGGGCGATGATGGCCACTGGCGCCTGATTCGCGTCCGATAGCGGGGTCCTGTCGTGTGCGCCGAAGGAGTCTCGACTTGAGTAGGGATGCGTTCGCCGGTGTAGTGCAGGCATTCGCTGATGAGGTCGTCGGGGCGTTTCGCACAGCCCTTGGCCCTTGAATACTTCAACTCGCGCTGATACCCGATCCGACACTATACAGTGGGGCATCCGGGTCGGTAAGGAGGCGAAATTGCCCCCAACCTCACCCAGATCATCCAGCCCCGACACACAAAGATCACATCATGGCGAACAACAATGATTAAAGTGACGAACCGTCGCTAACACCGACCCGCCGCCACGCCCTGCGCCAGAGCTGAATGCCTACTCTCACATCTACGCAAAGGCGTCGACAGCTACGAATACGATGATGCCAATTATCAGGACGGCCTGCCCGATGAAGGATCTCAGGAGTACATTCTGCGGCACATCAGGCTCATCCATGAAGAGCGTTGAGAGCAAGATGCCGGGCCTTCCCGTGCCACATACGATCACCCACATGAGCAGTGCCGCAGTGGACCAGAGAGTCTTCTCGGCCGACCAGCCGTACCACTTGAGCTTGATCAGCAATGCCATCGGGGCCGCCACCCACATCATGACGGCGGCAGCCGTGCCGCCGTGGCCGAGCAGCTTGCGATCCCTCAGCGTGAGCGCGATGACGAGCGCGAGGGCCGAGATCGCCGCGATCAGTGCCATGCCGCCTCCAGTCCCGCGGGATCATACACCTTTCATGAAGTCGCCGCCATTCCCAATGCGGTGCCGGACCACTGGATTTTGGCTCCCCAGTATATTTGGAACGCCTTGCCTCGCCCGGCCCCTCGCGCGGCCTTCTGGAAACTGCCGACCGCACCTCCGTGATTCAGCATGGTCCGGCCGTATCCGTACGCGCGGCGGATCTTTGACGGCGACGACATGTACTTGTGCATCCTTCCGAACTTCCCGAAAGTTCGTATCATGCCAAGGCCCGTGCCGCCGGCGACCAATCCGATCGCGGTCGATCCTAGCTGTTTCGCGGCCATTCCCCAGTCACCGGTCACTGCGTACAACCCCGCCGAGGCGAGCCCGAGCCCGACCGAGACCGCCTGGCACGCCGTGCACAATGGAATGGCTCCGGCTATCGTGCTGACGACGCCGAGGACGCCGGCGGCCTTTTGGAATCCGCATTTCCAGCCATGACAGGAGTTTTGTTGTGCGCGCAGTGCGGCGGCCCTTGCCGCAAGCCGCTTGTGGATTTCCTTTTGCCAGGCGATTCGCTCAGCCATGCGTTGGGCGGAGAGCTGTTGGGCGAGTCTCGGGTGGCGTTTGAGGTAGTTCTGAGCTCGGTTATAATTCCGCCGGTCGTACCGGCCGTTCTGCCCGCTGTAAGGGTTGTTATCGGGGTCGGCCCACGCCGGTCCGTTGTAAGGTTCGCCCCTCTGGTGGCAGTTATGTGTTTCGCAGAAATTGGGCCCGTGGACGTTCTGCCAGGGGGTGGGGCAGGCGCCCACGTCGCATCTGGTCAGTCCATCGGGATCGCTGAAGGTGACCGGTGATCCCCCGGCGTAGCCGTATCCGTTCCACGATTGCGGGTCGGCGAAGTCGAAGACGGGATCGACGGTGAGGAACCGGCCGGTGTCGGGGTCGTATTCACGGGCGCCGAGGTGGGTGAGGCCCGTGGTGTCCTGGGTGCCGCCGACGAAGCCCTTGTCGTTCGGCCAGGTCGCGTTTTCGTCGAAGCCGCGGATCGCGCCGAACGGGGTGAAGCGGCGGGTCGTGCTCGCCATGGTGGCGGAGTTCACGGCGACTTGACCGGTGCCCTGGTGGTCGCTGGTCAGGTACGTGACGGGGCCGTTCGAGGCGCGCATTGCGACGGTCTTGCCGGCGAAGCTGTAGTAGCGGGTGCCGGTGGTGGTGGAGGCGCCGTTGAGGGCGCGCAGTTCGGTACCGTCCGGCAGATAGAGGGTGGCACCGGCGGGGTCCTTGCGGATCAGGCGGTTGCCGTCGGCGTCGTAGATGTAGGTTTCGTCGCTGCCGTTCTCGGTGACCTTGGTCAGTTCCCCTTCGGTGTCCCACTCGAAGGTCTGCGTCGAGGTGGTGGGGCTGCCGTCGGCGGTCTGGACGGCGGTGGTGTTGCCGATTGCGTCGTAGGCGTAGCTGTCGGTGCGCTGCCCGGCGGGTCCCGTCTGGCTGGTCTGCTGGAGGCGGTTGCCCTGCCCGGCGGGGGCGTAGGTGTAGGTGCGGGTGGTGTCGGCGGCGCCGTCGAGGCCATGGCGGGTTTCGCCGGTGCGGTTGCCGGCCTTGTCGTAGGTGAAGCTCTGCCAGTACGGCGCCGGGCCGCCGATCAGCGTGTCGGTGGGTTCGGCCGCGCAGGCGCTGGTGGTGCCCTGCGTCCATGCTTGGGTGAGGCGCTGCAGGTGGTCGTAGGTGAAGCACTGGTTGTCGACGCCGTCACGGGAATCATCAGTGATGGAGGTGATGGTGCCGGAATCGGTGTAATGGTAGGTGGCGTACCGATCGTTCCCGTTGATGCCTTCCCGCAGGGTTTTCGCGGTGGCCAGGCGCTGGGTGCCGTACTGGTAGGCGAAGGTCTCCCAGACGCGTCTGGGTTCGTCACCGAGTTCGAGGATGAGTGGCTTGCCGGTGGCGGTGTAGACGGTGTCGTTGACGTAGGTGCCCTTGGTGCTGGCCATGCGGATGGGCCGCTGCCAGGTGTCGTAGGTGTGAGCGACGGTCTCGTAGGGCAGTCCTCCGGCGACGACGGGAGTCTCGCTCTGGACGGTGCCGTCCAGGTTGTAGGCCTTCGTGTACAGGTAGGTGCCCGCCAGCACGCCCTGCTGCGCGGGGATGGTGACGCTGGCCGCCTCGACACGTCCGAGCTCGTCGTAGCCGCGCACCTGGTTGATGTACTGCGCGCCGTCGTGGTGGCGGATCGACTTGGCCAGCTCGCCCTTGCCGCCGACCGCGGTGTCGTAGGTGAACGACGTCAGCAGCGGTCCGTCGGCCGTCCCTTCGTGGGTGGCGGTCTCGCGGCCCAGCCCGTCGTAGTCGGTGAAGACCTTCTTGCCGCGGGCGTCGGTGGTGGAGGTGACCTGGTCCAGGTCGTTGTAGGTGAAGGTGGTGGTGCCCTTGTCGGGGTCGGTGGTCCTGGTCTTGCGTCCGCGGAGGTCGTAGGTGGTGGTGAAGGTGTTGCCGGACGGGTCGGTGACCGAGGCGATCTCCCCGGCCGGGGTGTAGGTGTAGGTCGCGGCGTCATAGTCGCCGGTGGGGGTGGCAGCCTTGTACTGGCGGCGTTCGATCACCTGCCCCCGGGCGTTGGTGATCTCGGCGGTGGGGGTGCCGCCGTCGGGCGGGGTGACCGAGACGCGGTTACCGCCGCCATAGGAATAGGTGGTACGCCACAGCTCCTGCTCGGGCTGCGACCCATTGCCCTTGGTGAGCTTCTCGACGGTCTTGCGGCCCAGCCCGTCGTACTCGGTGCGGGTCTGGGTCTCGACATTGCCGGGGGTGCCGACCCCGAACAGGGTGGTCTCCGGATCACCGGCCGCGGAGTAGGGGGCATAGGACTTGACGACCTGGCCGCGCTCGTCGTAGAAGGTGTCGCTGATCAGTCGGCCGTCCGGGCCCGGCGCCTGGGTCTGCCGTGGCCGCAGCCACCCGTCCAGCAGTTCGATCTTGGCGATCCGCTGCCCGCCGGTCGCGGTGACGGTCTTGGTGGTGACCGCGGCGATCTGGCCCCCGGCCACCTGGTACTCGAGCTCGTAGTTGGGGTGCGGGTTGCTGCCCTTGGATCGGTTGGGCAGCCACACCTGGGTCAGCCGGCCCAGCCCGTCATAGACCAGGTCGGTGTGCCGCCCGTTGGCGTCGGTGATGCGGGTCGGCACCCCCCAGGCCGGGTCCAGTACCTGGACGGTGGTCAGTGCCGTGGACGCGTCGCCCGGTGTGGCCGGCGGCGTGGTCGTCTGCGTGCCGGTGGTCAGGCCGCGGGTGTCGGTGTAGGCGGTCGTGGTGGCCTGCCCCAGCGCGTCCTCCACCCGCGTCTCTCGTCCGACAGAGTCGTAGGTGGTCTTGGACTTCGTCACGTACGTCGGGGTGCCGCCGTCGTACCCGGCCGCCTCTTCGAGCTTGGTGGCGCGGCCCATGGACGGGGCGTCCCCGAAGCCGCCGTTGTCGTAATAGGTGCGCAGGTCGGAGACGACCTGGGCGGGACGGTCGGGCGTCGCGGTGCAGGCGACCGAGACGGTCTCCACCCGGGACGGGAAGGCCACCATCCACTTGCCGGTGTTGTCGGCATAGGTGGTGCGGGTGCACTTGTCATCGGCCGCCGTGGCGACATCGCCCAGGTCGTTGACGGAAGTGACCCGCCCGACGCCCGCACCGGAACCGGCGTAGTCGGTGTCGGTCTTGGTCTCCGTCAAGCCGCCACCGTCCTTGGCCGTCCAGGTGCGGGACGTGTCGGTCCGGACGACGTTGGCAGTGGTGGTCCCCCACGAGCGGGTGCGTGAGGCGGTCTGCACCCGCCACGGGGTGTTGACGGTCTTGCTGTGGACGCTACCGCCGGGCGCGGTGTACTGGACGGTTTTGAGTGTGAACCCGGCCAGGGCGTCATGGTCGGTGTAGGTGCCGCCCTCGCCGTCGGAGACGGTGACGCTCTTCTCTCCACCGGACGTGGTCTTCCGGTCCCCGTCCATGCCCCGCATGTAGTAGGTGTCGGTCTGGGTGGCCGGATTATCGAAGTCGCCGGTGCGGGTGCGGACGTGGCCATAACCGCGCCACTGCGACCAGGTCTTCTCCTTCTCCTTGGTCAACCCGTCATCGTCGTCGAAATGCCAGGCCGCGCCGCCCAGGTACTCGTACCTGGTGGCCATGTCCGGCGCCAGCCCGGTGCGGTCGGTCTGGATCACGCTGGTGACCACGTACTTGTGGAACCAGTCGGTGATCGGGTCCTCGCGTCCAGGCGGCGTCCAGATCACCGGCATGCACCGGGTCGTGTTCGTCTCGGGCGTCGGCAGATCGCTCAGCGAGCAGTCGGGGTCGGAGTAGGAGATGTCGATCTGGCCGCCGGACTCGTCGTAGATGGCGCCGAGCCGGTAGCGGACGTAGGACAGGATGTCGTCGCCGGTCTTGTCCAGCCGGTTCGGCAACTGGATGTGGTTGAACGTGACCTTCGGCAGCGTCACCGGGTCGCTTCCGTCGGTCGAAGCCTGACCGGTGTGGGAGATCTCCTTCAGGACCAGGTCACGCTCGACGTCGGCCAGCTTCCACTCGTGGTCCAGCGACCACGAATCCACCGGACGGTAGCCCGAGCCATCGGGCTTGAGGATCTGCGTAGTGACGTTGGTCAGGCGCTTGCGGGACCAGAAGGTCGGCGACAGGGTGCCGTGGGTGTCCTTGCACTCCTGGCCGGAGTCGCAGTGCAGGTCCCACGGGACGTCCCACCACTTGTCGGGGTTGTCGCCGATCTTGGCCGGGTCGCAGTCGAAGGTCGCGTCCGGGATGCAGCGCTCGGAGGTGGTGAAGGTGACCTGGGCGGGCGGCTTGGCGAACAGCGCGTCCTTACGGAGCCCGTAGGAGATGGTCTTCAGATACCCGCCGCGCACGTAGGGGGTCTCGTCCTCGGCCTTGAGGTTGCGGCCGTAGTGGTTGATCTCCTGGCCGTAGGTGTAGTTGATCGCGTTGCCGGACGGGTCGACGACATAGTCCAGGTTCCAGCGGTACGCCTGCTGGCACCAGGAGGCGGCGAAGGTCGACTTGTGGCAGGGCTCCCCGGAGTCGTCGCCGAACACCGGGGACGTCCAGGTCGAGCCGGTTTCCGGTTTGCCGCTGGTCCAGCCTGGAAGGCGGTTCAATCCGAAGTAGTACTGGGTGCCGTCGCTGGTGGTGGCCCGCCAGTACTCGCCGTTGTCGTCACCGTTGCCATTGGACGAGTCGGTGAGCCTCTCGAACTTGGTGCCGTCGTCGTTCTTCGTCCGCCAAGAGCCGTCGGCGGTCTTGATCAGCTCTCCGCCCTTGCCGCCCCAGGTGACGGTGGCGTTGTCGTAGCCCCAGCACTGATCTGCCGGCGAGTTCCCCCACTCGTCCTCGGGTGCCCCGTCGTCCTCACACGCCTTGTAGCGCCGCTCGATATAGCCGGGCCACAGGGAGAACCCCTCACCGACCCACGACGGCTGACCATTGGTGTTGGCGGTCTTGCCGTCCACACTCGCCGAGGAGTAGGAGATCGCTACCTTCGGCGTCAACTCGCCGGGAACGGGCGGAACGCGCATCGGATACGACCAGGTGAAATCACCAGAGTCACCACCGGTCTTCCAGGTGGCCGACGCCTTCAGGGAGGTGGCCTTGTAGTCGCCCTGGGAACTGTCGGATTCGGCGGAGGCGACCAGCAATGTCGCATTTTGCCCGGCCGCCGCCGTCCGCGCACTGGCGGTGGCGGCCGGGGCTGCCTCCACCTCGGCGGTCAGAGTCTTGGCGGCCGCGTTGTTGTCGGTGGTCACCGGCTCGCCGGTACGGCATTCCGGCTTGTCCGGTGTGATCAGGGCGCATTGCGGCAACTGCGTGAGGCGTAGCCGCGCGCCGTAGGCGCCGCCGAACGCCTGCGCGAACTTGGAATAGTCGAGCCGTACCTTCGCCCGGCCCGGTGTGGTGGCGTCGGTGCGTGCCACCGTGAAGGCCAGGCCGTCCACCCCGAGTCGCTGGGTAGTCTGCCGGTCAAGGAGCTGCACCCGCACCCGGCCCGCTGCGGGCACCGCTCGCGCCGCGCGCAGTGGCTTGCCGGGCGGCAGCACCTGAATCGGCAGCTTGCCCGCGTGTGTCCCGTCGTTCTTGCCGCCGGAGGGGACGTCGACCTCGGCGGCGCCCGGGCTCGGCCATGCCGCTTTGGCCGCAGGCGCCGGTTGTGCCGGATCCTTCTTGCGAGGCCGGACCTTCAGGTCATGGCCCGGCACCGGCTTCTCATGGGAGGCGACCTTGGGACGGTCGGAGTTGGGCGGGTCGGCGAGCGCCGGCGACGCCGACAGCAGCCCGGCCGTCAGCACCACCGCCGTCGCGGCGGCGACCGTGGTCACCGTCCGGTGCGATCCCAGCACCAGCCTCTTGCGGCCTGCGTTCACGACGTCCTCCATCGCCACCGCCCCCGCCGGGACGGGAAGCGCACGATCAGCAGAAGAGAAATCGGCAAAGGGGTCGGTTTGGTCCGCTGCCCCACGCGCGTGGGGCAGCGGACCTGAGCGATTGCTAGGGGCCGTCCTCGGTGGGCAGTTCGATACCGCCGGCCAGCATCTGCACCTGTTCGGTGGTCAGCGCACCCTGGTAGGCCCACAGATCATCGACCGCATCGGACCAGTACTCGGTGCCGTTGCCGTCGGTCGCGCCGAACTTGGTGCGGCCCACCTGGAGACCGCCGTGGTCCTTCGCTTCGAAGGCCACGACTCCCTTTTCCTGCGACACGCCGTCGGCGGTCTGCTCCAGCTGCCCGTCGACGTACAGGCTGACCCGGTCGCGCAGCGCGTCGTAGACCACCGCCACATGCGACCAGTCCTGCGGGGTGAACCCGGAATGCGACGCCGTGAACGCCGGAGCGCCGGCGTCGTCGGAGTTGTGCATCACGACCTGCCAGCCGCCCTGCTCCTCCGGATCCTCGCCCGGCACGTAACGCAGCGCGAAGGCGTTCGTGGCGGCGCCCGGCTGGGAGAACACGGTGGCCGGCTGCGGCGGCCGCCCGGCGTTGCGGACCCAACCGGCGATCGTGAAGCTCTCGTCCGTCTCCACCACCGGGTCGGTGGTTTCGGCGAACGCCTTCTGCGCCGGATCCAGCTTCAACCCGGCGACCGACCCCCATTCCTTGAATCCCGCCGTGGGGTCGATGAACGCGCCGTTGTGCAGCACGAGCGCGGGCGCCGCACCGTTCTTGGTCTCACCTGAACCGTCCGTGTTCAAGAGCCACCGAGCCTTGAGGACGGGATGCTGGGTGACCATCGCCTCGGATTCCTGGTCACTCACGATCCGGTCGTAGACCCTGACGTCGTCGATCTGGCCCGCCCAGTGGTCGACCGGATTGCCGCCCCACTGACCACGTCCGATCTCCAGTCCGCCAGTGGCGAGCCAGCGTGAGGACACCTCTGCGCTGTCGGTGCCCCGCTCACCGTTGACGTAGATCCGCAGCCGTTTGGAGATGTCGTCGTACACGCCGACCAGGTGCGTCCACTCATCGGTTTGCGCGGGATCCTTGGAGGTGGCCTGGTACCAGCCCGGGTCATCGCTGTCCTCTGCCGTCCGGGCGAACACCCATCGGCCGGTCGCCTCGACGTACTTGAGGTAGAAGCCGCTCTTGGACGCACCGCGCACGGACACGGCGGTGAAGTTCCTCGTGGGGGACGTCGCCGTCCCGTCCGCTCTCACCCACGCGGACACCGCGAAACTGCGCAGGGTGTTGATCACAGGCCGTTCGGTCGCCGCATATTGCTGGGAGGTGTTGTCCAGCTGCAGTGCCGTATTCACCTGCCCCGGCGCTCCGAGGGCGGCTCCATTGTGGAGGGTCGCCTTCCATGGCGCGACCGGGCTGAACACCCCGGGGTTGCCCGCGGGTTCGTCCATGTTCCAGTCCGCCACCAGGCCCGCTCCCGTGGGGATTGTTCCCCCCGCAAGCTGCTGGGCCTGCGCGTCCGACAGGGCCTGGCTGAAGACCCGCACGTCATCGATCGAGCCAGGCCAGTGGTTCACGACGAAGCCGTTGTAGAGGCTCCGGCCGATCTGCAGCGTGCCGTGGGCCTCCAGCGGCGTGACCCCGTTCCTGGTCGCCCGGAGCTCGCCGTTCACGTAGAGCCGCGTCTGACCGGCGCTCTTGTCGTACACACCGATCAGGTGGCTCCACTGCCCGAGGGGCAGCGGCGCGTCGTCCGTCGCCGTCTGCCAGACGCCGCCGCCGTCGTTCGTATCGGTGGTCGGCCACTTGAGCACGGCGTGCCCGTCGGGCTCCATGCCCAGGTAGAAGCCGGCCTGGTAGGTGCCGAGCTGCGCCAGCAGGTCACCGATCTTCGTCTGGTCCGGCTTCGCCCACGCCGAGACCGTGAAGCTCTGCGTGGTGTCCACGATCGGAAGCGTGCTCTCGGCGTACCCGGCGGCGCCGTCCAGTGTCAGCGCGGTGCCGCTCTTGCCCTCTCCGCCCAGCGTCGCGCCCCCGTGCAGCCAGGCCGGCCGTCCCGGGCCGGTCGAGGTCGCCTCGGCCGACCCGGCGCCTTCGTCCATCGTGAACGCGGCCACGGGGTCGCTGCCGCCGTTGGCGAGGAACTCGTAGGAGACCGTGGAGCCGTTCTGGTTGGACGGGGCGAACGCCTGCACGGTCAGGACGTTGGGGCCCGAACGGGTCGGGGCGACCAGCACCTCCCGCGGCGCACCGTTCGTGGTGGTCACCGTCCGGGGCGGCTCGTCGTTCATCGTGATGACGTACCTGTCGGCGACGCCCTCGGAGTCGGAGATGGTGAAGGCGCCCGGCCGTCCGACGCCGCCGTGCCAGGCGTCATCGGCCGGATAGTCGGTCGACGTGATGGTCGCGTCCGCCGGGACCGCGGGGTTGTAGTAGAAGTAGCAGCCGGTCTGGGCACCGTCGTAGCTCCACGGGCCCCACTGCTCGCCGTCCCAGGCGCGCACACCCCAACCGATCTTGGTGTTCTGCGGGATGGTCGAGGGCAGCTTGATGGAGAATTTGCTGCCTGTGGTCTTGGCCGGGGTCAGCGAGGAGGTCCATTTGGGGCCCCAGTCCGACCCGTCGGCCTTGTTGGCCCAGTGCAGGGTGAACTGGCCCTGCACCTTGTTCTTGTCCTCGGCGTCGGGGTCCTTGAGGTAGGCGTAAACGGTGGAGATGTCGTTGACCGTCTTGGCCTGCCCCGACGGCAGGCACTTGGTGCCCGGGTCCGCGTACATGGTGTCGGTGTCGGGCTGCAGCGGCGGGTTGTTGTACTGCACCCGCAGATAGGCGTCATCGGCGAACCGCTTCCACCAGTCCATCGTGGACTCGCTGTAGGCCCTGAGCCCGAAGGTGATCGTGCTGTAGCCCTTGTTCACCGCGTCCTGCACATGCGACCGCAGCTTGGACCCGCCGAACTCCACCGGCGTCTTGGAGCAGTACGCCACATCGCGGGAGGTCAACTGATCCAGCCACACCGACGAGGAGTTGGTGTTGTTCCACGTCGCGTAGGACTGCAGCGCCGTGGTGCGCCACAACTGCACCGAGGTCGGGTTGTGGCAGTCATAGGCGCTGGTCTCGTACGCGGTGAACTCCACGTTCTGGATGTAGCGGCCCTTGATCGACGGCAGCGGCATCCTGAAGAACAGCCGCTTGGTCTGGTTCTTCACACAGTTGGGGTCCTTGGCCACCTCGCAGCGGCCCACTCCCTCGGTCGACTTGCCGTCGAACTTGTAGTACGACTCGCTCGGCCAGCCCGAGGACACCATTCCCCAACTGGTCGCCTTGCTGGTCGTCCATACCGGATCGATGTACACCGGGTACGTGGTGTCCGGCGCGGTCAGCAGTTCCTGGTCCGGGGTGAGCGTGAGGCTCCCCTTCTCGACCGCCACACCCAGCCGGGCCGTCTTGGCGCCCTCGGCCGGGCCACCGGCCGGATCGGTTTCCGGGGCCGCGGCACGCGCCTGGGTCTTGGTCGGCCGGGCCTGGGAGGAGTCCCACATGCGCGGGGCCGGCGCCTCGAAGACCCCCGCACCCGACCCCGCGTCAGACGCCGTCAGCACCCCGCCCTGCCCCTGCCGGACGGTGAGATCGGTGGTCGACAGCGCCAGCGCCAGCTTGGCCACCCGCGGGTCACGGGCGGCTTCGGCGGTCTTGACCACCAGGACGTGCGCGAACCCGTCCGCTCGCGCCCGCAACCGCAGATCCACATCCGGGCCGGCCACTCCCGCATACACGGCGGTGTCGCCGTCCAAGGTCGGCTCGGGTAGCGGCCGCGGCCAGGACAGCGCCAGCTTGTGACCGGCCCGGGTCATCTGCACCATCGGGCCGTCCCCGCCGGCGGAGAACCGCAGTCCCACCGTGGTGGCGGCCGGCACGATCGCGCCGCCGGAACGATGCAATGAGGTGTCGATATCGACCCACTTGCCGTCCTGGCGGGTGCGGATCGGCTGGATGTGCTGCTCGACCTCGATCCGGCCGTTGGGCAGCGCCCGCACCGTGCGGGTCTCCCCCCGCCGCGAGGTGATCTCCACCGGATCCCCGGACTCGCGCGCCGCGGCGACCGCCCGCCGCTCGGTCGCCGCCGCCTTCACGGCGGGCTTGGGCTCATCGGCGCGGGCGGTCGTTTGTGGTAAGGCCGCTACCGCCGGCACCTGCACCAATCCCGCGACCATTGCCAGCGCCGCCACCCGGGCCGTCCGCATCGGACGCCGACACGGCAGCCGACCGACGGCGGATGCACCACGACTTGCCGCACGACGCCCCATATGGACCCCAAAGGGATAAAGGGTTGTTAAAACGGCCTCAAGGTAACCCGCTGATCAACTTTGTTGAAGAGGGCAAGATCAAGCTTTTGGAGTGATCTAGATCACATCGAATCCGGTAAACCATTGCCGCCGATCCGGACGTCATCCTCTAATCACCGAACCCGCAAAGATCACCCTGGGCGACGCGGTGCCTCCCCAGCGACTTCTTCGAGCCGAATCGCCGCATCCTCTAATCGATCTGATCGGGCTTTTCAAGAGCCATTGGCGGCCGCAATTGCCCGTGTCTCCACGGCCAGATAAGTCGCCCTTGACCCGACGCGAAATCAGGTGTACGGGGGTGCTGGTCAGGGTGCGGAGGGCGGGTCGGCCTTGTGGCGGCCGTTGGGCTTCAGCGGCGGGACCAGGCGGACGGGGCGCGACGCGCCGCGCGGCAGCGCGTGGCGGGCGCGGCGCGGCGCCGGGACCTCCGGCGGGTCCGGCTCGGCGGGGGCCTCAGGGGCGTCCTCTTCCGGCTGGGCGTGCGGCTCCGGCTGTTCGCGAAGATGCTCCTCGAACTCCACCGAATGCGCGGTCGGCAGCGTGATGATGCCGGGGTTGGCGTCCACGAGCAGGGTGCGGCGGCCGGTGGCGCCGGAGTGGGTGAAGACCATCGCGGTCGGCGGGAGCTCCTGCAGCTGCGGCGGCTCGATGAGCAGTTCGCGGAACCGCTGCTTGTCGGTGCGGCGGTCGGCGACCGTCCGGCCCCACGCGGTCGCGGAGCTGATGCCCTCGACGAGGACGGAGTCGTCCGCGGCGGGGGCGGGCAGCGGCGACCAGACGGGGTCGGTGAGGCCGTCGCCGCGGGGGCGCGCGAACGCGACCGTGCTGGCGTAGGTCTCCCCGGCGACGTCGAACAGGGCCTCCCCCGCCGCGTCGGTGATCTCGGCGACGAGCAGCGGCTGCCCCGCGCCGATGTGCTCGGCGGCGACGCGGGCGTCCTCGGGGTTGCCGAGCCGCATGAACCCGACCGCGGCGTGGCCGCGGCGCCCGAGCCGCTCGCGCACGTGGTCGGGGATCGACCGGTACATCAGGACCAGGCCGGTTCCGGTCGCCTCGCAGGCGTCGATGAGGCGGTCGAGGACGTCCCCGCGCAGCTTCTCCGCGCCGCAGAGGAAGAGCGTGTGGTCCCAGCGCCCGCCGGGCGGGGCCTCGCGGATGCGGTGGGTCAGCGCCGTCGTCACGTAGGTGCCGAGGATGCGGTTGGTGAGGACGCCGGCGCGGCGGTCCATCGACACGACGTGCAGCCTGGACGGCGGCAGGCTGACCGGCTCCGTCGCGAGCTTCTCCAGCTTGCGGAGCTGCGCCTCCAGGGCCCAGGCGCGGCGGACGACGATCCGGTCGGTGGCGTCCCGTCCGAAGAGCGTGGCGATGCGTTCGAGCTGCGCGTCGTCGAGCAGGCCCTTGCGGAGGTCGTCGCGCGGGTCGCCGACCTGGGCGAGGACGCGCAGCGCCGCCGTGATCCGCGGGATCGTCGCCTCCGGCCCGAGCACCTCGATGAGCCGCTCCAGGATCGAGTTGTCGAACGACAGGTCCCGGGTGCCGCCCTCCTCCTCGCCCGCGCTGACGACGAGGGAGAGCACGTCCGCGAGAGCCTCGGGGTTCAGGCCGCGCGTGACGTCCAGCCGGGGCAGGTCGGCCGGGAGCACCCACACGAGCGGGTCGTCGCCCCGGTCGGCGGCCAGCCGCAGCAGGTCGTGCGCGACCGCGCCCTCGGACAGGTCGATGACGGTGAGCCGGGCGCCCACCGCGAGCCGGGCCGCCCCCATGGTGGTGACGGCCGCGGACCATCCCGCCAGCGTGCCGCCCACGACGTCCACCCGGTCGACTCCGGGCGGGACGGCGACCGGGTACCACTCGCGCTGGCTCTCGTACGCGGCCCGCCGGCGCTCCCAGTCGGCCCGCGCGTCGGCGTAGGCCCGTTCGGCGGCCTTGCGCTCCCGCTCGTGCGCGGCCCGGCGGCGCTCCGCCGCGTCGCGCTCCTGCGCGATCCTCGCCCGGACGCTCCGCTCGTCCCGCCACAGCCCGCCGCCCGTGATGCCGAGGATGAGCAGGAACGCGAGCAGCGCCACCCCGACGAACGCCCACGGGATGATCCCCAGCAGGCCGCAGAGCAGGAACAGGACGATGAACACGACGGTGCCGCCGACCACGATCCGCAGCGGCCGGCCGGCCATGTGCTCGGCGGGCCGCCGCGCCGGGGGCGGCAGCGGAGCCCGCTCGGGCTGCTCGGGCGGGGCCGGGGGCGGCCCCGGATCGGGGTGCACCTGCGCGTAGCGCCAGCCCACATGGACGCGGTCGGCCTGTGTGAGCCGCGCCATCGCGGACCCGCTCGCCATCTCCGTCACGTCGAGAGACCCCTGGGAGTCGCGGAATGTATGGAACGCCTCGGGGTTGCCGGGTTCTGTTTCCTACAATCGGTTACCTGCACGATCCAGGGTAAAGACCTTCTCGCCTCCCCGCGCCTCGTTCAACAGAACAGTCCCCCCAAAGACCGGCTACCGCCGACATTTCGGACACCGCGCCCACCTGCGACAAGATCAGGCGCCCGAGTCCCGCGCTCTGACCACACCCGGCCATGGCGATGGCGGCGGGCGGAGAGGTCAGCCCTTGCCGCCCGCCTGCACGGCGGCGCGGCGGCGGGCCTGGCGGTCCTGGCGCCATAGCCTGCCGGCCTCCGCAGGATCCCCGTCGAACACCACCCTGCCCTGGCGCAGGGTCACACCGCGGTCGCACAGCCGGGTGAGCATCTCGATGTCGTGCGCCACGATCACCATCGTGCGGCCTTCGCCGCGCAGTTCCCGGATGCGCTTGAGGCACTTCTCCCGGAACGGCGGGTCGCCCACCGCCAGCGCCTCGTCGACGAGGAACACGTCCGGCTCCGTGTGCGCCGCGATCGAGAACGCCAGGCGCATGAACATGCCGGAGGAGTAGAACCGCACCTGGTTGTCCAGGAACCGCTCGACACCGGAGAACTCCACGATCGCGTCGAACTTCCGCTTGATCTCCGCTTCGGACATGCCGAGGATCGCCGCGTTCAGATAGACGTTCTCGCGCCCGGTCAGGTCGGGATGCAGCCCGGCGCCGACATCGATCAGCCCGGCGATCCGGCCGCGCACGGCGACCGTGCCCTCGTCCGGGCGCATCACCCCGGAGATCAGTTTGAGCAGAGTGCTCTTGCCCGACCCGTTCAGGCCCATCAGCGCGACCGTCTCGCCCTGGTAGATCGTCAGGTTCACGTCGTCCAGCGCGTTGAACGTCTCCGACAGGGACTGCCGCCGGACAGCGCGGATCGTCATCTCACGGATCGACCTGGCGTGCCGGAGGGTGAACCGCTTGCTGACCGAGTCGATGACGATCGACTCGGGCGCCGCGGGAGGCTCGGGCGACGGGGGAATGGCCATGCCGCTACAACTCCTGGGCGAATCGCCGCTGGACGCGCGCGAACACGAGGCTGCCCGCGAGGAACACGAGCCCGGCGACCGCGAGGGCGATCGCGGCGCGGCCGTACAGGTCCGAGGGGAAGGTGAAGTCGCCGTGCGTCCCAGGGAACCAGAACGCCCGCTGGAACAGGCTCACCGCCGACACGAGCGGATTCGCCAGGTACAGGTCCAGCACCCAGGACGGCGCCTCATCGCGAACGTGCCACCACGGGTAGATCATCGGCACCGACCAGGTGATGACGATCATCATGATGTCCACGACCTGCTCCAGGTCGCGGAAGAAGACGTTGATCCCGGCGAACAGCAGCCCGATCCCGAGCCCGAGGACAACGATGATCGCGAACCCGAGCAGCGCCGCGGCCAGTCCCCCCGGCGACGGACGCCACCCGTACGTCAGCGCACCCGCCAGCATGATCCCGAAGCCGGGCAGGAAGTGCACCAGCGAGACCAGCAGCGACGCGACCGGGAACAGCTCGCGCGGCAGGAACACCTTCTTGATCAGCGGGCCGTTGCCGGTGACCGAGCGGGTGCACGAGTGGATGGTCTCGGTGAACAGGTTCACCAGCACCATGCCGGTGAACAGGTAGATCGGGAAGTGCTCGACGTGGCGGTCCATCCCGAGGAAGACGCCGACCACGAAGAAGTAGACGGAGAAGTGCACGGCCGGGCGCACATAGGACCAGCCGAGGCCGAGCAGGGAGCCCTTGTAGCGGGCCTTCAGCTCCCGCCGGACGAGCAGCCGCAGCAGGTAGCGGTCCTTGAGCACGCGCCGCAGCCCGCCGTCGGCGCCCGGTGGGACGAGCGGCGGCAACTCGCGGACCGGGACCGTGCGTTCGCTCATTCGCCCGCCGACCCCGCGGCGTCGAACGTCTTCCGCCATGCCTCCGGCGACGCCAGTTCGTCCGCCGCCGCCCGGTAGCGGACGGCGAGCGCGTCCCACTCGCGGGTGAGCCTGGCGTGCAGCAGGCCGCTGCGCTTGAGGATGGACCGGAAGCGCTTCGGGTCCCGCTGGTACCAGGTCACCTTCGTGCCGTCCGCGGACGAGACGAGTGCGCTGTCGAACTTCGACAGCATCCCCCAGTGCTGGTCGAGGTGCGGAATGGCCGCCTGCGGGTTGCGCAGGGCCTCTTCGCTGACGGGGCCGAGGTGCCGGACGGCACTGCTCAGCGCGGTCTTGATGATCTTCGACCGGCCGTTGGGGACCCCGGGGTTGCGACCGCGCTTCGGCGGCCGGGCGCGCCGCACCTCCGGGAACTCCTCGATGCGCTCGGCGGCTCGCGCATCCGCGAATTCCGCCCGAATCCGGCGGACCTCCTTCACCTTGGTGACCATGCCCGCATGCAGGTGCTCCGGTCCCGACAGCACGTCCCGCACCGCCATGATCATGAGTTCCGCGGTGGAGTACTGCATCGCGAGCGCGTGCTTCACCGAGATGATGAAGCTCTCCTTGAGCAGGTTGCCGCCGCGCTCGTACGGCGAGTGCAGCAGCGCCGTCACCAGCCGGTTGCGCCAGTGGAAGTACGCCTGCCAGTCGATGCCGTCGTCCTTGTCCTGCCACGGGACGTGCCAGGCCGCCACGCCCGGCAGCGAGACGGTGGGGAAGCCGGCGGCCCGCGCGCGGATCCCGTACTCCGCGTCGTCCCACTTGATGAACATCGGCATGGACAGCCCGATCTTGCCGATGGTCTCCACCGGGATCAGACACATCCACCAGCCGTTGTAGTCGGAGTCGACGCGCCGGTGCAGCCAGGGCGTGTCACGCAGCGCATTGCCCTTCTCCGCGAAGTCGTGCTCCGGCCAGGTGTGCGCGGCCGGGCCCCACCACCAGCGGTACCGCTCGATCGTCTCGGCGAACGCGTGCAGCTGGGACCGGGCGAACAGGTTGAACATGTGCCCGCCGACGATCGTCGGCGTCTTGGCGTGATCGGCGAACGCGACCGCGCGCAGGATGCCCTCGCTCTCGGTCACCACGTCGTCGTCGAGCAGCAGCACGTAGTCGCTGCGCCCGGCCCGGACCGTCTCGTCCATGGCCCGGGCGAAGCCGCCCGAGCCGCCGAGGTTCCCCTGGTCGATGACCCGGAGCCGGCCGCCCAGCGCGGCCTCGGCCGCCGCGAAGTCCGGATGGTCCTCGATCCGGTCGGTGCCCTGGTCGACCACGAAGACCTCGTCGATGACGTCGAGCACCTCGGGCGCCCGACCGAGCGCGACGAGCTGGTCCACGCAGAAGACGGGACGGTTGAAGGTCGTGATGCCGATGCTCGCGGTGCCCTGCCGCGGCGCCTGCTCGGCGGCGGCGCACCACTCCGCCCGCTCCAGCACCGCGCTGCGCTCCCCCGCCAGGACGTCGAACCAGTACCAGCCGCCGTCGAGGAAGGGCTTCAGCGACAGGTCGAAGCAGCGGTCCTCCCCCGTGTCGGAGTCCACCGTCAGGGACGCGACTCGGTGCACGTGCCCCTTGGCGCTGGAGCGGTAGACGACGACGGTCGCATGGCCACGGAGCCGGACCCGCAGGACGGCCTCCTCCACGTGGGTCCAGCGCCGCCAATACCCGGCGGGGAAGGCGTTGAAGTACGTCGCGAACGACACACGGCCGCCGACCGGGACCACGACGGTGCGCCGGCCTGCCTCATCGACCCGGCCGCCCGCCTCGGGGAACCCGGGTGCGGCCCGCACCGCGGTCTCCGCCGCGAGGGCCTCCGCGCCGCGGACCATGCGGCCGTCGATGTACAGCGGCAGTACGTCCAGGTCCCGGCTGACCGGCAGCACGACCCGCTGCAGGGTGCGCAGCGGGACGTCCGCCCGCGGACCGGAGGGGTTGGTCCTCGTCACTCGTCCACTCCTCCGCTGACCAGGCGGGCGCCGCCGGTGAAATGCGGCCGCAACCGGTTGTCGACCATGCTGAGCGCGGAACCGATCGCCATGTGCATGTCGAGGTACTTGTAGGTGCCGAGCCTGCCGCCGAACAGGACACCGCTCTCGCGCCGGGCGAGGCTCCGGTAGCGCAGCAGCATGGCACGATCGTCCGGCGTGCCGACGGGGTAGTACGGCTCGTCGCCGCGCGCGGCCGTCCGGGAGTACTCCCGCATGATCACGGTCTTGTCGCGGGGGTACCAGTCCCGTTCCGGGTGGAAGTGCCGGAACTCGTGGATCCTGGTGTACGGGACGTCCTCGTCGGCGTAGTTCATGACGGGCGTGCCTTGGAAGTCGCCGGTCGGCCGGACCTCCATCTCGAAGTCGAGGGTCCGCCAGCCGAGTTCACCTTCGCGGTAGCCGAAGTAGCGGTCGAGCGGGCCGGTGTAGACGACGGGGACCCGCCCGACGAGGTCGTCCCGCCGGTCGAAGAAGTCGGTGCCGAGCCGTACCTCGATGTTCGGATGGTCGGCCATGCGTTCCAGCCACGCCGTGTAGCCGTCGACAGGAAGGCCTTCGTACGTGTCGTTGAAGTACCGGTTGTCGAAGGTGTACCGCACCGGCAGCCGGGTGATGATCTCCGGGGGGAGGTCCTTCGGGTCGGTCTGCCATTGCTTCGCGGTGTATCCCCGTACGAACGCCTCGTACAGCGGGCGCCCGATGAGCGAGATCGCCTTCTCCTCCAGGTTGCGCGGGCCGCCGTCCGCCGATCCCTCCTCCGCCTGCCGGGCGATGAGGGCTCGGGCCTCGTCCGGGGACATCGCGCGGCCGAAGTATTCGCAGATCGTGCCGAGGTTGATGGGCATCGGGTAGACCCGGCCCTTGAACGTCGAGAAGACCCGGTGCTGGTAGGGCGTGAAGGCCGTGAACCTGTTGGCGTACTCCCACACCCGCTCGTTGGAGGTGTGGAACAGGTGCGCACCGTAGCGGTGGACTTCGATCCCGGTCTCCGGCTCCGGCTCGCTGTAGGCGTTGCCTCCGATGTGGTCGCGGCGTTCGAGCACGAGCACCCGCAGACCCAGTTCGGCCGCGCACCGTTCGGCGACGGTGAGGCCGAAGAACCCGGCACCCACGACGACAAGATCGATCTTCACTGGACGGCGTCCATCTCCATGCGGGGTGACCGGGAGCCACGGAGCCCTGGGCCCCGTATCGATATGCGCCTTTCGGGCGGATACCCGGCTAAGATACCGGCTGATCGATCGGCAGCGCCCAGGATCCCGAGGAACACAGTGGCGGCACCACCTACCGGCACGCCCGGGCCCGGCGGACGTCCGGTCGTATACCTGCACATCGGCGCGGCCAAGAGCGGCACGACGTTTCTACAGAATGTGCTGTGGCACAACCGCGACCGGTTGCGGGAGCATGGGGTGCTGTATCCCGGTCGCGACGACGCTGCGCACGTCAGGGCCGCGTTCGACCTCCGCGAGACGTTCTTCCGCGGCGCGTCGGACCCGCTCGTCCCCGGCGCCTGGCCGGATCTGGTCGCGCAGGCTCGTGCCTGGCCCGGCACGACGCTCATCTCGCAGGAGCTGTTCGCCCCCGCGCTGCGCCGGCATGTGGCGCGCGCACTCGACGACCTCGGCTTCGCCGATGTCCATCTGATCTTCACTGTCCGCGATCTCGCCCGGCAGATCCCCGCGCACTGGCAGGAGGACGTCAAGAACCGGTTCACGACCTCGTTCTCCGACTTCACCGCGGCACTGCGCCGCAAGGACCGCAACTCCGTCAAGGTCGCGCGGCTTTTCTGGGGGCTCCAGGACCCCATCGACGTCCTCGGACGTTGGGGCGAGCATCTGCCGGCGGAGAACGTCCACCTCGTGACGCTGCCTCGGCCTGGCGCCCCGCGCGACCTGCTGTGGAAACGGTTCTGCCATGTGGTCGGCGTGCCCCCGGAGAGCTTCGACCTGGGGGCGCCGTTCGCGAACCCGTCGCTGGGGCTGCCGGAGGCACAGCTCCTGCGCCGGCTCAACGCCTCGCTCGACCAGGCGACCTCCGACTGGCACTTCTACAACGACGAGGTCAAGCATCATCTGGCCCAGGACGTCCTCGGCGGCCGGACAGACTCCCCCCGCATCCGGCTGCCGGCCGAGGACCGCGTGTGGGCCGCCGAGCAGGCGGCGGAGACGATCCGCGCGCTCCGCGAAGCCGGCTACGACGTCACCGGCGACCTGGAGGAGCTGCGCCCGTCGCCCAGCGCGGACGGCGGGCGGCATCCCGACGACCCCGACTGGGCGGGCATCGCCGACGCCGGCGGCGACGTGGTCGAGGCGCTGCTGCGGCGGATCGCCGACTCAGAAGCGGAACTGGCTCGCCTGCCCGCGGGCGTCGGGACGCGGAAGGCGGACCAGATCGAGCTCCTCCGCGCGGACATCACGCACCTGCAGAACCGGATCGACCGGTTGCACGCGGGTACCGCCCCGCTCGTCAGACGGGCCGCCCGGGCGCTGAGCGAGCGTCATCCCGCAGCCGCCCGCCTGCGGGAGGCGTACTGGCGGCTCCAATCCGCCTCTCCGCGGGACGGCGCGCCCGGACCGCGGGACACCGCG
Organism: Spirillospora sp. NPDC127506; assembly: GCF_040302145.1. NCBI lineage: Bacteria > Bacillati > Actinomycetota > Actinomycetes > Streptosporangiales > Thermomonosporaceae > Spirillospora > Spirillospora sp. NPDC127506. Next base: position 82,645 of record NZ_JBEORG010000031.1, on the reverse strand, counting down.
CCGACCGCCGCTGAAGAGACGAAGACGAGGTGACCGACCGGATGGACGAGACCCGGCCCGCGAAGGCCGTGTACCTGCACGTCGGCGCGCCGACCGCGGGCGGCGCCTTCCTGCAGAAGGCGCTGTGGGCGAACCGGCGGCGCCTCGCCGGACAGGGGGTTTGCTACCCCGTCACCGGGCCGCTGGAGCAATTCGGCGCGGTGATGGACCTGCGCGAGATGACGTGGGGCGGCCATCGGGATCCCGCTTGGGAGGGCGCCTACGACCGGGTGGCGGCGCGGGTCCGTGACTGGCACGGGTCCACCGCCGTGCTGTCTCAGGAGCTTCTCGGCGGAGCCGACGAGCAGCAGATCGAACGGGCCGTCACCGCGTTCGGGGGCGCCGAGGTGCACGTGGTGTTCGCAACCCGCGACCTCGGTACACAGCTGGTCCTGGACTGGCAGGAACAGATCCGGCACACCCACACCGTCCCCTTCGAGCAGTTCGTCGCCGACCTCGTCGAACACGGCATCGACGCCGCCGAGCCGTTCGGGCAGATGTTCTGGGGCCTGCACGACCCGGTCCGGGTACTGAGCGCGTGGGAGACCGCCGTGCCCCGCGATCGCATCCACGTGATCACGCTTCCGCGGTCCGGGGACGCCCCCGAACTGCTGTGGCGCCGCTTCTGCGACCTGACCGGCATCGACACCGGGCGGTGCGCCACGGCGGGGATCCCCGACGACCGGCCGCTGTCGGTGGTCGAGGCCGAGTTGCTGCGGCGGCTGAACGACCGGCTCGGCCCGGCGCTCGGCGGCGCCTACGAGGACATCGTCCGCGGCCATCTCGTCGGGCGGGCGCTCGGCGCGGGCGCCGAACTCGTCGGCCGGACGGCCATGGCCCTGCCGCACGAGCACGCCGCCTGGGCGTCCCGGCGCGCGGCCGAGGTCGCGGACGGCATTCGGGCGGCGGGCTACCAGGTGCACGGCGACCTGGCCGAACTGGCCCCCGCGCCGCCTGACGAGCAGGCGGTCATGCCCGGGAGGCTGCCCGAGCGGGACGTGGCCACGGCGCTGGTCGCCGTCATCGCCGACCTGCTGACCCAGCTCGCCGACGTGCGCGAACGGGTGGGCCTCGCGCAGCTGCACGCCGACCTCGCCGGCGTGCAGGACGGCCTCGACCGGCTCATGGAGGCCGCGGCCGCGCCGAACCAGGCGCTGCGGCGCGCCGCCAGGCGCGCCGGCATGGGCCGGTGAGCCCGGTCGTCGCCGCGGTCGTCGTCACGTTCCGGCGGCGGGCGCTGCTGACCGAGGCGCTGCAGGCGCTGCGAGCACAGAGCCGAGGCCCGGACCGGGTCGTCGTCGTGGACAACGCCTCCGGCGACGGCACGCCGGAGCTGGTCCGCGCCCGGTTCCCCGAGGCCGAACTGCTGGAGCTCCCCGCCAACACGGGCGGCGCCGGCGGGTTCGCGGCGGGCATCGCGCACGCGCTCGACGGCAGCGCCGACCTGCTCTGGCTGCTGGACGACGACACCGTCCCCGAGCCGGGCGCCCTGGCGGCGCTGCTCACCGCCATGGAGCCGGGCGGGGGCACTGAGGCACCGGTTCTGGCCGCCAGCCGCGTCGTCTGGACGGACGGCCGCGACCATCCGATGAACACCCCGCGCCGCAAACCGCGGGCGTCCTCCGCCGAGCTGGCCCGCGCGGAGGCGGTGAACGGCTACCCGATCCGGTCCGCCTCCTTCGTGTCGGTGCTCGTGGACGCGGACCGGGTGCGGGCGCGAGGGCTGCCCATCGCGGATTACTTCCTGTGGAATGACGACTTCGAGTTCACCATGCGGATCCTGCGCGGCCGGTTCGGGCTGCTGTGCCGTGACAGCCTCGTCGTCCACAAGACCGCGACGTTCGGTTCGACGGACGCCGACCCCGGCCCGCGCTTCTACTACGAGGTGCGCAACAAGGTGTGGCTCTTCACCCGGAGTCGCGCCCTGTCCCCCGCCGAACGCCTCCTCTACGGCGGTTCCACTCTGCGGCGCTGGGTCCGCACCTTCACCGGGTCCCAGGACCGCGGGACGTTGCTCCGCTGCCTGGCACGCGGGCTCGGTGACGGCCTGCGCAAGCGGCCCCGTCCCACGGGCGAGGTGCTCCGCAGTCTCGGCGACCGGCACGGGCGGGGTCAGACGACCTCGATGTAGTCAAGTCGGCCCGCTCCCGCGACCTGGCGGACAGCGAAGCTGTTGCGGCCCGCGACAAGGTCCACCTCCACCTCGGCCGTCGCCCACTCATCCGGCCCGGTCGCATGCAGCTCCACCGGCACGGCGGCGCGCCCGTTCACCGTCAGCCGCTGCGCGGCCGCCCGCCCGGACCGGTTCGCGTACCGGATCCGCACGGTGTACCGGCCGGTCTCGGGCGCGACGACGTCCAGGGCGACCTGGCAGCCGTCCTGCCCGAGCGGCGTGAGGGCCCTCCCCCCGGAGGCGCCCGGGATGCCTACAGCGCCGGCGCAGCCGCCGAGGCGCGCGTTCTCGGCCTCATAGCGGACGGGGACACCGCGCAGGACGGGACGGGAGCCTTCCCAGCCGAGGCTCGCGACGTACATTCCCCGGGTCACCTTCGAGCCGCCATGGAACTCGAGGATCCCGTGGAAGACCAGATGGTCGCCGGCGGCATCCGTGACGACGCTCGCACCGCCCGGCCCTTTTACCTTCCCGCCGTAGGCGCCGGTGGACTGCACCGGCGCCGGCGCCTTCACGTACGGGCCGTTCAGCGACGACGCCACCGCGTACCTGGTCTGGTAGTTGGTCTGGAAGTACCACCCGGCGGAGTACATCAGGACGTACTTGCCGCCCCGGTACAGCAGGGCGGGCGACTCCACCAGGACTGGGTCGTCCGCGCCCCTGCCGATGAGCTTGCGGGGCGGCCCGGCCAGGTACAAGCCGTCCGGGCTCAGCCTCACCAGGTAGATCGCCGCCTTGCTGCGAGCGTCGGTCTTGTAGAGCAGGTAGCGGGCACCGTCGCGATCGATGAAGGACGACGCGTCGATGGCACCGCCGAGTTCCGCCGGGCACACCAGCGGGCCGCCCTCCAGGGGGACGAAGGGTCCGGCCGGTGACGTCGACGTCGCGACGCCGATGCACTGGAGCTCTCGATTCTTCACCCGCGCGGAGAAGTACAGCAGGTAGCGGCCGTTGCCGGACCGGGGAGGCACCACCTCGGGCGCCCATGTCCGACCGGCGGCGGCCCACGCCGGCAGTTGCGCGAACCCGTCACCGGGCAGCCGCTCCCAGGGACCGGTGACCGTGGGCGCGATCTCGACCGGCATGTTGACACCGGCGTTGGTGCCGTAGGCGTAGTAGGAGTCCCCGGCCTTGATGACGGCGGGGTCGGCGAAGGAGCGGCGGATCACCGGCTCGACCGGGGAGTAGCCCGGCGCGGTCACCGGGGTCGCCGCTCCCGCCGGAGTCGGCGTCACCGGGCCGCCGGACTGGCCCGCACCGCCGGCCGAACCCGCCGCCCGCAGCCCGGGGACCAGGCTGACGGCGAGCATGATCAGTAGCGCGATGCAGCCCGTGATCGCCGCACCCGCGGCCAGCGGAACCACCGGACCGGTCGGTCGAAAGCTCACGGTCCTCCTCCCGGGACATCCCGCATGATGCCAATAGTCGGCAGCCGCCGCGAACCACCAGGGTCGCGGCAAGCCGGGCGTACACCTCGGTACGCTGCAACCCGGCGTATCTGATCAAGGAGAGGCGGAGTGGTCCGAAACCGGCGGCATCGACCGCCCTTCCCCCTTCTCCTCGCCGCTCTCGCCGCGGTGCTGCTCGGCGCCTGTTCCGGGGGTACGGGCAAAGACCGCGGCGACGGGACGCCCGCGAAGAAGAAGCCGAACATCGTGTTCGTGCTCACCGACGACCTGTCGTGGGACCTGATCCCCTACATGCCACAGGTGCGGCGCATGCAGGCGGAGGGGGTGACCTTCCAGAACTTCCTCATGGCCGACTCCCTCTGCTGCACGTCCCGGGCGACGATCTTCACGGGCATGTATCCGCACAACACCAAGGTGCGCACCAACTTCCCGCCGGACGGCGGCTACGAGGTCTTCCGGCGCAACGGCGGCGAGCAGGCGACGTTCGCGCTCGCCCTGCGGAACGCCGGCTACCGCACCGCCATGCTCGGCAAGTACATGAACGGGTACAAGCCCCGGGACGGGAACGGCCGCACGCGCAACACGCCGCCGGGCTGGAGCGAGTGGTACGTCGCCGGGAACGGCTACCCGGAGTTCGGCTACGAGTTGAACGAGAACGGTCGCCCCGTCCGGTACGGGCACCGACCGCGGGACTACATGACCGACGTCCTCGCCGACAAGGGCACCGACTTCATCCAGCGCGCCGGCGGCTCCGGGCAGCCGTTCCTCCTGGAGATCGCGACCTTCGCGCCGCACGGGCCGTTCGTCCCCGCACCCCGGCACGCCAAGGTCTTCCCGGACGTGAAGGCGCCCCGGCCGGCGTCGTTCAATGAGGCCGACGTCAGCGACAAGCCGTCCTGGCTCCGGACGCATCGCAAACTGGGGCGCTACTGGCTCGACCGCATCGACGACTCCTTCCGCGACCGGGTCCGGATGGTGCAGTCGGTGGACGAGATGATCGGCCGGATCCGGTCCGCGCTGAAGACTCTCGGCCTGGACAGGGACACCTACGTGGTGTTCGGCTCCGACAACGGCTTCCACCTGGGCGAGCACCGGCTCGCCGGCGGCAAGATGACCCCGTACACCAGCGACATCCGCGTCCCGTTCGTCTTCACCGGGCCCGGGATCCGCGCGGGCGGGCGCGTGGACGCCATCACGCAGAACACCGACCTGGCCCCCACCTTCCTCGACCTGGCCCGGCTCCGGGTCCCCGGCACCGCCGACGGTCGGTCACTCGTCCCGTTCCTGCGCGGCACCGCTCCGCGGGACTGGCGTGAGATGGCGCTGATCGAGCACGTCAAGCCGCCGTTCTCCGCCGCGGACCCCGACCGCCAGGACTCCCTGCCGGGCTCGCCGGCGACGTACAACGCGCTGCGCACCGCCGACGTGTTGTACGTCGAGTACGCCGACGGCGAGCTGGAGTACTACGACCTCACGCGAGACCCGGACCATCTCGACAACCTGGCCGCGACGATGCCGGCCGAGCTGCGGCGGCGACTGTCCGCACTGCTGTACTCCCTGACCCACTGCTCGGGCGTGAGCTGCGCGTCCGCGGGCCGGAGCCGGTAGCGGGAGGGACGGCACATGCAGCTCACCAGCCCGGCGTTCGTCGGTCTCGTCTGCCTCTTGGCGGCCGCGGCCCTGGCGGGCACGCTGTGGGCGCTGCCCAAGGTGGGCGGCACCGGCCCGCGGCCCCTCGGCTTGCGGGCGGCGCTCCTCCTCGGCTGCCAGCTCGTCATCACGCTGGCCCTCCTCACCGGGATGAACGCCTACTTCGTCTTCTACAACAGCTGGAACGACCTCCTCGGCAGGCTCGGCAGTCCCGTCGGCGTGCGGAGCGCGCAACCGGGCAAGGGCGCGGCGGCGAATCGGGCGCTCACCACAAAGGTCTCGCCGCTTTCCGCGGGGCAGGGGCTTCGCACCCCGAGCCGCGACGGCCGACTCGACGAAACGACGATCCCGGGCCTGCGGACGGGCCTGCGAGCGCCTGCGTTCGTGTACCTGCCGCCGCAGTACTTCCAGCAGCGGTACGCGAACCGCCGCTTCCCGGTGGTGCTCGTCCTCGCCGGGTATCCGGGGGACCCCCGCGGCATCATCGAACGCCAGCAGATGGTGAAGTCGGCGGCCCGGGACATGCGCGCGGGGAAGATCCAGCCGACGATCTACGTGATCACTCGCACGATGGTCGCCCCTCCGCGCGACACCGAGTGCACCGACGTGCCCGGCGGGCCCCAGGCCGAGACGTACTTCGCGCAGGACGTCCCGGCGGCGCTGGAAGCGACCTACCGGCTGACACCCGACGAGCATGGCTGGGGCGTGATGGGACAGTCCGCCGGGGGCTACTGCGCGGTCAAGCTCGCCATGCTGCATTCCGACCGGTTCGCGGCGGGCGCCTCGCTCGGCGGCCACTTGCACGCGCTCAAGGACGCGACCACCGGGGACCTGTACGCGAACAACCGGAAGGTGCGCGAGCAGAACAACCTGCTGTGGCGGCTGCAGCACCTTCCGCCGCCGCCCACCTCGGTGCTCCTCGCGTCCAGCAAGGTGGAGCGGGGATACCAGCAGGCGCAGCGCTTCGTCCGGCTCGCGAAACCGCCGCTGCGCGTGGACACGCTGTTCCCCGACGAGGGCGGGCACAACTTCGGGACGTTCCGCCGGCTCACCCCGGAGATGATGCGCTGGATGGACGGGCAGCTCAGCGCACGCTAGCGGCTTGCGTCCTGTTTGCGCCGCTATCATCGCTGGCATCGCGTTGACGAGCGGGCGGACGGCCTGCGGCGAGCCGGGCGCACGACATGACTTCGACCCTCATGCTGGGAGAGCGGGTGTGACTGGAACCGGAAAGCCGGATGACGACCAGGCGGGTGAGCGTCCCGCCCCCGAGCGGCCGGACCAGGCACCGCCCCCGCCCCAGTGGCTGAACAGCGACGCGCGGGCATCCGGCCCCGTCCCGCTCCTCCCCGAGGACGAGCCGGAGCCGCAGGTGCCCGAGTCCGACGACGCGCACCGGACCGCGGTCATGGGCGCCACGCCCCCCGCCGACACCGAGGAGCCGAAGGCGGAGGCGGCGCGGCCCGCCCCTCCACCCGCCCAGGCCGCGCCGCCGGCGAGCACTCCACCGGCGGCCGCTCCGGTCACGTCCACCGACATCCCCGCGCCTCCGCCGTTCCCGTACGCGCAGGAGATCCCGGGTCGGCCCGCCGCTCCACCGGCCCAGAACCTGCCCGCGCCGCCGGCTCCGCCCGCACCCGCGCAGAGTCCCTCGGCGCCCGAGCCGTTCCCCTACGCCCAGGAGATCCCGGGACAGCCCGCCGCTCCACCGGCTCAGAACCCGCCTGCGCCGGCTCCACCCGCGCAAAGCTCCCCGGCGGCCGAGCCGTTCCCCTACGCGCAGGAGATCCCCTCCTCACCCGCGCTCCCCGCACCCCGTGCGCCGGAGCCGTTCCCCTACGCACAGCAGGTCCCGGACAGGCCCGCCGCCCCACCGTCCGCCGAGCCGTTCCCGCACGCGCAGCAGGTCCCAGGGCGGCCGGGGCCGGAGGCAGCCGGCCCGGCGCTGCCACCGCCGTTGATCGATGAACCCTGGCGGACGCCGCAGACCAGCGCCAACAGGCCCCGAAGAAGCGTCAAGAAGCCGCTGCTCATCGGCATCGCCGGGCTGGCCGCCGCCGCGCTCGTCGCGGCGGGCGGGTTCTTCCTGCTGACCGGCGGCGGTGACGGCGCCGCCGGCACCGCCGGCGGCGAGGTCGAGCTGGCGGGCGCGCTGTTCGGCGCGAACTCGGCCGGGACCACCGACGGCCGCGACCAGCGCCTCACCGCCGTGGCCGCGGCCGGCTCCACCGTGGTCGCGGCCGGCGGCGAGTCCGACGCCTCGGGGTCGCGCGGACAGTTCCTCGTCTCCACCGACGGTGGCCGCACCTTCTCGTCCGGCAGGGTGACCGGTCCCGGCGGCGGGGAGCCGCCGCCGAACGAGGTACCCCGGACGGTGGCCGGCTCCGCCAAGGGCTGGGTCGCGCTCGGCGGCCCCGACGGCAACGCCGTACTGTGGACGAGCCGGGACGGCCGGACCTGGGAGCGGCTCCCCGCCGGCGCCGCGCAGCCCTTCGGCAAGGGCACCCGCGTGAAAGAGGTCCATGCCGCGCCGGACGGCTTCATCGCCATCGGATCCACCTCGCGCAAGGGCGACTTCAGCGACGCCGAACCCGCGGTCTGGACCTCCGCGGACGGCCGGACCTGGCAGATCAGGTCGGGTGGCAGGCTCGACCTCCCGGTGCGGAAGGGCGAGGTGACGCTGGTCACCGCCGCCGCTTCGGGCGGCGTCCTGCTGTTGGAGGGCGTGCACCGCCCGGACCCGAAGAAGCCCGCGCGCTCCCGGAAGGTGTGGCGCTCCGAGGACGGCGGCGGTACCTGGACCGAGTCGATCATCCCGGTGCCCAAGGGCGGCAGCCGAGGCATGATGATCGGCGGCGGCGCGAACGGCTTCCTCGCGGTCCGCGAGGTCAAGGGCGGCGGCCAGTTCTTCTCCTCGACCGACGGCAAGAAGTGGACGAAGGTCGCCAAGCTAGACGTCTCCGGCTACAAACGGGTCGAGGCGGTGCTGAGCGACGACCAGGGCTTCGCGGCCATCGTCGTCCGCGGGCGGGACAGGCTCGTCTCACGGAGCGCGGACGGCCGCTCCTGGAAGGACGCGGGGACCGTCCCGCTACAGCGCGGCACGACCGTGCGCGGCGCGGCGCTCGCCGGCGGGCAGAGCATCATGGTCGGCACGCAGGACGGCGACGGCGACACCGACGCCCTGCTGGCCGTGCACGATGGCAGCGGCGGAGACGTCCCCATCGACCTGTCCAAGGTGGCCGGCGCGGTCCGGCCCGATCTGGCGGTCACCTCGCTGGCGGCGAGCGACGGCAAGGCGGTGGCGGTCGGCAGCGCGAACGGCGAGGCGGCCGCCTGGACCTCGGCGGACGGCAGGACATGGAACCGCGCCCAAGGCACTGGCGCCGCCCTGTCCCGGCCCGGCCCGCAGCGGCTGCTCAGCGTCACCAGCGGCCCCCAGGGCTGGCTCGCCGTCGGGTTCGACCAGGCCAAGCCGCGCCGGCCGCTCGTGGTGACGTCCGCCGACGGGACGAGCTGGCAGGCCGCCGACGAGTCGGAGGTGTTCAAGGCCGGCGAGCACGAGCTCGTTACCTACAGCGCGGCGTCGGGCCCCGCCGGGTACGTCATCGTGGGCGATGACGGTCTGTCCGCGGCCACCTGGTTCTCCCCGGACCTGAAGAACTGGACGCGCGGGACGGGCGTCGGCGGCAGCGGGTTGAAGGCGCTCCCGAACTCCAACCGGTGGCTGCGGTCCGTGGCGGGCGGGCAGTTCGGCTTCGCTGCGGCCGGGGGCCTGCGCGACCCCGCCGCCCCCAGGCAGTCGAGTTACCGGCCCGCCGTGTGGACCTCGTCCGACGGCGAGCAGTGGACGCTCAAGCAGCTTCCCCTGCCTCCCGGGGTCCAGGAGGGTGTGCTGACACAGATCAGCGCGAAGGGCGGCACGCTCGTGGCGACCGGCAACGCCCGGAAGGCGGCGGGCCGGATCGCGATCGGATACCTGTCGGGCGACGGCGGCCGCACCTGGAAGCCGGTCGATCTCCCGTCCCCGGAGGGCACGAAGAACCTTGAAGTGCTCAGCCTGACCGCGACCCCCGACGGGTTCGCGGCGGCCGGGACGAGCGGCTCGCCCGGGGCCGGCGACGTCGTGTCCTGGACGTCCGCGGACGGGGCGTCCTGGAAGGGTGCGCTGCTCGACGCCAAGGGGCTCTCCGGCGCGGGCGACCAGCAGATCACCGGCCTGGCCGCCTTCAAGAACACCGTGCTGGGCGTGGGGAGAACTTCCGGCCAGTCCGGCGAGCAGCCCGTCCTATGGAGCAGGCCCGGCTGATCGCGGCGCCGGGGACGCCGCATCGGCCTTTGGCGGCATCGGCCTCTAGCTGCCAGGTGACGTCGGCGGCTCGGGCTGCGGCGTGAGAGACGAGGGCGTCTGGTCGGGGCGGCGGGCGTGGCGGGGGATGTAGGAGAGGGCGCCTGCCGGGGCGGTGCCGCCGGCGCGGTCGCGGGAGCGGTTGCGGCGGGCGCCGTAGGGGGCGACGACGGCGCGGTAGAACGGTTTGCGGATCATCGTGGGGACGAGGCGGTAGCCGCCGCGGACCATGACGTTGCGCCAGTACTGCGGCTGGGAGATGAAGCCCTCGCGGAGCATCTCGCGCTGCAGGCGCAGCTCGGAGCGGAGCAGCTCGCGGCCGCCGCGGCGCTCGTAGGCGCCCTCGCCGACGCGGTAGTAGACGAGGGGCTCGGCGACGTTCACCATCCGGGCGCCGTTCGCGATCATGCGGACGAACAGCCAGTAGTCCTCCATGAGGGGCAGGTCGCCGTAGCCGCCCGCGGCGGCGACGGCGCTGCGCCGGTAGACGACCGTGGGGTGGTTGAACGGGTCGTGGAGGCGCGAGTAGCGGGCGATGTCGGCGGGGTCGCTCGGCGGGATGCGGCGGCCGACGACGTCGGTGATGTCGGTGCCGAACTCCAGCAGGCCGGCGCCGACGAGGTCGGCGCCGGCGCGGACGAGCGGGACCTGGGTCTGGAAGCGGTGCGGCATGGCGACGTCGTCGGCGTCCATGCGGGCGACGATGTCGTGCCGGGACGCGTGCAGGCCGGCGTCGAGGGCGGGGCCGAGGCCGCGGTTCCGCTCCAGGCGGACGAGCTCGACCTCGACGGGGCTGCCGGCGACGAGGTCGCGCAGGCAGTCCAGCAGCGCGGGCGGGAGGGGGCCGTCCTGGACGAGGACCACCTGGTCGGGGCGCAGGGTCTGCAACTGGACGGCGCTGCGGAACGCGTCGCGCACATGGTCCGCCTGGTCGCCGCCGTAAACGGTCATCAACAGGGTGAAGGGCTCGGGCTGCATGCGTCCGTTCCAGGGGGAGCGTAGGCGGCCTGCGGAGCCCTGCGCGGGGGGCGGCTCGTCGGGCCGAGGTCGGGGGGATACATCTAGGCCGTCCTACTGAGGACGCTTTGAGGCGGTTGACGGTTGGCGCGGGTCAAGATACCGGTGTCGTGGGGGCCGCATCAGGTCTGGGCGCAGATGTCACGGTCGGCCCGGATCTCGCCGGCCAGTTTGGGCATGGTCGGTTTCACCCTCCGCAGCCGGGCGCCGTCCGCGCCGATGACGAGGTACACGTGACCGGGCTTGGCGGACCGCCAGGGCCGCGGCGGATGCCCCGGCACCGCGACCGCCAGGCGCGCGGCCTGCCGTTCGGCGCCCGCGCCGTACAGGATCGCGGTGCGGTCGTACTTCTTCTTGCTCGTGCCGACCTTGACGACCTGGAAGCCCCGCTCGCCGAGCTGCTCGGCGGTGCGCCCGGCGAGGCCCTCCATGGTGGAGGCGTTGTAGACGCCGACCCTCACCTGTTCGGGCGGGACGGGCTTCACCTTGTTCTGCGCGGGCACGGGGGCGGGCGCCGGCTCTGGGAGCTTGTCGTCCTCCCGGACGGCCTTGAACAGCGGCTCGGCGAGGGCCCGGTCGAACTGGACGCGGTACTTGTCCTGCGGGTACGGCTGCACCGGGACGGTGACGAAGCGGACCTTGCCGGCGCTCATCCCGCGCAGGGACGCGGCGAGCTTCTGCATCACCGACAGCGTGAGCCTGTCGTCGGCCTTGATGGACTTGGTCGCGGCGGAGAGGAAGGCGTAGGTGCGTCCCGGGTCGGTGAGCATCCCCTTGTCGGTCGCCTTCTTGACGACCGAGGCCATGAACGCCTGCTGCCGCTTGATGCGCCCCAGGTCGGAGCCGTCGCCGAGGACGTACCGGGTGCGGACGTAGCCGAGCGCCTGGTCGCCGCGGACGGTCTGCCTGCCGGCGCGCAGGTGCAGCTCGGCCTTGGGGTCGTCGATGCGCTTCGGCACGCAGATCTCGACGCCGCCGAGCGCGTCCACGACCCGTTTGAAGCCGGCGAAGTCGACCTCGACGTAGTGGTCGATGTGGATCTTGGTGAGCCACTCGATGGTGTGCCAGGTGCAGGCCGGGCCGCCGTTGGAGAACGCCGCGTTGATCATCCCGAACTGGGCCGGGACGGTCGTGCCGTTCTTCCGCTTGCACGCCGGCATCTGCACCATCGAGTCGCGCGGGAAGCTGATACCGATGGCGCTCTCCCCGCCGGGGGAGATGTGCAGCAGGATCGTGGTGTCGGAGCGCTGCCCGGCCTCGGCGCCGTATCGGGCGTTCTCGCCGGCGCGGCTGTCGGACCCTATCAGCAGGATGTTCAGCGAGCTGTTGAGCTTGGGCGGGCGGTTCTGGCCGAGCCTGCCGTCGACGTCCTCGCGGTCGATCTGGCCGTCCAGCCGCCGCCAGAACCCGTAGGCGGTGAGGCAGCCCGCGACCAGCGCGACCGACAGGACGACCGACACGACACCGAGCACGCGCCACAGACGCCCCCGCACCGGCGGCTCCGGTGGCGGCGGGGCGTTGTCCGCGTAATAGACGCCGGAGGACGCACCAGTTCGCTGCATCCGTAACATTTCAGCACAGATTCGACACAGGCCACGCGGACCCCGGGAATCTCCCCGGCCCCCTCCCCGGCGCCCGGCCGCGGGGCCCTCCCCGGTGACTAGACTCCCGGACGAGATGAGCACCGTAGACGCGCTGACCGACCAAGCGATGGTCGTCCTCCAGGACCGGCCGGTCGTGCCGCTGAGCGCCTGGCTGAACAGGGCCCTCGGCGACTGCACCGACACCGGACGCACCCTGCAGCTCGTCACGCCGCTGGAGTCCCGGCTGACGCTGCCGCTGCGCACCGCCGCGGCCGGCGACTCCCTGCAGTGGATCGTGCGCAACGGCGACGGCTACTACGAGGGCCTGACCGGGCGGCCGATGAAGTGGGGCGGGCGGACGTTCGTCCCCGTCCCGGAGGCCCGCGACTACGCGCCCGGGTTCACCACCCGCCCGACCGCGCCGATCGGCTCGCAGCTCACCCTCGTCTACCGGATCAGGCACGGCGCGGACGGCGACCCCGCCGGGCCGGTCGAGCGCCTCCTGCAGCTGCTCACCGGCAAGTACCCGGCCGGGCTCGGCCCCGCCGAACCGCTGGAGCACCCGTGGCGCCGCGACCGGCTCACCGAGTACGCGCGCGGGCGGCCCACCGGGCGGCTCGTCGTCGGCGGGGACGGGCCGCGCCCCGCCCAGGCCATCTGCGACTATGCGGCGGGCGAGGGCGGCGCCGTCGCCGAGACCACCACCGTCACGGTCGGCTACGCGCCCGAGGACCCGCCGCCCCTGCAGCACCTGCCGACGCTCGTCGGCGCGTTCGCCGCCGACCAGCCGATCGCGTCGCTGTTCGTGCAGCTCACCCCCGGCCGCGCCGACCTCACCACCGAGCCGCGCTGGACCGGCGCCCCCGCCCCGGTCGCGCTGGCCGTCGCGGGCACCGTGACCGGCCCGCCGGGCGTCCCCGGCCAGCAGGTCGGGCCGCCGCGCGCCCCGCTGACGTTCTTCCCGCTCGGCGACGGCCGCTCCCCGGACGGCTGGCAGCGGCACAGCATGCTCATGCAGCACCTCCAGTCGTGACCCGGCCGGTCGTGACCCGGCGGGCGGCCCCCGGCGACCCGGCCTGATCCGGACACGCGGGACGACCCGCCGCACACGGCCACTCCGGCGGATGATCTACCCGGAACGGATGATGTACGGTCCTGCCCATGGGGACGGCCGGGCAGCTCGACGCGCTTGAGCGGGCCGTCCGGGGGACGCTCGCCGAGGGGTCGTTCGAGTTCGACGGCGACGCCGCCGTCCTGCGGATCGAGGGGTCGCTCGTCCACACCGCCGGCTGCTTCCTCGGGTTCGGTGCGGGCGGCGTGGTGCTGCTGCTCGCCGGGGCCGTGCTGTCCCTCGCCGGGCTGCCGGACGAGGCGCGGTGGGCGCTCGCGCCCGGCGCCGGCCTGCTCGCCGCGGTGGCGTGCTTCCTGCTGCTGTGGCGCTTCACCCCGCTCGCCCGGCTGTGGCCGGACCTGGAGCTGCGGTTCGCCGAGCGGGCCATCGTGCACCGCCGCACCCGGATACCGTTCGGCGACCTGCGCCCCGAGCACCTGGTGTGGCGCACCGGGCCGTTCTTCCGCCGGCTCTGCGTCCGGCACCCGTCGCTCCGCAAGCAGCTCGCCGGGTTCTCCGGCGGCGAGAAGCAGCAGGCCGAGGAGTTCCGCAGGCGGCTCTGGGAGCTGATCTCCGCGCCCGACCTGCCGGGGGTCCTCGCCCACGGCGGCGGCCTCACCCCGGTGCAGCGCTGGATCATCGGGGCGGCCGCCCCCTACGGCGCCGTCAACGGGTTCCGGGTGGACCGGCTCGGCGCCGCGCCGGGCGAGTCCGCCGCGGCCGCCGACCGCCGCACCGCGCACGACCTGCTGCGCGACCCGTGGGGAGCCTACGACCTCGAACAGCTGCTCGCCGCCGCCAACTGGCTCGTCCAGGACGGGCACCGCGCCGACTTCGCCCGCGACGCCCGACTCGCCGCCCGGCCCCCGGCCGCGCGGGAGGAGTACGGGAGGCTGCTGCGCGAGGTCGACGGCCTCATCGCCGCCGACCGGCTCGAACCGCCGTTCGTGGAGCGGCTGATCGAGCTGGTCCGGGTCCGGTACGGGGACGAGGGCGGCGCGTACGCGCGGCTCGTCCCGGCGCTGCTGCGGGACGAGCCCGGCGCGGACGCGAGCGAGGAGGGCGCCGAGCTGGCGCACTTCCTCCACCGGCTCTTCAACGACCGCGGCCACGCAGCGGCGGAGCTGCACCGGCTGAAGGTCCTCGCCGACCCGGCGCTGCGCGCCGGCGTGGGGCGCTTGCTCATCTGGGACTACGGGCGCGCGCTGATGCTCTACCGGTGGGGCCACATGGTCGGGTGGCTGACCGAGGAGTACTGCTGGGAGCGGATGCTGCCGCTGGCGATCGACATCCAGCGGCGGTACTCGTCGTGGCGGGACATGTCCGCCTGCTACCTGCAGGGGCGGCTGCTCGGGTCGGGCGGCGGCGGGAAGGCGCAGGCCGAGTACGAGCGGCTCGTCGAGGAGCTCCACCACGAGCCGCGCAGCCCGTGGAACCTCGTCCCCTGGGACCTGGACCTCACCCGCGACTGGCCCTGACGGCTCAGCCGATCACACCGCCCTGGTAGGCGGCGCCGCCCGCGTCGCCGGCCGGGCCCGGGAAGCCGCCCGATCCGCCGCCGGCCCGGCCCGCGCCCTCGCCGCCCTGGTCGTACGCCCGCCAGCTGCGGGCCGGGGCGTCGGCGGCGCCCTCCGGGTACACCATCCCGCCGAGCCAGCGGACGAGGGAGTCGGCGAACTTGCGCGCGACGCGCATCGCGTCCGGCAGGTCGGCGGACGCCCGGACGTCCACCCACCAGACCGGCTCGGCGACCCGGGCCGCGAACTCCGCGCCGAGCAGCCGGCCGATCTCGCCCTCCACCGACACCTGCACCGGGTCCTCGATGGAGACGAGCAGGCGGCCCTCGCCGTCGTGCAGCCGCGTCGGCTCGGGCTCGCCGCCGCGCAGCTCCAGCGGCTCGCCCATCGCGATCATGCCGTCGGCGATGGCGTGCACGTCGGGGCGGCGGCGCACCAGCGCGACCAGGTCGCTGCTCATCGCGCCACCCCCGCGGCCAGCGAGCGGGAGAACACCTCGTGGACGACGCGGGTCACGGCCGCCCGCGCGGCGGCGGAGATGCGGGACATGTCGAGCGAGCTGCCGGTCGCGAGCTGCCGGTCGTACGGGACGAGCACCACGGGCAGCCCCCACGCGGAGAGCATCTGGTGCGCGCGCTGCAGGTCGGCGCCCACCTGCGGCGCGTGCGACACCATCGCGATGACCGTGCGCGGCAGGAGCGTCTGCTGGTTGCTCGCCGCGAACCACTCCAGCGCCCCGCGCGCGCTCAGCGCGCCGTCGACCGTGCCGGGGGTGACCAGCACCAGGCCGTGCGAGTCGGCGATGACGCCGCGGTTGACCTCGGTGAGGATGCCCGCGCCGCAGTCGACGACCGTCGCGGCGACGTACCGGCTGACCGCGCCGAGCGCGGTCTGGAACGTCTCCAGCGTGAACTCCCCCGCGATGCGCCCGCCGCGCGTGGACGACAGCACGTACAGGCCGTCGGGGGTGCGGGTCAGGAAGCGCTCCGCCTCCTCGAACGTGTGCGGGTTCTGCGCCGCGAGGTCGAACAGCGACAGCTGCGAGTGGACGCCGAGGCGCAGCGGCAGCGACCCGAGCTCGGCGTCGGCGTCGGCGGCCAGCACCCGGTCGGCGCGGTGCCGGGCCAGCTCCGTCGCGAGCAGCGCCGCCATCGTGGTCTTGCCGGCGCCGCCGCGCACGCTCGCCACCGCGATCTGCCGCGAACTCGGCACCGGGCGCTGCATCAGCTCGGCGAACGCGGCCCGCTCCCGGGCCTCCCGCGCGCCGCCGCCCATCGCGTTGCGGACGCCGCGCCCCACGCGGCGGGCGAGGGGGTCGCCGTGCTGGTTCCGGCGGACGAGGTCGTGCGCCGGGATCTGGTGGCCGCCGGGGGTCTGCTCCTGCGGGACGGGCTGCGCGGGCGCCTGCTGCTGCGCGGCGGCGCTCGCGTCCGCTCCCTGGGCGGCGCCTTCGCCGGACGGCACGGCACCGAGGACGGGGTTGACCGCGGACTCCCAGTCGAAGTCGGAGTGGACCAGGGGCTCGGCCTGGTTGGGCTGGGCCTGGTTCGGCTGGGGCTGGGCGTCGTGCTGGGGCTGGGCGTCGTGCTGGGGCTGGGCGTCGTGCTGGGCGGGGTCCTGGGCCGCCTGCTGCTGGACCGCCGCCTGCTGCTGGGCCTCGTGCTGCGCCGCCTGCTGCTGCGCCGGCTGCTGGGCGAACACCTGCTGGGCGGCGGCCTGCTGCGCGGCCGCGTGCTCGGCGGCGGCCCGCTCCGCGGCGGCCTGCTCGGCGGCGTGCCGTGCCGCCGCGTGCCGCCCGGCGGCGTCCGGGGCCGGGTGCGGGGACGTCTCGGCCTGCGGCTGCGCGTCGGGCAGCAGCGGGGCCGGGGCGTCGGACGCGGCGGGCGCCTGCTCGGCGGGCCGGGCGAACGGCGGCGCCTCGGGGGCCGCCGGCGAGGCGGCCGCGACGGGCTGCGGGACGGGCTGCTGCGCGGGCTGCGGGGCCGGCACCGCGGACGGCTGCCGTTCCGGCGCGGACCGGGGCGGCGCCTCAGCGCCCCAGGACGCCTCGGCCTTGCCGTGCGGTGCGGCGTCGAGCCGCTCTAGCCCCCGCCGCGACACACCGATCTCGCGCAGCACCGCCTGCTGCCAGCTGGAGTCGGACACCTGCCTCCCCTCTCACCGGCCAGCCTACGAGACACTCGTCGCCGCACGCACCGGGACGGGTGCGCGACCCGTCCCCCACAGATTAGAAGTCCTACGGTCCAAGGGTTTCACCGGCACGGGGACCTGCACAGGGAAATCCACCATGAATTCCCCTGAACCGTCCGCGGGTTCCGCGGGTCTTAGTTCACACCCCGCCTGTGACACCACCCGGGAGTGACCATGAACCCCCCACCCTGGCCCGGTCAGCCGCCCGGCGGGCCCGGATTCCCGCCGCCCCCCGGCCCGCCGCCGCTGCCCGGCGGCCCCGGCTTCCCGCCGCCGAATCCCCGGCGCGGCGGTGCGCTGGTGCCGCTGCTCATCATCGGCACGGTGCTGGTCCTGGCCGTGATCGGCACGGGCGCCTTCCTCGTCCTCGGCGGCGATGACGACGACCCGGCCCGCACGGCGTCGCTGCCGTCTGCGTCGCTGCCGGCCGCGTCGCAGTCCCCGGCCGGGGGTCCCACCGACGAGCCCACGGCGGAGCCGACGCCGACCAGTTCCAGCGGCGGCGCGGTCGACCCGGCCGGCGTCCTCACCCGGACGATCCGGACCGCGAAGGGCAACACGTTCACCAGGGCGGGGACCCGCACCGAGTCGTGCGAGACCCGCGCGAACTCCGTGCTGCTGCCGGCGCTGCGGCGGCACCCGTGCGTGGGGGACATGTACTCGGCCGTCTACGCCAACCCGTCCAAGCAGATCATCACGGCGGTCTCGATCCTGAAGTTCGCGAGCCCGTCGGACGCGGCCCTCGTCAAGGGCTACACGAGCCGGGAGGGCTGGCCGAAGCTGCTGACGCCGTCGGTCGCCAGCGGGCTGCCGCAGCCGAAGGCCGACCCGGCGTACTGGACGCGGACGTGGACGCAGGGGTCCACGGTCGTGTACGCCCAGTCGTACTGGTCCAGCGGCGGCCCGACCGGCGACCGCACCGGCAGCGTCTTCGCGACGGCGGGCGAGCTCGGCGTCGAGGTCGTCAACACCCTGCTGTGGAGCGGGTGAGCGCCGGCGAGCGGCGGGCCCGCGGGGCCCGCCGCGCTTCCCGCCGCGCTCCCGGCCGGTTCGTCAGCCGTCCTCGCCCGGCTGCCGCCCGGCGTCCCGCCGGCGCGCCTCCTTGCGGGCCATCGCCGACTCGTACGCCGCCAGGGCGCGCTCCCCGCCGGGACGCAGCTCGAACCGGATACCCCGGTCGCCCTCGTACGGGTTCCGGTGGTCGAACCCGCCGCGGTAGATCTCGTCCGGTATCCGCTCGGGGAAGGCTTCGCAGTAGGGGATCCAGCGGTCGAGCGATGTCTCCGCGCCAGGGTTGGACCTCTTCTGCAACCGCACGCAGGCGTCACAGATGTTCGGTCTCCTGCGCATCGTCCGCCACCCTCCAAGGTCGAACCACCGGTCGCCGCAGTACTGCAACCCGAAGTGTTCCATACGCCCGGCCCGGCGCGGCGTCCGCCGCCCATCCCGGCCTTACCTATCGTGCGATACCGGTTGCAAAATCGGTCTTGAAAGCCGTATAAAATGATCAATCCCTGTGTGTCTGTGATCGTGCGCGGTCGCGGGCTCTTGCAAGCTCCCGACGAACAGAGGGGTGCCTGTGCGCGCTGAATGGCAGGCGCATATCGACGAACTCCTGCAGACCTACCAGGAGAAGCGCCGGCAGATCGCAGACATGCAGTCCCGGCTGGAGGCCATCGAGGCCGAGGCGGAGGCCGCCGACGGCATGGTGCGGGTGAAGGTCGACCGGCAGGGCCGGCTGACCTCGCTCGAACTCGACCCCCGCGTGCAGCGCAAGCTCGGCTCCGAGCAGCTCGCCGAGTCGATCCTTGAGGCCGCGAAGGACGCGCAGGCCCAGGTCGCCGACCAGATGCGCGCGGCGATGCAGGGCCTGGTGCCCGAGGGCGCGGACGAGGGCGGCGGCTTCGACATCACCAAGGTGCTGCCGGAGCGTCCCGACGACTTCGAGGCGATCCGCGAGCGCCTGGGGATCCCGCCGCGATGACCTACGAATACCTGGAAGTCGACACAGAAGAGCTGAAGCGCGCGGGCAAGGGCTTCCACGACGGCGCCAACCAGCTCAAGGCCATCTACGACCGCCTCAACTCGGCGCTCATGGCCGAGGGCGAGTGCTGGGGCACCGACGAGACCGGCAAGACGTTCGCCGAGGGCTACAAGGAGCCGAGCACGCAGGTCCTGGAGTCCTTCCCCAAGCTCCAGAAGGGCCTGGACGGCATCAAAAAGGGCGTCGACCAGATGGCCAAGACCTACAAGCAGGCAGAGGACGCCTCCAGGCTGAAGTGAGCTGATCCGTGGGTCTTGAAATCCCAGAACCGGTCCAGTGGCTGTCCTGGATCATCGGTGCCGACTGGCCCGAGGGCGACGAGACGGCGATGCGCCGGTGCGCCGAGGCGTGGCGCACCGCCGGCACCGAGATCAACGAGCTGATCGAGGACCTCAACCAGACGGCGTCCGACGTCCGCGCCGCACTGGACAGCGGCGCCGCCGACGAGTTCGGCAAGAGATGGGACCAGTGGGTCTCCACCGACCCCCAGATCCTGACGAAACTCGTCGAGTCGTGCGGCCAGCTCGGCGAGACACTGGACGGCGGCGCGCTCGACATCGAGTACGCGAAGTACATGTTCATCGCGCTGCTGATCGTCACGGCGATCGAGATCGCCTATCTGATCGCGGCGGCCTTCGCGACCTTCGGCGCGTCCACCGCGGCCATCCCCGCCGTGGAGGCGGGGGCCCAGGTCGCGTCCAGAACGATCTTCCAGCGGCTGCTTGAGTGGCTGAGCCGGCGGTTCCTCGGCGCCGTCCTGAAGGGCGCCCTGGTCGGCGCCCTGGAGGGCGGCGGGCTCGACCTGCTCGTCCAGGGCGTGCAGATCGCGCAGGGCAACCGGGACGGCGTCGACTGGAAGAAGACCGGCTCGGCCACCCTGGACGGCGCGATAGGCGGCGCCATCTCCGGCGGCATCGGGCACGGCATCGGCAAGATCCCCGGCGTGAGCGAGACCGCCGACACCGCGCTGGGCAACATGGCCAAGGGCATGGTGCGCGACGGCGTGTCCGAGGCCATCAGCGGCGTGGCCGGCACGGTCGCCACCGCCGCGATCCACGGCGACCCGCTGACCTGGGACGCCATCGCCAAGGGCGCCACGTCGGGCGCGTTCGGCGGCGCAGTCGGCGGCGGCAAGGACGGGCTCAACGACTTCAACTCGCACGTGCCCGGCACCAACACCCCGACCCCGGACACTCCCCCGGCTCCGACGCCCACGCCGACGCCGGACCCGAGCCCTTCACCCTCGCCTTCCCCGTCCCCCTCGCCGTCAGGCGGGGGCGGTGACGGCGGCGGAGGCGGCGGCTCCAACTACGGCGGCGGAGGCGGCAGCGGGGGCGGCGGTGGCGGCTCCCACTCCGGCGGCGGAGGCGGCGGAGGCTCCTACTCCGGCGGAGGAGAAGGCGGCGGAGGCGGCGGCTCGCATACCGGCGGAGGAGGCGGCGGAGGCGGCGGCAACCGCATCGCGACGCTGCTCGGAGACACCGGCGGCGGTGGCGGCGGAGGCGGCGGCGCCTCCCTGGCCTCCGCGACCCCCGACGGCGGATCGCCCTCGGGCGGATCGAGCGGCGGCGGCCTCGGCGGGAACCCGGCCGCGTTCGGCGGCTCGTCCCCGTCCGGCGGCGGTTCCGCGGGCGGCGGCCCCGGCGCCGGCGGCCCGGTCGGCGGCGGCCCGACGGGCGGCGCGGCCCCCGGCGGCGTAGCCCCCATGGGCGGCGGCCCGGCTCCCGGAGCCACCGCCCCCGCGGGAGGCTCCACCGCGTCCGGCGGCTCTTCCGCGTCCGGAGGCTCCTCGTCGTCCGGTGGCAGCTCCTCGTCGTCGGGCGGGTCCTCGTCCGGCAGCGGCTCGTCCTCGGCGCCCGGCCGCGGCGGAACACCGTCCTCGACCCCGTCTTCGGCCGGCGGCGGCTCTTCGTCCGGGGGCGGCTCGTCTCCGGGCGGCACCAGCGCCGGCGGCGGCTCCGGAACCCGCGGTGGTTCCAGCACGTCGGGCGACGGCTCGTCCACGCGGGGCGGCGACCGCTCCACCGCACACGACGGTCCGTCCACCGCGCACGACGGCCCCTCCACCGCGCACGACGGCCCCTCCACGACGCACACCGACCCGTCCACCACCCACGACGGCGCGTCCGACGGCGCCCCGTCAGAGCACCCCGCCTCCCCCACCCCCGGCGACAGCACGCCGGCTCCCGGGGACAGCACGCCGGCTCCCGGGGAGAGCAGGCCCGGTTCCACCTCTCCCGAGACACCGCACGGAGAGACGGCACCGCACAGCAGCACCCCGTCACCGACTCCCGGTGGCGAGACGAGCGCTTCCACCGCGCCCGGCGGCAACGGCTCCACACCAGGCGGCACCTACACGACACCTCCCGCCGGCTCAACGTCCGGCGGCACGGCGAGCGGCACCACTCTCGGCGACAGGACCGCGCCCCGCGACGGAACCGCACCCCGCCCCGAAACCGCACCCGGCGATGGAACCGCCTCGGCCACCGCCACGCCCCCGGCTGGCGGGACCACGCCCTCCAATGGGAGCACGTCACCCGACGGCGCGACGCCCGGCGACGGGACCACGCGCCCCAGCGGAGCCACGCCCGGCGACGGCGCCACCGCACCGGCCGGTGGAGGCACGCCCGGCGACGGCTCCACGTCCGGCGGGTCCACGCCTGACGGCGGGTCCGCCTCGGACGGGTCCACGCCTGGCGGGTCCACGCCCGGTGAAGGCGAGACGCCGGCTCCCGGCGCGAGGGGCACGAGCACCGCCTCCGACTCGGAGCCGCGCGGCTCCGACGGGTCCAACGAGGCTCAGGACGCCATGGCGCGGCCCGAGGACGGCTCCGGCGGGCAGCCGGCGGGCTTCATCGCGCCCATGCCGATGCCCATGGGCGCCTTCGGCGGGCCGGCGGGGACCGCCTCCCCGGGCGGTGTCTCCGGCGGCCCCTCCGGCGGAGGCCCGGAGCGGACGCCCAGTTCCCCGTCGTCGTCCCGTCCGGAACGTTCTGCGGACGGCGGCCAGAAGCTGGAGTCTCCGCGCCCCAAGCAGGAGGCGAAGCCGTACGAGCCCGCCGACCCCGGCTCGCAGCCGCAGCCGTCCCCGGTCGAGAACGTGGACGGCGACGGAGTCGTCCGCAACGAGCAGTCGCCGCCCGCCGACGCGGCGCAGCCGGACGGGGACGCGCCGCACAAGAAGGAGGCGGCCGACGGCGGCGCACCCGACGACGGCACGGCTGCCGACGACGGCACGTCCCCCGGGGACGGGTCGGCGGACGAGGCTCAGCAGCTCGCGGACGCGGAGCAGCAGGCGCGGGACATCCTCGCCCAGTTCGGCGACGACGCGCCCACCGTGGACTTCACGTCCAGCCCGATCGACCCCGCCGCGGCGCACGAGGTCAACAACGCCATCCAGCAGCTCGCGGCGGACTACCCGAGCACGATGCGGGGGCTCACCCACATCGGCTCCGAGGACTTCAACCAGTCGCTCGGGCCGGGCAACGACGACGTCCTCGCCTACGCGACCCCCGAGTCCAGCAGCCCCGGCATCTACCTCAACGACGAGGCGTTCGCCGACAACGCGCTGCGGGCCGAGGACGGCGCCGATGAAGAGGCGACCGGCTTCACCGTGCCCGGCGGCGGCTCCACCGAGGGCGTCTTCACCCACGAGTTCGGACACCACCTCGGCGAGCAGCTCCTCAACAACCCGCACATGCTCGCCGACCTCAACCGGGCGGTGTCCAACGCGCTCGGCGTCCCGTACGACGCGACCCAGCCGCACGACGCCGCCACGCAGACACGGGTGGAGAACGCCCTGTCCGGCTACGGGTCCGGCGACCCCCACGAGATGATGGCGGAGGCGTTCACCGAGTACCGCCTCGCCGAGAACCCCCGTCCGCTGGCGCAGGCCATCGGCCAGGTCATGGACCGCCACCTCGGCGCCAACGGCAACAACACCCCGGCGCCGAACACCTCGAACAACGCCGGCGGGAGCTCCACCCCGTCCTCGTCCCAGACCCCGGACGGCTCCACCTCTCCGGACGGCGGCTCCCAGGGCCAGCCCCACCCGAAGGAGAGCGGGCCGGGCTCGGACACCTCCCAGCCGAGTGACGGCCGGCCACGCACCGACGACGCCCCACCGCTCGGCGAGGACGGACGTCCCCGGACCGACAGCGACCAGCCGCGCGCAGACGACGGACGCCCGCTCACCGACAACGAAGCGCAACCCCGAACGGACGAGAGCCAACCCCGCGCCGACAACGACCAACCGCGCGCAGACGAGGGACGTCCACGCACAGACAACGAGCAACCGCTCGGCGAAGACGGACGCCCCCGCACCGACAGCGACCAGCCGCGCGCAGACGACGGACGCCCGCTCACCGACAACGAAGCGCAACCGCGAACCGACGAGGGCCAACCCCGCGCGGACGACGGACGACCCCGCAGCGACAACGACCGGCCGCTCGGCGAAGACGGACGCCCCCGGACCGACAGCGACCAGCCGCGCGCAGACGACGGTCGTCCTCGCACGGACGACGAGGGACGACCGCGTACTGACGGCGAAGACCGGCCGCGCGCGGACGACGGACGCCCGCGCGCGGACGACGACGGGCGGCCGCGGGCGCGGGACGGGCAGCCGCACGATGACTCAGGCGGGCAGCCGCGGCAGGACCCGCCGGAGGGTCTGCCGGAACGCCTGCACGACGCCTGGCACAACAGCGCCGAGACCCCGGCGGGCCGGGCCCTTTACGGGCCGGACGAGCCGCACATGCGGGGCACGGCGGGGATGGTGCCGCCCGACCCCGCGGGCAGGTTCGTCCTCGACGCGCACGGCAACCGCGACGGGGTGATCGTCGGGGACCGGCCGATGAGCGCGGCGGACCTCGCGGCGATCGTCCGCAGCGACCCCAACTGGAACGGGCGCGACGTCCTGCTGCTGGCCAACAACAGCGGCGACGGGCGGTTCGCGGCCGATCTCGCCCAGGAGCTCGGGGTCCGCGTCACGGCCCCGCGGGGGGCCGTCGACCTCAACGCCCACGGCAACCCCGAGTCGACGGGCTGGACGGTCCACGACAGGGACGGCAGCGAGGTGGCGCCCGACCCGGTGCGCCGCTTCACCAGCGACGACGAAGGCCAGTGGTACGGCGACAACCGCCTCGGGCACCAGTTCCAGAACCTGCCGCCGCACCTGCAGAACGCGCTGGTCCAGTACACCGTCCAGTCGATGCCGAACGCGTTCCTGCGGCCCGGCGCCGACCTACCGGGCTTCCTGAACCACATGCAGGGCGAGCACAACACGGCGTGGGCGCTGGCCAACATGAACGGCGGCCGGTCCATGCCGACGCTCGACACCCTGAACCAGTGGGCGGCCAACCCGAACCTGACGCCCGAGCAGCGCGCCCTGGTCGACCACGTGCTGTCGGCGGACGAGCCGGGAGACCGGCTCCGGCAGATCGGCGACAACGCGCGCTACTGGTCGTTCCTGCACGACTACTTCGGCGAGCCCCCCACCGTGGACGCCTTCAACAGGCGCATCGGCGAACTCGACCAGGCGTTGAACCAACGCCTGCCGGAGCCGGTGCAGACCGAGCGCGGCCTCCACGACGTGAGCTTCATGCGCCTCCCCGACGGCACGCCGCTCGGCAGCGGCGACGCGCAACTGCTCGTCGGGTCGATCCAGACGGAGCCGGCGTACATGTCGACGTCGCTCGGGCGCGAGCCCGCCGTGGTCGACAACCGCCCGTTCAGCTACCGGATCCACATGGACCTGCCGGAGGGGTCGCACGGCGTGTGGATGGGCGGCAACAGCGCCTATCCGGACCAGCGCGAACTCGTGCTCCCGCGCGGCACCCGCTACCAGATCACGAGCGTCGACACCAACGCCCGCGACCTCAACGGCAATCCGATCGTCGAGATCCGCGCCACCGTGATCCCTCCGGGCGCCCCGGACCCGGGCCCGCTCAACGCGGGCGGCGCGTCCGCTCCGCACCCCGGCACCGGCAATCCGGCGTACGCCGGGCCGCCGCCGAACCCCGGCCCCTCCCCGCACGCGGGCCCGCCGCCGCACTCCGGCCCGGCAGGTCCCGGCACGTCCGACCCTGGGCCCGCACCCCGCTTCCGCTCCACACCGCCCGCCGACCCGGGCTCCACCCCGTCCCCCGGGACGTCCGACGGCGGCGCCACGCCACACCGTCCCGGCAGCGACGGCCCCGCGGTACGCAGCACCGGCGAGACTGCTGAACCGCCTGCGCGCGGCACCGGCGAACCCGCCACACCCGTTCCAGGGGAACCGGCCGCACACAGCAGCGGCGCGCCCGCCGCACGCGGCACCGGCGAGCCCGGCACCCGTACCACCGGCGAACCCGCCGCACGCAGCACCAGCGAACCCGCCGCACGCAGCGCGGGGGAACCGGGCACACGCAGCACCGGCGAACCCGGCACACGCAGCACCAGCGAACCCGGCACACGCGGCGCTGGCGAACCCGGCACACGCGGCGCTGGCGAACCTGCGGCACGCAGCGCTGGGGAACCCGGCACGCACGGCCCTGGCGAGCCTGGCGCACACGGCAGCGCCGAACCCGCCGCGCGTGGCGCTGGGGAGCCCGCCGCACATCGTGCCGGCGAAGGTGGCGAGCCCGCTGGGCGCGGTGAGGACGCCGCCGCGCGCGGGGACGATGCGGCCCCGCGCTCCGACGACGGCCATCCCCGCGACGAGGACGGGGCGGCCCATGACGGAGACGCCGGGGAGACCCCGCCCGACGGGCTTCCCGATCATCTGCACGATGTCTACCGGGGCAGCCACGAGACCCCCGGAGGGCGCGCCTTCTACGGGCCCGGCGAAAGCGCCATGCGGGACCTCGCCGGGCGGGTGCCCGCCGATCCCGACCGGTTCATCGTCGACGGTCACGGCGACGCCGACGGGATGCGGGTCGGGAACCGCCGGCTCAGCGTCGACGACGTCGCCGACCTGATCCGCAACGACCCGAACTGGAACGGCCGCGAGGTCATGCTGCTGTCCTGCGAGACGGGCGACGGCCAGTTCGCCGCGCAGCTCGCGCAGCGGCTCGGCGTCCCCGTCACGGCCCCGCGCGGGCTCGCCTGGTCGGACTCCGACGGCAACGTCTACGCCTCGTCCGGGCGTCCCGGCGAGGACGGCCGGACGCGTCCCGACCTCCCGCCGAACGGCGGATGGCAGACCCACCGGCCGGACGGCTCCACCACCCCCGCCGGGCGCGACGGGTACGCCCCGGGCCATCCGGTGTCGGACGCCCAGTCGGCCGCGGTGCGCCCGGGCGACGGCGACGAGACCCGCGGCTCGCCGGCACAGCACCCGTGGAACCCGCCGCAGGTCGACAGAGCCGCCACCCAGAACCACCACCTGCGGCCAGGTGAGCACGCCGCGGACCTCGACTATCCGCCGCAGGAGGGCCGCCACCGCATCCTGGCGCTGGACGAGGACGGGCACCCCGTCCTGGACGAGAACGGGCAGCAGATCGTCCGGTCGATCGTCTACACGAACGCCGACGGCCAGGTCACCCACGTCACCAACCCGCAGGCCGAGGGCGAGCCGGCGGCACTGCGGAACCCGAACGAGAACATCGACCTGACCCAGCCGAGGCCGGGCGTCGTCCATCAGATCGACTTCGGCCGGGGCGATCCGCACGTCTTCACGGGCGAGGACGGCGGACAGTCGCCGGCCGCCGCGCCGTTCGACCCGCCGACCCGCACGGCCGACGGCGAACCGCTGAACGACGTGACCGAGCGCGGGTTCGATCCCGCGGGCGAGCCGTTCAGCGCGCGGCAGCCGCTGGAGCCGGACTCGCGGATCGCCGTCTACGACAACGACGGCAACCTGCACGGCATCTTCTGGACGGACGGCAACGGCAACATCACCCACGTCCGCACGTGGTACGGCGACCAGGACGGCGTCGCCAACTACAACGGCGAACTCGGCCTGCTCACCCACCAGGACGACGGGGTCCCCCTCCCCAACGTCAACTACATGGTCGAGCCGCGCGAGCGCTTCCAGAACCTGGACCCCGCGGACTTCGATCCGGTCGACGCCGTCCGCCGCGGCGACCTCGGTGAGCAGAGGGACCCCGGCGAGGACGGGCTTCCCGATGCCGACGACCCGAGCGGCACCCCATCGCCGGCCTACCGGGTCGAGCCCGGGACGTTCCTCTTCCACACCGACGCCAACGGCCAGGCGGACATGGCCACCGGACGCCCCGACTACGACGCGGGCGGCAGAAGCCGTTACGGAGTGCAGACACACGTCGGGCGCATGGGGAACGACGAGTATTCCGGTCCCCGGTTCAATGGCGGCCACATTTTCGGACACCAGGGGGACGGCCCGCGGGAGCGGATCAATTACTTCCCGCAGTGGAATGTCGAGAACCAGGGCAAGAACGCCCATCAGGTCACCCGTCCGGAAAGCTGGTACGGCCTTGAGGAGCAACTGGCAAAGCTCCACAAGGACGATGAGAACAACATTTTCGTCGACCGGTTCGAGTTCTTCGCGGAACCGAACCACAACGACACGGGCGGGCTCGCGTACACCCCGCAGGTGATCCACGCGCGCTGGGCGCAGACGAATTTCAATACCGTCCCGCCGACCACGACCGTCCACTACCGGACGTTCTACAACCTCCCGCCGAACCATCTCGGCACATCGGCCGCGACGCCCGTCAATCCGGACGGCTCTCCGAAGGGCCCGGCGCGCCCGTTCGGCTGGGCGGAACCGGCGTCCCGGTCGGCGGGCGAGCCTCCCGAGCCGATGGCCCGCTCGGCGGACCCGACTCCCCCGGACGGCGCCGCGTCCCGCCCGGAACCAGCGGCCGGCGAGCCCCGCCCGGACGGCGAGCCCCGCCCGGACGGCCAGGCCCGCCCGGACGGCGGTCCGCACTCGGATGACGCGCCCCCGCAGCGTGCGTCCGACGAGGTGATGCGGCAGATCCACGACGACCCGCGGGTCCGGGAGATGCTGGACCGGGCCGGAGAGCCGCTCGGCGAGCAACTGGCCGCGCAGCTGCGCGACACGCTGCCGAACCACCCCGAGCTGGCCCGGATCATGGCGGGGCGGGATCTGAACGACCTGGAGACGTCCCTCCGCGATTCGCTTCTCGCTCGGCCGAAGACGCTGAACAGCGTCCTGAGCCACCCCGAGGCCGTCGGCATCCTCGAAGGGGCCGTGCACGACGTCAACGAGCGCGGCGCGGAGGCGATCCTCGGCGGGGACGGGGTGAAGGCGCAGCCGACGCCGCTCACCCCCGAGCAGGAGCAGATCAGCCGGGACCTGGCCGACGCCGTCGTGAACGAGCGGCAGCCCGGGGAGAGCCTCGAACCGCGGGTCGCACCCGACCAGCCGGACTTCGACCTGTCCAGAGTCGACCCGGACCTGGGACGCGACGACCCGTACCTCAACGAGTACCTGGACGGCCTGTACGACGCCAAGCACGAGTCCGAGGCGCTGCTGCACGCGCTCGTCCACGACCCGGAACTCACGGAGATGGGGGCGGACCCGAAGCTGCGTCCGGGCGACAAGGACCGGGTCCGCGCCCTCGACAAGATCATTGGCGACTACGGAGGGGACGCGAGCCGCCTGAACGACCTGCTCGGCGCACGGATCCAGTTCCGTTCCGTGGAGGGGCTCTACCAGGCGCTCGGCAGCATCCACCGGATCGCCGGCGAGCACGGCGTGCAGATCACGTCGGTTAAGGACCGGATGCAGAACCCGGTGCCGAGCGGCTACCGCGACGTCCAGCTGACGATCCGGATGCCGAACGGCCACATCGGCGAGCTGCGGCTGCACCTGCGCTCGATCGACGACGTCGCCTCCTACGAGCACTCCCTGTACGAGGTGCGCCGGGACCTGCCGAACGTCGCGGAATCCCAGAACCGCGACGTCACCCGTGAAGAGGCCGCGCTCGACGAGGCCATCAAGCAACGCGTGATCGGCCGTTTCCAGGAGGCCCTGGACGAGGCGCTCGCCGGCCCCGATCAGCGCCCCGGCACCGGCGGAACGACCGGCACGCCACCGCCGGACGACTCGCCCCCGGGCTCCGGCCCCGACCCGGACGACGGTCCGCCGCCGCCCGGCAATGGCCCGGTTCCGGGCACCGGCCCCGCCCCCGGCGGCGCGCCGCTTCCCGACAGCGCTCCGCCCAGCGGCGACGGCCCGACCCCCGGCAGCAGCCCGGCTCCGGGCAGCGATCCAGGTCCGAGCAGTGGCCCGGTGCCCGGCCACGGACCCGTCCCCGGCGACGCACCGGCATCCGGCAACGGACCAGCGCCAGGAAACGGGCCGTCCTCCGGTAGCGGGTCGGCGCCGGGCGACGGTCCTGCGCCGGGGGACGGGGCGGCGGCTCGGCTGGCGGGGGCAGCTCGGCCGGATGTGGCGGCCAAGTACGGCTGGTACTCCGAGCCCTCACCGGCGACGCCCGCGCACGGGCCGGGCACGACGCCCGCGCACGGGCCGGGCACGACGCCCGCGCACGGGCCGGGCGTCGAGCACGGCGTCGGCGACGTCCAGCGGCACTCGGACGAGTCCCCGCACGACCGGGACGGCGACGGTACGGGCGACACCGAGTCCCCGGTGCCGGGCGATCTGCCGGAGCACCTGCACGACGTCTTCCGGGACAGCGAGAGCACCCCGGCCGGGCGGTCGTTCTTCGGCCCGGACGAGACCGCCATGCGCGACCTCGCCCGGCGCGTCGCGCCCGACCCCGACACGTTCGTGGTCGACGGGCACGGCGACCCGGACGGGCTGCGGGTGAACGGGAGGCGGCTGAGCGCCGACGACCTCGCCGCGCTCATCCGCAGCGACCCCGACTGGGACGGCCGCCGGGTCATGCTGCTGTCCTGCCGGACCGGCGAGGGCGACTTCGCCGCCCAGCTGGCGCAGCGGCTCGGCGTGCCGGTGGTGGCGCCGCGCGGCCTCGTCTGGTCCGACTCCGACGGCAACGTGTTCGCCTCGTCCGGCCGCACGGACGCGGACGGGCGGCAGCGCCCCACCTGGCCGCCGGACGGCGGCTGGGACGTGCACCGCCCCGACGGCACCGTCCTCGCCGGCGACGACGCCCGCCCGCCCGGCCACCCGCAGGGCGACGCGGGGCCGCGCGACCCGCACGGCGAGCCGCCGGACGCGGAGGCCCGCGGGCTGCGCGACTGGCTGCGGCCGGAGGGCCGGACGGACCCCGACGGGGTCCACCGGTTCGACACCGACCGGCAGGGCGAGCGGTACGGCGAGAACCGGCTCGGGCACGTCTTCCGCCACCTGCCCGAGCCGCTGCGGCGCGCCGCCTGGTGGTACACGCGGCAGTCGATGCCGAACCGGTTCCTGCGTCCCGGCGGCCCGGACCTCGGCGCCCACCTGAACCGGCTCGCGTGGTCGGAGTGGTCCGCCGTGCAGCTGCACCACCTGAACGGCGGGCGGATGCCGACCCGGCTGGAGGAGATCGTCCGGCTGCGGAGCCGCACCGACCTCGACCCGCACCAGCGGCAGCTTGTGGACCGGCTGCTGGCGCCGCCGCTGACGTCGGTGACGGCGCGCCTCGAACAGCTGCGCGCCGACCACCAGGAGCGGCACTGGCTGCGCCAGTACCTCGGCGAGGAGCCGACGGAGCAGGCGTTCTGGCGGCGCATCGCCGAGCTTGACCAGGCGCTGAACCAGCCGCTGCCGGAGCCCGTCCAGGCGGTGCGCGGCCTGTCCGACCTCAACTTCCTGCTCGGCCGGGACGGCCTGCCGCTGAACGGGCGCGACCCCGTCGCCAACCTGGTCGGCACGGTGCAGACCGAGGCCGCCCCGATGTCCACGTCGCTCGGACGCGACCCGGCCCAGGTGGACGGGCATTCGTTCGGCAACCGGGTCCGCCTGGTCCTGCCGCCCGGGAGCCGCGGGCTGTGGATGGGCTCCGCGAGCGCGTTCCCCGACCAGCGGGAGCTGATCCTGCCGCGCGGTACCCGCTACCAGATCACCAGCGTCGTGCACACCGGATACGAGAGGGTCGTGCTCCGCGACGGAACCTCGGTGCGCCGCCCGACCTACGATGTAGAGGCCGTGGTAATCCCGCCGGCTCCGCCTCCTCCGCCCAGGTCAGGGCCATGATGGGCGGACGTCGATGTGAAAGGTGCGCGCGAGATGAGTGACCTGCCTCCCCCGTGGGACCCGGGCGCTCCCCCTCCCGTGCCCGGGGCGCCGCCGCCGTTCCCGGACGCCGATCCGCTGCCGCCGCCGACCCCGTCGTACGCGCACTGGACGAGGGAGCCGGTGATCTACTACCGGGTGCGGCTGAACGGCCGGGTGATCGGCTGCCTGTGGGGGTCCGTCCGGCACCGGGCGGCCGGGTTCCTGCTCGCGCCCGACGTGTCGGAGACCGAGATGTTCGCCGCCGACTACTGGGAGGACCGGCTCGCCGAGGCGTACGCCGCGGACGTGCCCGCCGCCGAGGCGGTGCGGCGGCTGAAGGGCGCCGCCGAGGACCGGGTGGGCGGCGGCATCCCGGCGGACGAGGCCGAGCAGGAGGCCCCCAGCCTGCAGGCCCTCCACCAGGTGATCGCGCCCGGCTACCCGGTGCCCGCGGGGCCGTCCGTCCAGGACGGCAAGTTCGAGGACGGGACGCCGGCCGACCGGTCGCAAGGGTTCGGTCCGCTGTTCAGCGTCCTGCCGCCGACCTACCCGGAGCAGACGTCCGCGCCCGTCCGCTACCTGCCCGTCACCGTCCAGGGCGATGTGGTGGGGTATGTGTGGGCTTCGGTGGACGGCGCCGCCGCCGGCTACCTGAACCGGGAGGCGGCGGGCACGGCGGGCGAGGTCGCGGCCGGGTTGTGGAAACTGCGGTTGAGCGACGCCCACCGGGAGGGCGTGCCGTCGCTGGAGGCGCTGCGGCGGTGCGCGCTCGCGCCCGAGGACAGGCTGTCGGGCGTCATCGGCCGGGACGCGCGCGCGCAGGAACTTCCGGGCCTCGACGCGCTGCGCGAACTCGCGCGCCGGTAAGGGAGCGAAGTGGCTGAAGAGTATCCGCAGTACTACGCCTACGAGGGCAGGCCGGTCGTCTTCGAGGAGGCTCCCGACGGCGGCGTGTCCGTCTGGGCGCTCTCCTACCGGACCGGCGAGTTCGAGCGCGACAAGTCGTACCTGCGCAAGATCTGGTTCGGGACGACCGCCGACATCGAGACGCTGACCCGCGACGAGTTCGTCCAGCGGGTCGAGGAGGTCCGGGGGCGGAGGCTGCGCGGTGAGGGGCCCGCGTACGCGCTTTACGAGACCATCAACGGCATCGAGGACGCGGCCCGCGCCGTGCCCCGCCGCCTCACCCCGGAAGAGCGCGCCCTCGTCCACACGCTGCGCCTCCGCGCGCACGACCTGTTCGAGGCGGAGCTGCGCGAGCAGGGGCGCCAGGGGACGCCCGGGGAATCCTGAATGGCCCCTGAAGAGCTCCCGCCGGTCCCGCAGGACGAGCACGAACTCGTCGGGCTGCTCCATCCGGAGAGCGCCTGGACGTTCGCGTGGGCGCGCCGCGTATTGCGCGACTTCGCCGGCGAGCGGGTGTCGCGTTTCCTGGTGGGACGGCTCGAACCCGGCTGCTGGTCGGTGCTGCGCGGGGACGGGGAATGGCTGGCCGTCCGCGTCTCCGGCGAGGCGGCGGCAGAGACCGCGCCGGCGCACGTCGCGTCCTTCGAGTCGGCCCAGGACGCCGTCGCGTACGCGGCCGGCGGGCTGATCGTCGATGAGCGCGTGACGATCCACGGCGATCTGCTGCGGGAGCAGGGCGTCCTCGGCCACGTCTGGGACGAGTCGGAGGGACGGGTCGTCTGGAGGCTGCTGGACGAGGGAGAGCGCCTGGTGGCGGCCGCCCGCGATGAGGAGCGCCCCCGGTACGGGGAGTCCTGCGTCCCCCTGGACGATGTGCTCGCGCACCCCGGCGGCTACCACGTGATCGAGCGGACCCCCGGCCCGGACGGCGACCTCTTCCTCCGGGAGCACGATCTGTTCACCGCACATGTCCGGAGCCGCCTCCCCGGCGATTTCGGCGCGAGCACGGGGCAGGTGCTTCCGGAGAACACGCTTCTGGACAGTTACGCCGAGACCGACGAGCCCTACCTGTTCACGTTGGACACGCCGTTCGAGCGCCGCGGGCTCTACAGGTCGGGCAAGGACAGGGTGCGCAAATTCTTCGTCGTCCGGCGCCCCCTCACGGTGCATCCGGGTTTCCCGGTGCGGAACACCACCGTTCCCACGGGCCGCCGCCGCTCCGGAGGGCCGTCCGAGCAGGGGCAGGGCTATCTGCTCCCGCGTCCGATCGCGGAGCTGCTCGACGCCGGTGACATCGCCCGGATCACCGAGTCGGAGACCCTGCGCATCTACCGGGAACAACGCGGTCAGGGGCGCCGGGACGGCTGACGCCCATCCGGCGAGGAGGTGAGAGCAGTGCTGAGCATGGCCGAGCAGGACGCGCGCCTGGACGAGATAGCGTCGCTGCTGCTCCATCTCGCGCCCGGCGGCCTGATGTCGATGAAGTTCACCTATTGCGCGGTGGGCACGTCCTACGAGCAGGCCGTCATCCCCGCCGGATTCGAGAGAACCGAGTCGCTGATCCCGGACTCCGGGGTCCTCCCGCTGCTGCGCGACCTCCGATCGCAGATGTACGTCGAGGGCGACGGCACCTGGCTGGAGATGAACCTCACCGTTCACCTGCGGCCCGGCACGACCTCCCTCGCGGACGGCGGCGTACCCGCCTGGGAGGTCAGGTTCCACAGCGTGGACGAGATCGCGTTCATGGACCGGATCACCCCCGCCGCCGCGGCCGAAGAACTGCGGATGTTCCCGCAGGAACCGCACCGCGTCCCCGGCTGGATGGCGGACCTGGCGGCCGTCCAGGAGGCGGCGGACCGGTTCGACCCCGGCGCCTTCACGCCCCAGCGGGAGGCGGACCTGGCGGCGGCGCTGCCCGGCGGGCTCGGCGGGCTGTTCGAGAAGGCGCACGCCAGGCTGCGCGAATACCGGATCGCCGAGGCGGCCGACCAGTTCCTGATCGGCCGGCTCGCGGACGGGTGCTGGTCGATCGTCCATCTCCCGCCCGCCTGGCTGGCCGTCCGCATGGACGGCGGCGAACCCGTCGAGCGGCGGGCGTTCGCCGACCCCGCGGCCGCCGCGGCGTTCGCGGCCGGCGCCGTGCTCGCCGAGGCGGGCGCGGAGGTGAACTCGTCGGTCCTGGCAGGCGCGGGCGTCCTCAGCAGGACCAAGAGGCCGCGGGACGGAATCGACGCCTGGCGGCTCGATACCGCCGCCGGCAACGGCACCAGGCAGATCCGGCGTTCGATCGCCGCCGAACGGCCGCGCGGACCCGCCGCCCGGGGACGCCGCTACTTCGAACTGCTGCCCCTCGACAACAGGCCGGGCGGGTATTTCATCGTCCATCCGGGCCCGGCGCCCGCGAGAGGCGACTTCGTCAGCACCCACCAGATCTTCGAATGGCACGTCGGGAATTCGCTCCCCGAAGCGAGCCCGCCGCGACCGGCGCCGCAGGAGGAGACGGTGCTGCAACCCGGCATGGAACTCGACACCTACGACGGCGACAACACCGGAACCCTTTTCACCATCGGCACGCCGTTCGAACGGCGGCAACTGCACGGCTACCCCGAGGACACCCCGCTCCGCACCTACCGGGTGCTGCGGCCCCTCCGCGCGACGGTCCTCACCGGCCTGGACGCCCGCACCGTGTACCGCCCGGGCGAGCGGGGCCCGAAGAGGCTGCCCGACGAGCGCGGCCGGGCGTTCGACCTCGAACGCTCGATCAGGGACCACGTGGAGTCCGGCGACCTGACCGAGATCAGCGGCCCCGGCGGCGACCCCGTCCCGCCGCGGGACCACCGGGACGCGGGGGGCTAGCCGTGGCCAGGAGAGAACCCGTCCGGCTCGTCCCGCCGGACGTCCCGGCGCAGGAGCCGCGCCCCTACGACGAGGACCGCCACACGCGGCTCCTCGACCGGCTGAGGCAGGCCCTCGCCCGCATCGCGCCGAAGGACTGGAAACGCATCGACGTCAAGATCCTCATGCTGGCGGACGTGTGCGAAACCGATCTGGTAGTTGTGAAGAAGAACGACGCCCGGCCATTGGTGGAGCCCGTCCCCGAGATATTCGAGACGGCCGCGGAAATACGGTCCATCATGTACCGGCAGGACGAAGGGACCTGGTTCGGGATGCGGTTCATGATGGACCCTCCCGACGCATACTGGGTCGCCTACAACCGCACGTTCGACCCGCTGTGGGATCCGCCGCCGCCCGCCGGGGAATGGCGGCGCGACCTCGCCGTCTTCCCCCGCGCGGAGAACGCCGTCCCCGAATGGCTCCGGGCGCGGCTCGCGCCGCCCGCCGCGCGCCCGCCGGACCAATAGACTTGCGCGACGAGGAGAGGAGCAGCGACGCGATGACCCAGCCCCCCGCCGAGGTCCCGGTGCCGCCGCAGGAACCGCGGCCGTACGACCGGCAGCGCTACGAGGAGCTGACGCAGCGGCTCGGGCACGCCGTGCTGCAGACCGCGCCGGCGGGCTGGCGGCGCATCGACCTGCGCGTCCTCATGCTGGTCGGCGTCGCCGACGTCCGGCTCAGCGTGATCATGCCGGACGGGACGTCCCCCGCCGCCGACCCGCCCCGCGACTGCGCGCTCATCGCGGGCGAGCTGCGGTCGATGATGTACCGGCCGGACGAGGGCACCTGGTTCGGGATGCGGTTCATGATGGACCCGCCGAGCGCCTACTGGATCAGCTTCAACGCGGACTTCGACCCGATGTGGGATCCGCCCGTCCCGGCCGAGGCCTGGGCGCGGGACCTGGCCGTGTTCCCCCGCGCCGACGGGCACATCCCCGGCTGGCTGCGCGAGCGGCTCGGCCGGACCGCGGGCGCGCACGGCGGATGACCACCCGACCAGCTCCCAGGACGGACGAAAGAGGTAAGTCGTGAGCGAGAACGGGTCGCTGAACCCCGTCGAGCAGAACGACCTGCTCCAGCAGATCACCCTGCTGCTGACGCACGCCCTCCCCCCGGGGTGGGGGGAGTGCACGATCGTGCACCGCTCCCTCGGGTCGCACACCGAGACCCTCGGGCAGCTCCGCCTGGTCACCGGGCCCGGCCTGCCCAGCCCGTTCGACCCGCCCGCCGCGCTCGGCGAGCTGTTCGAGCGGCTGCGCGCCGGCATGTACGCCCCCGGCCTCGGCACCTGGTTCTCGGCCGTCTTCACGCTGACGTTCCCGTTCTCCTACGACGTCCGGTACGACCGCGAGGGCGAGCCGCGGTGGCAGACCCCTCCGCCGCCGGACGCGGCCGAGGCCGAGCGCCGCAGGTTCCCGCGCGACCCCGAGCACACCCCCGGCTGGCTCGGCGCCCCCCCGGCGGAGGGCATGCGCATCGCCAAGCCGTTCGACGGCACGGCCCCGGACGGGCGGCCCGAGATGCGGCGGCCGGACGTCCCCGACGACGAACGGGACGCGATGGTCCGCTACCTGGAGAAGGCCCCGATCGTGCTCGCGGCGCGCAGCTACGACGCCGACGCCCTCGACCCCGGTCACGCGCGGAACGTCCCCCTGACCTACCACACCGACGGCACCTGGATCTGGCCCGGCGCCGTCGGCTACTACCTGCGCACCCACGGCGTCCCGCCGGAACCGGAGCTCGCCGCGCACATCCGGCGGCGCGGGTTCCAGATACCGGACGTCGCCGACCCCGTCCGCTCCGCCGCGGTCGCGACCATCACCGGCTCGGAGGCGTCATGAGCAACGTTCCGCCGCCGCCGGGCGGCTTCAGCGGCCCGCCGGCGCCCGCGTTCGAGCCGCCGGAGGGCTACGCCACCTGGACGCGCCACCCCGTCGTCCACCTGCCGGTGCTGCTGGACGGCCGGCACGTCGGCTACCTGTGGGCCGGGACGGACGACCGGTCCGCCGGTTTCATCCGGCGCAACGAGTTCCTGCGGGAGGCGTACTCCGCGCCGGTCGTCTGGTCGGAGCGGCTGCGCGAGTCCTACGCCGCCGGCCTGCCCGCCCGCGAGGCGATCCGCCGGTGGATCGGCCGCCCCGAGGACCCGCGCGGCGGCGGCGTCCCCGCCGGCGCCCGCGAAGAGACCGCCGACGACAAGCAGGACCTGC
Organism: Spirillospora sp. NPDC127506; assembly: GCF_040302145.1. Lineage (NCBI taxonomy): Bacteria > Bacillati > Actinomycetota > Actinomycetes > Streptosporangiales > Thermomonosporaceae > Spirillospora > Spirillospora sp. NPDC127506. The sequence continues at coordinate 45,441 of NZ_JBEORG010000031.1, read as the reverse complement.
TGCGCCTCGCCAACCCCGACGCCGAACGCTCCCCCTGGGAGTCGGTCCCCCCCGGCGAACTCCCGGACGGCACCCCGATGGACCGGTCGCAGGGCTGGGGGCCGCTGCACTTCGAGCTGCCGCCCAGCTACGACGTCACCACCGACGGCCCCGTCCGGTACCTGCCGGTCACCCAGGGCGACCTCGTCCTCGGCTACCTGTGGACGGGCGGCACCGCGGCCATGTTCCTGGCCCGCGCCGACGCGGGCGCCCCCGGCGGCGACGCCGCGGGCGCCTGGGTGCTGCGGCTTCGCGAGCTCTACGCGCAGAACGTCCCCGCAGGCGACGTCCTCGACCGCTGCCGCACCATGCCCGCCGACCCCGTCGCGGGCGCCGTGCCGGCCGACGCGACCGAGCAGGAGGCGCCGAGCCTCCAGCACCTCCGCGACCGCGCGAACGTCTACGAGCAGTCACTGCGGCTGGCGAACAACCCCGTCCCGGGCGACCCGGAGGTCATGAAGCGCGCCGCCCTGGACCCGGCCGAACGCGACGCGGTCCTGCGCTACCTGCGCGAGGCCCCGGTCGCCTACGACAGCGGCCGCCGCTTCAGGGACCTCTTCGACCCCGCGCGCCCGGAGACCGTCCCCGACACCTACCAGACGGACGGCACCTGGATCTGGCTGGGCGGAGTGGCCCACCACCTGGAGCACCACGGCATCCCCCCGGAGCCCGACCTCCTGCGCCACATCCGCGAGAACAACGCCCAGCTTCCGCCCGAAGACCCCACCGTCCGCGAACGCGCCAAGCAAACACTCCGCCTGCACCGAATCCTCGTCCCACCCCCCATGTAGGACGAAGCTCAACTCACCTTGCCCCGCGCAACCTCCTGCGCCGCCCCACCTGAACCACCACGTAGGCAGCAAACGCACAGAGCGCCGCAAGAAAGAGCACCGCCCAGCCTCCGGCAGGACGCTGAACGGTGCGCACAGAAGCAACGCCACCCCGAGCACAAAGCGCATTCCCCGTACGAACCCGCTCCTGCCCAGGAAGCTCTTCACAAGGCACCTTGACGCCGGCCGGCGAAGGAGGACCAGTGATCCGGCTGAACGTTGGCCCTCCGGGACCCATGTGGGCCCTCTGGCTGGGGTGCCTGGTCCCGGTGACCGCCCTGGTGAGCCTGGTCGTGGGGGCGCTCGGCGTAATGCTCCTCACGTCGGAGGACATGATGCTGGGCGTTGTGGTCCTGCTGCCGATCGCGCTTCTTGACGCGCTCATCGGCCTGATGCTGGTCGAGCACTACCGCAGCGCCTTCTGGCTCGACGGCCGGGTCCTCGTCCGGCGGAGCGTCCTGGGCAGGCAAAGGTACGACCTCACCGCCGCATACGTCAGCGCGGACAGCGCGCGACCGGTCTGGAGCAGCTGGCGCGGCGGCGTCCTGCCCCGCCTGACCGTGCAGGTGCCCGGACGTAAGCCGACCCGGCTCTGGCTGCGCGCCCCGGCCCGGGGCGGAGCCCTGCTCCCACCCGCCCAACTGGCGGCACTCGCGCAAGCCATCGACCCGACCGTGCGGCACCCGGTGGCCAGAAGGCTCTGGGAACTGGCCTCCACCCCCTTCGGAGGCACCCTCTGAAACACGTCGGCCGGTCAACGGCCGAAGTGGTTCGACTGCGCCTCGGCCTCACGGGCGAACTCGTCAAGGGTGCGTGTGACCGACCAGAGCTGTACGCGGACCCCTCGCCCATACCGATCCGCGGTGTGCGACCAGCCAGTCGAAGGGGTCCTTTCTCGCCTGGCGGATGGTGTTGATCAATACGAGGACGAGACCAGGCTGAGCACAAGTAAGCCCACGCCGGCCACCAGCTCAAAATGTTTCATCCACCTCTACCCTGCTAGAACAGATCCTCAATGCCGACATGGGGCTGATCGAGTCTGTCTTTCTTGAGCGGACGCGATCAGCCAATGCTTATAGTCGATCTTGTTTGATGCACGATCTGCCCTTGGTTCGGTGCGGATGGCAACAGGCGCCCCGAACAGGTGTCAGCGACTCAGCAGACGCGAAGCGAGCCGGAGTCAGCGCACGATACGGTTTCCACACGTCGGTCTGGAGGGCATCATGTCCGCGAGGGTCATCGTCGCCGCGGTCGTCTTCCTGCCACTCCTCGTCGGGATACTTCTGCTCGGCATCGCGGCATATCGGGGACGCTGGCATTCCTGGCACGGGAACGACGCCTTCTTCCACTGGCCGTACACTCCCCTCGCCGGCGCCTGGTTCGGTGCTTCCGGCCTGCTCGTCGTGCTGGCCTTCGCGGTCGCCGCGGTCGCCCCCGTAAGCGTGGTCGCGGTCCTCGCGGCGCTCGCCGTCGTCCCCCTGGTGATCTCGATCGTGGTCTACCTGCATCCGCCCAGGTGGCTGCTGCCCCGATACGTCCGGTGGCTTGAGGGGGACGAGGCGATCACTGAACGGCCCGCGTGCTTGGAGGCGCATCGGCATTCGCGGGTCGACGCGATCATGCGGGCGATCACTTTCGGCGATCGGCGGGAGCCGGGCGGGTGAATGCTAGCCTCGCGGCGAACGTCCGGTTGTGAGAGTTGGGGGCTCGCATCTTGTCCGATGGCTCGCGATCCGAAAAGGGCCGTCCGGAGTTCGTGGCGGCGGATCAGGCGCTGGACGGTTCCGACCTGCCGGCCGCCGAGCCGGCGGAGCCCGTCCCCGACGCGGCCGACGCCGGCGGGGACTTCCCGCGGCACCGATGGTGGGCCGCCGGGCGCCGGCGGTGGGCAGTGGGCGCTGGAGCGCTGGTGCTGGTCGCGGGCGGGGTCGGCTGGGCTGTCGGCGCGTCCTCCGGTGACTCGGCGCCCGCCCGGTTCACGTCGATGCCGAAGCCGTGCGAGCTGGTCCCAGGGGAGACGCTCGAACGGTACGTGCCGCGCTCCGACCCGCCCGTCCCGAACGAGGCGGCCAACTCGGCGGACGAGCGGTACGAGGCGTGCGAATGGGCGGAGCCCCCGGGCGCGAAGGGCGTGCGGGCATCGCATCGGCTGAGCGTGTCGGTGCGGCTGCACCTGGACGGCGCGGCGTCGGCGAAGGCCGAGTACGACGCGGCCTGGGACGGCGCCAACTCCATGGCGGGCACGGCGAAGGGCGCCCCCGGCTCCCTGCACGCCGAAGCGCCGAGCGTCGTCCGGATCGGCGACCAGGCGTTCACGCAGCACCTGACGCTGTCGGGGCCGCTGGGCGCGACGACCACCGCCGCGGCGACCGCCCGGCTGCGGAACGCCGTCATCACCGTGCGGTTCCGGGGCACGAGGTCGCCGCTCGACGTGGACGGCTCCCCCAAGACCCGCGAGGCGGCGCCGATGGACGAGGCGACGGCACTGGCGGGCGCCGAGGCGGCCGCAAGGGGCATCGCGGACACGCTCACCGCCTGCGAGGAGTGCCTGAGCGGCTAGGCCACCGGGTAGCCCCAGGCGGCGCAGACGTCCTTGAGGGGCGGTGGCGGGGGATCCGGGACGAGCAGGTCCGGCTGGATGCGGCCCGTGCGGATCTTCTCCGCCCAGTCGCCGAGCCCGGGTGCGAAGGAATCGGTGCCCGCCTTGCCGTAGTCGAGCATCTCCTCTTCGAAGGCGACGCCGAGGAAGTCGCAGAGCCCCCGGACGGTGCCCGCCGGGTCGGCGATCAGGTCCTCGTAGCGGACGGTCGGGCCGTCCAGCTCGCCGCGGGCCTCCTCGACGGCCTCGCAGTACCGGACGATGTCGGCGACCAGGTCCTCCGGGGAGTAGTACGGCCGGGCGTTGCGCCAGGACCGCAGGATCGCGGACGGATGGCGCAGCAGGAAGATGAACCGGGCGTCCGGCCAGCAGGCGACGATCTCGTCCCGGATGAACACGTCGTTGGGCGACTTGTTGACCAGCTGCCGTTTGCCGCTGCGCGCCAGTTCGCCGGCCAGCAGCGCGTCCCAGAGCAAGAAGCGCAACTCGCGCTCAGTGTGCCCGAGCCGCTCCATCGAGGTGGCGACCTGGCGGGACTCGAAGCGCACGGTGATGTCGCCGAGGTGCGTCTCGTGCGGGGCGTGCAGCTCCGAATGCCCGCCCAGGATGGCGCGCAGCAGCGTCGACCCCGTCCGCACCGACGACAGGATGAACGCCGGTGCGGTCAGCCTCCGCGGCATCCGGCCGTCAGCCGCCGGGCGGCGGGTTCTGCGGGCCGCCGAACGACGGCGGCCCCGCCGGCGGCCGCTGCGGCTGCGGACCGGTCTGGTACGGCGACTGCTGCGGGCCGCTCTGCGGCGCTCCGAAGGGCTGCGGCGGCCCCATCGGCCCCGGCATCGGCCCGGACGGCGAAGCGGGCTTCCTGCGACCGCGCATGAGCAGGAACGCGCCGCCGCCCAGCACGAGCAGCACCACCACGACACCGCCCACGATCAGGACGGGGAACCCGCCGGAGTCCTCCTCGCCCGCGGCGGCCGGTTTGGTGGCGCCTGCCCCGGCCTTCTTTCCGGCCATGACCTTGTCGAGCCGCTGGTACACCGGGTTCGGCGCGTTGGCGGGCACGTCCTGCTTGAGCGCCCGCGGGATGCTGATGACGCCGTACCCCACCAGGTCGTCCTTGCCGGGCGGGCCGAAGTCCTTCGCGGTCGCGGTGATGCGCTGCACGACCTGGCGCGCCGACAGGTTCGGGTAGTGGCTGCGGACGAGGGCGATGGCGCCGGAGGCCAGCGCGGTCGCCTGGCTCGTCCCCGCGCCGGACCGGTAGGCGCGCCCCTCCTTGCCGAGGTAGCCGACGTTCGCGCCCGGCGCGCCGACGGTGACGTACGGCTGCTTCTGCGTCGACTTCCACGGCTTGCCGTCCTGGCCGAGGGCCCCGACGGCGACGACCCCGGGGCACGAGGCCGGATAGTTGGGCTTGTTGCCGTTGTCGCCCGAGTTGCCGGCGGCGGCGACGATCACGACGTCCTTCTTCGCCGCGTACTCGACCGCTTCCAGCAGCTGCGGCGGGCACTGGTTCGGGTAGATGTCGGCGGACTCGCTGCTCTGGGAGATGTTGACGACCTTCGCGCCGTGGTCGACGGCGTACCGGACGGCCTTCGCCGTCGTCGGCCCGCTCACCGACGCGGCGATCGGCAGGATCTTCGCCTCCGGCGCGATGCCCACGAACCCGGTGGCGGTGCCCTGGGACGCGATGAGGCTGGCCATGCCGGTGCCGTGGCCGTGGTTGTAGGAGTCGTTGTCCTGCCGGCCGTCGCCGCCCTGGCCCGTCAGGTCGGTTCCGGGGAGCACGACGGACTTCAGGTCGGGCAGCCGCGCGTTCACGCCCGTGTCGATGACGGCGACCGTCACGCCCTTGCCCTTGGTGATGGGCCACACGTCCTTCTGGATGCCCCAGGAGTCGAACCACCACTGGTCCGCCCGGGGGCCCGGGGCGGCGTGCGCCGCGACGGCGGGCGCCGTCGCCAGCCCGATCGCCGCCGTCGCCGCCACCGTTCGAAGCAGCCACCGCATCTGTCCGCACACTCCCTAGTCCGTCGCGCCGGTCCGGGCGGGTGGACGGCCGTCCACCCGCCCGGCGTCCGACCAGGTTCAGCCGATCACCGGCGGGGCGGTGTCGTCATCGGCTCCCCAGACGTCTTCGTCTTCGGTGAGCCAGGTGTTGCGCTCGCGCTCCTCTTCCTTGCCGCCCTGAGCGCCGTGGCCCATCGGCATGCCGCCCATGGGGCCGCGCATGCCGGCGCCCGCGCGCCCCGCGCCGGCGCCCGCGCCGGCCGCGCCGGGACCGCCGCCGAAGGCGCCGCCGGGACCGCCGGCCGAGCCGGTGCCCGCGCCGCCGAAACCGCCGGGGTCGGCGCCGAAGCCGCCACCGGCGCCACCGCCGAGACCGCCGCCGAGACCGCCGCCGCCACCGCCGAGACCGGGGCCGCCGCCGGGGCCGCCGCCCGGGAAGCTCGACAGGTCGGTGCCCGACCCGGTGCCGAACGGCGAGCCGCCCGCGCCGTCACCGGTCGGGATGTTCGCTCCGCCGCCGGGCGAGGACGGGTTGAAGGGGCTCGTGCCGCCGTCCGTGAAGGGCCCGGAGCCGCCGCCGTTCGGGGAGAAGGCGCCCGCACCGTCGGACGTCGGGAAGTTCCCGCCGGCACCGGCGCCGCTGCCGCCGCCGAAGCCGCCCGCGCCGCCGCCGAACGGCCCGCCGCCGCCACCGCCGCCGAACGGCCCGCCGCCACCGCCGGGCGGAGGAGGCGGCGGGGGCGGAGGCTCCACGCCGCCCTTCTCCCCCGGCAGGTCCTTGGTGATCTTGAGGGGGTGGCCGTCGAACGCTTCCTTCATCCGCATGTTGAACTTCTGCATCAACTCGCGGGCGCGGTCGTCGTCACCGCCGGTGTGGATGTACCCGTCTTCCATCGTCTCGCCGGTCGTCTTGTACCAGTCGAGGATGTTGACCTTGTACCAGTTGTAGAGCTGCGCGTTGCGGTGGCTGTCGTCCGAGAGCTTACTGGAGGTCTCGTAGACCTGCCCCAGCTGGTCGAGGGCCTCCTGGGCGACGTCGCCCTGCCAGTGCTTGATGATCCGCTTGGCGAAGTTGTTGCGGAGTTCTTCGGTCATCTCCGCCAGGACCTCGGCCGCGTCCTTGTAGGCGGTCGAAGCGGTCCCGACGGCCTCGGGCTTGAGGTTCTTCAGCTTGGTCTTGATGTCGTCGAAGTTCTCGTCGTTGAAGCTGTAGCTCCCGAACTCCATCCCGTCCCTGATCGGGTACGACTCGGGGTTCCGCTTACCCATCGGTCCCTCCTTCCGGGATGGTCGTCACTTGAGGTTCGGGTTGCCGCTGCCGGTCGGGCTGGCGCCGTCCACCTGCTTCTTGGTGGTGTGATGGGCGTTCTCGTACTGGTCCGCCGTGGCGTTGAGCTTGCCGATCACGCCGTTGTAGGCGGTCTCGATGGCGGTGATGTACTCCTGGAAGCCGTTCTTGCTGGCGGTCGCGACCTCCACGAACTTGTCCGAGCCCTTGGTTCCGCCGAGGTCGGCCGTGGTGATCGAGGTCGCGCCGACCTTGTTGAGCTTGCGCTTCCAGATGTCGAGCTTGTACTTCATGTCCTTGGCGAGCTGCCGGAGCTCCGCCGGATCGACGTCGTAGCCCTTCTCGGCCTGCAGTTTCCAGGCGCTGCGGTCGGGCTCCTGTCCGCGCGGCAGAGCATTGGCGGGGTCGTCCCACTTCCCGGCGTGGGCACCGGCGCTGTACTGGTAGTAGAGATCGCGCTGCCGCCACTCCGGAAGATCGTCCCACTCCTGCTGGGTCAGCCCGTGGACCTCGACGGTCTGCCCGGGGCTGTACTGGTTGGCCCCGACGGTGTAGGTGTACTCGACCTTCGCGAGCTGCTCGTCTGTCAGATGATACTTGTCGCCCATCGCTCGCCCTCCTGGCGAATCACGTCTCCGCCCCCGGCACGACTACGCCGTGCAGGCCCGGCCGAGGTCCCTGCACGACGTAGACCGGAGCATGTGCCCCGGGGTCAGCCCGCCCAGATGTTCTGGTTGGCCCGCTCGGCCCCGCTGTAGTTGCTGTGCGCCTCGCCGATGACCACGCCGAGCTGGTTCAGCACCTGGCCGATGTGGGCCGCGGCGGCGTCCCACTGGCGCTTGGCGTCCCAGTAGGCGGCCTGCGCGCCGCCCTCCCACTGGGCGAGGTTCTGCTCGAGGTTCTTCTCCAGGTCGTCGAGCTCGTCGACGAGTGCGCGGTAGGCCAGCGTGAAGTCGGCCTGCGCCTGTTGCATCGTGCTGAAATTGGCCTTTGTGTAGCTGTCGCTCACGGTAGGAGTCCTTTACGGTCGGAGGAATGACGGGAAAGGGACTGTCAGGTGCCGCCGTTGAGCAGCTGGTTGATCTTGTTGACGGCGTCCTGCTGCTCCTGCTCCGTGCTTTCGTACGTGATCTTCGTGTGCACGAGCTTCTGGTGCATGCCCTCCAGCGCCGTCCTGACCTTGTTCATCTCGGTCTGGAACTCGTTGAAGACCCGGTCGAAGGACACCGCGGCGTTACCGGCCCAGCCGGACATCAGCTGCGCCTTGTGCCCCTCAAGCTGGCTCTGCAGGCCCTTGACGATGCCCGCGGAGTCCTCGATCCGCGTGGCGGCCTGCTGCATTGCCGCTCTGTCGGCTGCGGACGTGTTTCCCACAGTGTCACCTCCGATTGCGATTTTCGGTCGCGCGCCGCAGGAGAGTGGAAAGGCCCGCCTTCGCCCGGCGCGCCCGGGAGCAATCCTGTCGACACGAAATGTCAGCGATCATAAGTGTTGCACGCCACCTATGTCGACGCACGTGTTGATCTCACGGTTCATGTGACCTACGTCATATTCACGCCTTGGACGTCGAGACGGGCTTGCGTGCGAGCGCGGGGTCGAGTGCGGGGCCCTGCGGGATGAGATGGATGACGCTGGAGGGGACGGGCGCGGCCTTCTTCGCGTCGTAGCCGAGCTTCTTGGCGACGTCCGCGGACGGCAGCGCGAACCGGACGCCCTGGTCGTTCACCAGGGACAGCGACCCGGATCCGCCGCCGCCCGAACTGTCGCCGCCGGCGGGCACGAGGCTCATCAGCGCGGCGCCGCCGGGCGGCAGCACCATCTGGTCGATCGTCCCGGACGAGCCCGCGGTGCCCGCGCCGAGCGTGCCCGCGGACGGCGCCGGAAGCGACCCGCCCATCGTGAGCCGCGCCGTCGCGGAGCCGACCGGGAACACCGAGCACAGCGGCGTGGCCGGGTCCCAGGCGACGAACTTGGGCAGCGCCGGCGGCAGGTTGTTGTCCAGCAGCCGCGTCTTGGACGCCATCGCCTGCGCGGACGGGACGTCCGTCGGCAGCGGCCGGGCGTTCTCGCCGGGGTAGGCGGCGGCGGTCTTGACGTCCCGCAGCAGCAGCTGCGCCTGCGTCTCGTTGATCTGCGAGAGGCCGTCGCCCAGCATCACGTACCACAGCGCCTGCCCGCCGGCGCCGGTCTCGGCCTTGAACACCTGGCCGACGCGGGCCGACCCGCCGCCGGGGCCGGAAACGGACTTGCCGCGGTCCGGGATGTCCGGCGAGGCGAAGTTGCCCGCGGCCGGGATGGCGTTCAGCCAGGTCGCGGGGACCTCGACGGCGCCGGGCCCGCCGGTCAGCGCGGGCACCTGGTTCGCCGCGATCGTCATCTGCATGCGGTGGTCCTTCCAGACCACCCACGGGACGCCGCCGGTCTGCACGATGACGGCCTCGGTGTCGGAGAGCCGGCGGCCGCCCACCTTCCGTCCGGCGGCGAGCGCGCTGATCTGCCGCTTCACCCCGGTCGGGCCCGCCGCCTCGCGGGTGCACACCGACCAAGGCCCGCGGATCAGCTGGTCCTCGCCGGGCAGCGAGTCGGGCGCGCCGGGGATGCCGATCATCGCGCCGCGCTCGAACCCGGCCAGCGACTTGCGCGACACGGTGCGCCGCTCCGGCTCGCTGTCGGAGTCGAGCGCCAGCAGCGCGGACGCGTAGTTCGCGACCGGGAACATCTTCTTGGTGTTGGCGTCGTAGATGTACTTGGTCCCGGTCTCCTTCTCGATGATGAGCTTGCCGGGCTCGTCGAGGCCCTTGGCGCCGCCCGGGGACAGCAGCCCCCAGATGCCGAACACGGCGATGATCACCAGTCCGACCATGACGCCGGCGAAGGCGCCCACCGACAGCCGCCGCATCGGCGACTCCGCGACGTCGGGCTCGCCCTGCAGCAGGGCCAGCCCGACGCGCTGCGTCATCAGGCGGTGCGCCTGGTAGAGATCCCGCCGGTTCTGCATCCGCCCGTCACCCGGCCAGCCCGCGGACGCGGGAGTAGACGTCCAGCACCGCGAGCGCGAGCGGGATCAGCGCGATCATGACGAGCATGTCGAGGATGTCGCCCCACCGGCCCCAGACCGGGGTGGGCCGGTGGCCGGGCAGCCACAGCGTCACCGCGACCACGATCGCGGCGAGCAGCAGCAGCGGGACGAGCGCCGCGGCGAGCGCCATGAGCTGGCTGCCGTGCAGCGCCAGCCCGATCGACGTCAGCACCAGCCCGAACAGCCCGATCACGAGCATCCAGGAGCGCTGCGCGACGCCGCGGAAGATCCGGGCGCGCAGCAGCAGCGACACCGACATCGCCGCGGCCGTCGCCGGGCCGGCCCAGCCGTCCTCGCCGGCCAGGAACAGCATCGCCCCGCCCGCGACCAGCGCGATCGAGGCGATGAGCCCGGTGGAGAACCGGTCGGCGGCGGCGGTGCGGGTGAGCACCTCCCGGCCGTCCACCGTCTCGGTGTCGCGGCGCAGGTCCTCGGCGCTGCTCGGGACGGGCGGCAGCGGCATCCGGGCCAGCTTGAACGACAGGGACGGGACGGCCGCGATGAACATCATCACGACGACCGCGCAGACGGCGGCGATGCCGGCGGCGGGCAGGTCGCCGAACGCGAACCCGACGCCGGCGCCGATCGCGCCCACCACCGCGGCGAACGCGATGCCGAGGAAGACCGGCAGCCCGTCCGCGATGGCGAACGCGGCGATGATCGCGGCCAGCGCGGTCACCCCGAACGCGGCGAGCAGATGCGCGGCGCCGAGGTCGGGCAGCTCCACATTGTCGCGGGCGGGCGCGGCCAGCCCGGCCAGGAACGCGTGCGGGAGCGCGGCGTAGCCGAGGATCACGCCCGCGCCGGAGTCGCCGACCGCCCGGGACAGCACCGTCGCCATGATCAGGGTGATGAACGCCACGAGCCCCGCGGCGGCGGCCGGGATGATCCACGGCGGCCCGGACAGCGCGATCACGACCGCGGCGACGAGCAGCGCGATGCCGCCGGCGCCGAGGCCGAAGGAGCGGGTCGTGGTGGGCCGCCAGCGGTCGGTGCGCTCCCGTATCCCGGACGCGATGACGTCGGCGACGTCGTCGAACGACATCTCCGGCAGCTGCGCCATGCGGGGCCGGAAGTAGAGGATCTCCCCGTCCCGGACGCCGAGCGCCGAGGTCGTCTGCGACGGGTCGAACGGGTCGGAGTCGAGCCGCTGCAGCACCCACCCGGAATGGGCGAGCCCCGCGTCGGCGAGGTCCTCGCCCGCCGCGCGCAGCAGCGTGGGAAGCATGTGCGCGAGCGGCACGTCGGCGGGCAGGGACACGTCGATGCGCCGCTTCGGTGCGACGATGGTGACCCTGCACAGTTCGGTCGTGGCGGGCGAGTTCACGGGAGCTCCCGTCCTCCAGGTCAGTCAGGGGGGCCGATCCGAGCGGCGCGCAGCTTAGGATGTGACGTCCGCCTACGCTAAATCAAGCTCAAAGCAAGACAAGTATCCCCCAACGGGCCGGCCGTCCCCCGCACCGGCCGCCCCGGCGTTGAGGCTCCTGGAGGAACGCCGAGGTGAGCACGATCCTCGTGAGGCGCAAGGAGCGCCGCAAACCGCCCCCGGCCCCCAAGGGGGAGCTGCTGCTCGAATCCCCGCCGGAGATCCCGGAGATCCAGAGCGGCGGCCTGCAGAACGTCCTCACGTACCTGCCGATGGCCGTGATGCCGCTCATGATGGGGCTGATGTTCCTCGGCGGCGGCACCCGCAGCCCGATCATGATGATCAGCAGCGGCGGCATGGCCCTGGCGATGGGCGGCATGATGCTCGGCCAGCTCGGCCGCGGCTCGGGCGAGCGCAAGTTCAAGCTGAACGGGGCGCGCCGCGACTACTTCCGCTACCTGTCGCAGGTGCGCCGCAAGGTGCGGCGCGCCGCCGAGCAGCAGCGCGAGTCGCTGGAGTGGAACAGCCCGGCGCCCGACTCGCTGTGGTCGCTGGTGATGAGCGCCCGGATCTGGGAGCGCCGCCCGAGCGACCCCGACTTCGGCAACGTGCGGATCGGGGCCGGCCCGCAGAAGCTCGCCGTCCAGCTGATCCCGCCGGAGACGCGCCCCGTCGAGGACCTGGAGCCGATGACGGCGGGCGCGCTGCGCCGCTTCGTCCGGGCCCACTCGACGGTGCCGAACCTGCCGGTCGCGGTGTCGCTGCCGTCGTTCGCGCGGATCCTGCCGATGGGCGACCCGGACGCGGTGCGCGGCATGGTCCGGGCGATGATCGCGCAGCTCACCGCGTTCCACTCCCCCGACGACATGCGGGTCAGCGTGTGCGCGTCGCCCGAGGCGATGCCGCACTGGGACTTCGTCAAGTGGCTGCCGCACGCGATGCACCCGACGGTGACGGACGCGGCCGGGCCCGTCCGGCTGATGGCGAACAGCCTCGCCGAGCTGGAGCGGATGTTCGGCACCGAGGTGAAGGACCGCGCCCGGTTCACGCCCGGCCTCCAGCAGAGCGACCTGCCGTACCACGTGGTCATCGTGGACGGCGGCGCCGTCACCCCCGACTCGCAGATCGGCTCGGACGGCATCGAGGGCGTCTGCGTCGTCGACCTGACCGGCCACGTCGCGCCGACCGCCGACAGCACCATGCTGCGGCTGCGGGTCGCCCCCGACAAGATGGCGATGCTGCGCCGCGACCGCACCGGCAAGGACGTGCCGAGCTCCCTCGGCAGGCCCGACCAGTTCAGCTACGTGCAGGCGGACGGCCTCGCGCGGCAGCTCGCGCCGCTGCGGGCGAGCGCCGCCACCGGCCCGGAGATGGACGCGCTGTCCGCCGCGACGACGCTGACGACGCTGCTCGGCGTCCCCGACCCGGCCCGGATCGACCCGCGCCAGGCGTGGCAGCCGCGCGCGCCGCGCAACCGGCTGCGGGTGCCGATCGGCCTGGACGCCGACGGCCGCCCGATCGAGCTGGACATCAAGGAGGCCGCGCAGGGCGGGTACGGCCCGCACGGCCTGTGCATCGGCGCGACCGGTTCCGGCAAGTCCGAGCTGCTGCGCACACTGGTGCTCGGCCTCGCGATGACGCACTCGTCGGAGGTGCTGAACTTCGTCCTCGTCGACTTCAAGGGCGGCGCGACGTTCCTCGGCATGGACGGCCTCCAGCACGTCTCCGCGATCATCACGAACCTGGAGGACGAGCTGCCGCTCGTCGACCGCATGTACGACGCGCTGCACGGCGAGATGGTGCGCCGCCAGGAGTGGCTGCGCGCCGCCGGCAACTACGCCTCGCTGCGCGACTACGAGAAGGCCCGCGAGCAGGGCGCGCCGCTCAAGCCGATGCCGACGCTGTTCGTCGTGCTGGACGAGTTCTCCGAGCTGCTGTCGGCCAAGCCCGACTTCGCCGAGCTGTTCGTGATGATCGGGCGGCTGGGCCGCTCCCTCGGCGTCCACCTGCTGCTGGCGTCGCAGCGGCTGGAGGAGGGCAAGCTGCGCGGCCTCGACACCCACCTGTCGTACCGGATCGGGCTGCGCACGTTCTCCGCTGCGGAGTCGCGGGTCGTCCTCGGCGTCCCCGACGCCTACGAGCTGCCGCAGGCGCCCGGCAACGGCTACCTGAAGATCGGTACGGAGACGATGACGCGGTTCCGCGCCGCGTACGTGTCGGGCCCGTACAAGCCGGACGACGCCCAGCCGGAGGAGGCGCGGCAGGGGCCGCGGCAGCTCGCGCAGATCGTCCCGTTCACCCCGGCGTACATGCGGCCGCAGATGCAGGAGCAGCCGCAGCGCCGGGAGCAGCGGCGGCAGGAGGACGAGGGGCCGCAGATCAGCCTGTTCGACCTCGTGGTCAAGCAGCTCGCCGGGCACGGCCCGCCGCCGCACCAGATCTGGCTGCCGCCGCTGGACGAGCCGTCCACGCTCGACCAGGTCCTGCCGAACCTCCAGCAGACGCCGGAGTTCGGCTTCACCACGGCCGGCTGGGACGGCCGGGGACGGCTGCACGCGTTCGCGGGCATCGTCGACAAGCCGTTCGACCAGCGCCGCGACCCGATGTGGCTGGACCTGTCCGGCGCCGCCGGGCACATCGGCGTGGCGGGCAACCCGCAGTCCGGCAAGTCGACCCTGCTGCGGACCCTGATCACCTCGCTCGCGGTCATGCACACGCCGCAGGAGGTGCAGTTCTACTGCCTCGACTTCGGCGGCGGCGCGCTCGCCGCGCTGGCCGACCTGCCGCACGTCGGCGGCGTCGCCAGCCGCCTCGACCCCGACCGGGTCCGCCGGACGGTGGCGGAGGTGTCCGGGCTGCTGGAGTCGCGGGAGCGGTTCTTCACCGAGCGGGGCATCGACTCGATCGGCACCTACCGGCGGATGCGGGCCGAGGGGCAGATCGCCGGGGACGGCTTCGGCGACGTGTTCCTCGTCGTCGACAACTGGCTGACGGTCCGGCAGGAGTTCGAGGCGGTCGAGGCGACGGTCACCGACCTCGCCGCGCGCGGCCTCGGCTACGGGATCCACGTCGTCGCCTCGACGAACAAGTGGTCGGAGTTCCGGCTGACGATCCGCGACCTGCTCACCACGAAGCTGGAGCTGAAGCTCGGCGACCCGTACGAGTCGGAGATGGACCGCAAGCTCGCCGCGAACGTCCCCGAGGGGCGGCCGGGCCGCGGCCTCACCCGCGAGGGCCTGCACTTCCTCGGCGCGCTGCCGCGCGTCGACGGCCGCACCACCGCGGGCGACCTCGGCGACGGCGTCCGGCACCTGGTGCAGACGATCCAGGCCGGCTGGCAGGGCCGGCCGCCGGCGCCGCCGGTCCGGATGCTGCCGGACGTGCTGCCGCACACCTCGCTGCCCGCCGTGGCCGAGACCGGCAAGCGCATCCCGATCGGCATCGACGAGGACACGCTGTCCCCCGTCCTGCTGGACTTCGAGAACGACCCGCACTTCGTCGTGCTGGGCGACAACGAGTGCGGCAAGTCGAACCTGCTGCGCCTCATCGTCGAGTCGATCAAGGCGCGGTACACGATCGAAGAGGCCCGGATCATCATGCTCGACTACCGCCGGGCGCTGCTGGACTCGGCGGAGAGCGAGCACGTCATCGGGTTCGCGGCGTCCTCGACGGCCGCGGGCGGGCTGATGAAGGACGTCCACGGCGCCCTGGTCAACCGGCTGCCGCCGTCCGACCTGACGCCCGAGCAGCTGCGCAACCGGTCGTGGTGGAGCGGGTCGGAGCTGTTCCTGGTGGTGGACGACTACGACCTGGTCGCCACCCCGTCCGGCAACCCGCTCGCGCAGCTCGCCGAGCTGCTGCCGCAGGCCCGCGACATCGGCATGCACCTGGTCCTCGCCCGCACCATGGGCGGGGCGGGCCGCGCGATGTTCGACCCGGTCCTGCAGCGGCTGAAGGACATGGCCACCCCGGCGCTGATCATGTCGGGGAACAAGGACGAGGGGAACCTGTTCGACGTGCGGCCGACCCCGCTGCCCCCCGGCCGCGGCACCCACTCGGACCGCCGCACCGGCAAGCGCCTCATCCAGACGGCCAGTTACGGCCAACCTCAGTAGCGGCGGAGAAACGGACAAACGGACGCCCGGCCTCGCCGAGCCCGGGCGTCCGTTTTCTCCTTGGCCTTTTCCGTGGCCTTTTCCGTGTCCGTTCCTGGTCTCGGCTATCGGTCGCGGCTAGTCGCGCTCCTCGGCGGGGATGACGGCCCGGCCCGGGCGCCAGCCGCGCCGACGGCCGCGCGGGATGACCGCCCCGGCGAACGCGACGACGAGCGCGAGGGCGAGGGCGCCGCCCGCTACGGCCAGGCCGATGGTGCGGGTCCGGTGGTCGACCGGTTCGGGCTTCGCGATCGGGACGGCGCCGCCCAGCGGCCGCGCGTCGGCGGCGCCCGGCGTCGCGTCGGGGTCGACGAGGGCGGACACCGCCTGCAGCGGGCTGATCATGCCGTGGCCGCTGCCCTGCCCGTTGCCGCCCTCCGCGGTGATCAGGATCCGGTTGATCACCTGCTGGTAGGTCAGCTTGGGGTGGCGGGCGCGCACGAGCGCCGCGACGCCCGACGCGAAGGGGGCACCGAAGCTCGTGCCCTGCAGACCGCCGGCGTAGCCGTCGCCGAGCGTGGAGATGACGTTCTGGCCGGGCGCCGAAACGTCGATGCGGGTCTTGTGGTTGGAGAACCCGGAGATGGTGCCCGCCTCGTCCACGGCGGCGACGGACAGGACGCCCTTGTAGCTGGCGGGGTAGGCGGCGCTCTCCTTGCCGCGCTGGTCCTGCGCGACGTTGCCCGCGGCGGCGACGATCAGCGCGTCGTGGCGCTGCGCGGTCCGCACCGCCTCGCGCAGCGCGGCCGTGTCCGGCGCCGCCGAGGAGACGTTGATCACCTTGGCGCCGTGCTCGGCGGCCCAGGTGATCGCCTTCGCCAGCAGCGTGTTGTCCTGCGTGCTCTCCCCGCTGGCGAACTTGGCGTTCAGCAGCTTCACCTGCGGGGCGACGCCGACGAACGGGACGTTGCGGCCGCGCATGTCGGCGGCGGCGATGATGCCGGCGACCTCGGTGCCGTGGCCGAGGCAGTCGTCGGGCGTCGTGCCGGACGCGTCGAAGCTCGCGGCGACCTTCCCCTTGAGCTGCGGGTGGTTCGCGTTGATGCCGCTGTCGACGACGGCGACGGTCACGCCCCGGCCGCGGGTGATCCGCCATGCCTCCTCGAAGTCCAGCCGGCGCTGCGCCCACGGCTCGACGGTGATCGCCGAGGCGGGCTGCCCGATCTGCTTGTTGCACTTCGGCGCCGGTGCCCGCTGCGTCTTCTGCCTCGCGGGCTTCTTGCTGGCCGTCGGCGCGGCCCCGGGCCGGTCCGCCGGCGCCGCGGCGGCCGCCGGAGCGAACGCCAGAGCGGACGTCAGGGCCAGGCTTGCGGCGCCCGCCGCGATTCGCCCTCCGCGCATACCTCGTCTCTCCTGACGTGTGCGAACCACACGACAATAAGGGATTCCCGGACCCCGCATCACTCCCGCACGGGCGCGACCGCGGCCGGCGGGGCCGTAATACCATCTGGCGGGTGCAGTCGACGGCTCCCGTTCCCCCGGCTCCCCGGCCGCAGGCGCCCCCGCCGCGGGCGGCCGCGCGGCGGTGGGCCGTGCCGGCGGCCGTGCTCGGCGCCGTCGCGGTCCTGGTGGCGGCGGTGTGGCTCGCGGGCGGGTTCAAGGAGACGCCCAAGCAGCCGGTGAAGAAGGCCGGCGAGCCGCTCGATCTGGGGCTGTTCGAGGTGACCGTCCACGACGCGCGGATCGGGCTCGCCGACGGGAAGTTCGGCAGCGGCAAACAGCGCTACCTCATCGTCCGGATGCGGGTGCTGAACAAGGGCAAGGAGAGCAAGTCCCTGGGCATCGGCGGGCTGTCGGAGGGCGTCTCCGCACTGACCAAGGCCGGGAAGTGGGTCGAGCCCGATCGGGTCGACGGGGTCGCCGGCGGCGCGAAGACCGACACGGCGCAGCCCGGGCTGCCGGTCGAGGCGTCCGCGATGTGGGAGCTGGGCCCGGCCGACTCGCCGTCGAAGCTGACCGTGGGGCTGCGCAAGTGGAGCTACGAGCACGGTTTCACCGACAGCACCTACAACTGGATCGTCCCGCCCACGAGCGACGTGCTCGCCGGTCGCCTGACCCTGCCGGTGAGCCCGTCGTGAACGCGCGGCAGGTGCTGGTGCGGGGCGGCGCCGCCGCCGGCGGGGCCGTCCTGCTCGCCGGGGCGATGTGGCTGCACTCCCTCCAGCCCCGGGTGAGGGCCGGTGAACTGGACCCCATCCGCACCGGCGGCTCGATAGGGGAGAAGGTCGAGACCCGCGACTTCAGCGTGCGGGTCGACAAGGTCGAGGCGGCGCGGTCGCTGGAACCGAACTTCTCGCTCGGCGGCAAGCCCCCGGTCGGCACGGACGGCGTGTACCTCATCGTGGGGATCAGCGCGACGTCGCGGCGGGAGCCGCTGCAGCTCAGGTCGGCCGAGCTGGAGACGCCGGGCGGCTACAGGTTCCGGCAGGACCCGCGCACCTCCGAGGTCTCCGCGGAGCAGCCGACGCTGCAGCCGCTGATCTGGACGCCCGCGAAGCTGGTGTTCGAGCTGCCGGAGAACCGGGTCGAGGGCGCGCACCTGGTCGTGGGCACCGGCGGGCTGCTGCCGCAGCTGTCCTCGGCCGCCGACATCGACCTCGGCCTCGGCAAGGACCGGGCGGCCAGGCTCGTCCAGGGGGCGGCCGAGCGGTACAAGGTCAGGGCGACCTCATGACGGCCACCGACACCCGCCCCGACGGGATCCCGCTTCCCCGGCGCCCGGGGATGCGCCCCCGCGACCGCCGGATCGTCCAGGCGATCGCGCTCGTGTGCGCGATGGCGGCGATGCTCGTGGTGCCCTGGGCGGACGAGACCCGGAACGTCCGCAGGGCCCTGAAACCGCCGGAGAAGGTGACGACCGTCCCCGAAGGCCGGATCGGCGAGCTGGCCGGCGCGCAGTGGAAGGTCGTCGACCGGCGCACCGCCGCCCCTCTCGGGCAGCGGCAGGGCGACGTGGTCGAGCTGCGCCTCGAAGTCGCCGTCCGCCCTTCGGACGCCGCGAGCGCCAAGGCGGTCGGCTCCTACGGCCTGGCGTACCGGCTCCGCGACGACGAGGGCCGCACGTGGTTCGCCAGCGGGCTCCGGACGGCCGAGCCGACGCCGGGCGTCGCGCAGCGCGTCACCGTCAAGGGGACGGTGCCCCGGACGAAGGCCGACGCGCTGGAGCTGGTGATCCAGGCGCCGAAGGAGACGCGGAGACCGGGGGCCCCGCAGGCTTCGCTGCGTTTCGCGCGCTGACCCGCGCCATCACCAGGTTGAACGCCGCCGCGAGCAGGCACACCCGCAGGATCTCGAACACCAGGCCCGTCCCGAAGCCGATGGCCGGCAGCGCCCGCATCCACCACGTCACCTCGTGCGGGCCGATCAGCTCGTACACCGCCCGGCGGGACGCGTCCTCCCCCACGTGCAGCGCGGCGAACAGCAGCGCGAAGGTCGCGAACGGCATCATCCCGGACCGGCGGACGAGCCGCAGCCCGTACCACGCCGGCAGCCACATCTCCCGGAACCCGCGGGTGAGCAGCTCGCGGGGGCTGTTCGTCCGGCCGACCCCGCCGGCGCGCGCCAGCCGCCGCGCCGCGCGGCCGTCGCCGAGCACGACCCGCTCGTCCCCCGCGTCCAGCCCCAGGATCACCCCGGCGATCACCAGCCAGATCAGCGCGCCGAGCACCGCGTCCTTGAACGGCGGCCACAGCGCGAAGGCGGGGCCCGCGACGCCGGTCACCCAGCTCCACACCTCGCGCCCGGTGAGCCAGTCGACGCCGAGGCCGCGCAGATGGTCGATCGTGAAGATGCCGAACAGCGTGAAGTTGATCTCCAGGAAGGCGACGAGCGCCCCGACGGCGCGGGGCAGCCGCTCCTCCAGCCGCCACTCCGCCAGCACCTTCAGCAGGAACAGGCCCGCGGTGAGGCCGACCGCGAGGCCGACGTGCTTCTCCAGCGACAGCAGCATCCCGGCGCCCTCGATCTGCCCCTGGATGCCGCCCTCGGCGAACCCGCGGCTCGCCGCCGCCGACGCGAACTCGCGGGCGTCCTCGCTCTGCAGCCCCCACGCCAGGTAGAAGATGACGAAGGGGAGCGCGGCGCGGCCGATCGCGCCGATCACCGGCTCCTCGTTGCCGACCGCCCACGGCGTGAGGCCGCCGCCCGCCTCGCGGGCGGCGACCACGTCCAGGCCCTCCCGGACGCTGTGCACCATCAGCACCGTGACCGTCAGCGTGATCACCACGAGCAGGCCGATGGTGACGATCGGCGCGACGGACGCGGCCGTGCCCTTCATCGTGCCGAGCCGGTAGCCGCCGTACATGGCGCCGTAGCGGAGCAGCTCGCCCACCGTGAACCACAGGGACAGCGGCAGGACGAACCGCCCCGCGAGCTTCAGCGCGGCCCACGGGAGGATCAGCGGCGAACGCGCGGACGGCCGGGCCATGGCGCCCGATCGTAGAGGATCGGTACGGGAGTCATCGCGGCGGAGACGACGGACCCCGCCGTCCCGGGTGGGGCGGGGCGGCGGGGTCCGAAGGTCTCGGCCGGCCGCGCCGGGCGGGCCGGCGCGGCGTCCGGCGTTCAGCCGGGCGGCCCGGTCAGATCGCGACCTCCAGGGCGGCGACCGTGCCGGTCTTCGCGGTGACGGTGTTGTCGACGGTGACGCCGCCGGCCGCGAGGACGCGGACGGTCCAGTCGCCGTCGGCGGCGAAGAACCGGAACACGCCTTCGTCGCCGGTGACGACCTCGGCGGTGAACTCGCCGGACGAGTCGAGCAGCCGGGCGTAGGCGCTGGACACCGGGGCGCCGTCACGGGTGACGGTGCCCTGGATGACGGCCTCGTTGGCCAGGTCGACGGTCGCGGGCAGGTGGGCGGTCTGCTCGGGCGCTGCGCAGCCCTGGGTCATTGCTCCTCCAGTCTCCGAAGGTCGGCCGGGTTACTTGCCCGCGCCGAGCTCGATCGGCACGCCGACCAGCGAGCCGTACTCGGTCCACGAACCGTCGTAGTTCTTCACGTTCTCCAGGCCCAGCAGCTCGCGGAGCGCGAACCAGGTGTGCGAGGAGCGCTCGCCGATGCGGCAGTAGGCGATCGTGTCCTTGTTCAGGTCGACGCCGGCCTCGGTGTAGAGCTCGCGGAGCTCCTCGTCGGACTTGAAGGTGCCGTCGTCGTTGGCCGCCTTCGACCACGGGATGTTGGCCGCGGTGGGCACGTGGCCGGGCCGCTGCGACTGCTCCTGCGGC
This sequence comes from Spirillospora sp. NPDC127506, assembly GCF_040302145.1. NCBI lineage: Bacteria > Bacillati > Actinomycetota > Actinomycetes > Streptosporangiales > Thermomonosporaceae > Spirillospora > Spirillospora sp. NPDC127506. The sequence goes on along the minus strand of NZ_JBEORG010000031.1, from coordinate 24,853 downwards.
AGGTGCGCCGGGGCGAGCAGCTTGCCGCTGAACTCGTCCGGGGACCGGACGTCGATCAGGTTCTTCTTGCCGATCGCGTCCACGACCTCGTCGCGGAACGCGCGGATGGACAGGTCCTGGTCCTTGGCCTTGTACTCGGTCGCCGGACGGGACGGGACGTCGGTGACCAGCTCGCGGGAGTCCAGCTCCCACTTCTTGCGGCCGCCGTCGAGCAGCTTCACCTTCTCGTGGCCGTACAGCTTGAAGTACCAGTAGGCGTAGGCGGCGAACCAGTTGTTGTTGCCGCCGTACAGGATCACCAGGTCGTCGTTGGCGATGCCCTTGGCGGACAGCAGCTGCTCGAACCCGGTCTTGTCCACGAAGTCGCGGCGGACCGGGTCCTGCAACTCGGTCTTCCAGTCGATCTTCACGGCGCCACGGATGTGGCCCTTGTCGTACGCGGACACGTCCTCGTCGACCTCGACGAGGACCAGGCCCGGGTCGTCCAGGTGGGACTCGACCCAGTCAGTGTCCACCAGGACGTCGGAGCGGCTCATGCCGGAACCTCCCTCTCGGAGCGAACTTTCGCGGTGATACGTCGGAAGAGCGGATACATCTCGCAGCCGAGGCAGAACCCGAACGCCGCGTTCAGGAACGCCGCCGCCAGCGCGAGGGCGGTGGCACCGATGCCGAGCCAGGTGGTCCCCGTCACGTATCCGATCGTCCCGACCAGGGCGAACGCGAGGCCGACACCCTGCGCGAAGCGGGGCGCGGCGGCGTCCTCCAGTTCCCTGGGCGGAGCGAGCCGGGGACGGACGAGCACTCTGAACGCCAGTCCGTACGGGGCGTACCGGAGACCGAGGAAGGTCGCGAGCGCGAACACGACGGCCTGAGCGGCGAGCAGTGCCCAGCTTCCGGTCACCAGCACCGCGATGAGAACGACGGTCGTGACGGCCGCGCCGAAGCGCGGCCCACGCGGATCAACCTGCATCGGGGTGCTCCTGGCGGAGTGGAAGCGTGCGTACGAGCTGGGAAAGCCGGAAAGTGCTCGGGGGCGGACGGGCTCGATGCCTCAGGCCATGCGACAGAGCGAGGCGGCCACGCGGCAGAAGTCGACCGCGCGGCGCTTCGTGAGCATCTGCTCTGTCCAGTAACGCACGGCTTCGATGTTAAGCCGCAATCCACGCGCTGTCACATCCGTCTCGCGTTCCGAGACAGTGACATTCGTCTTATCGCAGGTCGTGCGGGTGGGGCTCACAGGATGACCTCGCCCAGAGCGGCGATGACGTCGGGCTTGCGGGGGGCTCCGGTGGCGCGCCGCACGACGCGTCCGGCGCCGTCCAGGACGAGGACGGTCGGGGTCCGCACGACGTTCAGCCGGCGCACGAGGTCGAGGTGGGCCTCGGCGTCGAGCTCGACGTGGGCGACGCCGTCCACCATCTCGGTGACCTCGCCGAGGACGCGGCGCGTGGCCCGGCACGGCGCGCAGAACGCGCTGGAGAACTGCAGCAGCGTCGCCTTCTCGCCCAGGTCGGCGCCCAGGTCGTCCGGCCGGACGGTCTCCGCCACCTCGTCGCCCTCCCCTCGCCGCGCGCGCAGCACGCCGTCACGGCGCCGCCGCACGAGGGCGAACACCGTGGCTGCGAAGAGGACCGCCGCGGCGATCAAAGCTCCGGTCATCGTCGATCACAACTCCGCAGGGCCGCGATTTCTTCCGCCTCCGGTCCCCCCGCCTCCGCGACGGGCCGCTCGGGCCAGGTCGGGAGGGCCAGGTCGGGGAGGCTCAGGTCGGGAGGGCCAGGTCGGGAGGCTGGGCCGGGAGCGTCCGTCAGGTCGGGATGGTGAGGAGCGGGCGCCCGTCCAGCCCGACGACCTCGAAGGAGAACAGCTGGCCGCGCGGGAACATCGTCGACCCGACGTATTCGCCGTAGCCCTTGTCGTACGGGACGTACCAGCTGCCGAGCGCGTCCCGGCGGCCGTCCCGCGCGACCACCAGGAGCCGGCAGCGCGACCCCTTCGGCACCCCCGACAGGTGCAGTTCGACCTCGGTGCCCCATTCCTTCTTGCGCAGCACCACATAGCCCTTGACGTTGCTCTTGGGGTCGGCGGCGCTGATCCGCTCCGCGGTCGCCGCCGGCGACGCGGTGGCGGACGGCGGGGGCTCCGCCACGGTGCCGTCCCGCCCGATGGGGAGGACGAAGCCGCCGAACAGGCCCCCGACGACAAGCAGGAGGCACGCGGCGGCGGCGAGCGGGGCCCACCCCGCGGCGCCCCGCCCGCCGCGCAGGCGGCCGAGCCATCCCCTCCGTCGTTCGGCCGCCCTGGTCAGCAGCCCGTCCAGGAGTTCGGGCGGCGGCCCGGCGATCCCTTCGAGCTGCTCCCGTTCGACCCGGCCGAGCATCGCGGGCAGCCCGGCCAGCCCGGCGAGCTCGTCCCGGCAGCGGGGGCAGCGCGCCAGGTGCTCCTCCACCCGGCTCCGCTCGCCGGGATCCAGCGCGCCGAGCACGTACACCCCGAGGGACGTGCGCACGTCCGTGCAGTCGTTCATGGCGCCAACCCCCGCTCCTCCAATGCGAGTTTGAGCGCCCGCAATGCGTAGAAGGTGCGGGACTTCACCGTTCCGGGCGGTATGCCGAGCGTCCGGGACGCCTCCGCCACCGACCGGCCCTTGTAGTAGGTCTCGATCAGGACCGCCCGGTGCGAGGGGCTCAGCCCGGCCAGCGCCTCCGCCACCGTCCAGGACTCCAGGGCCCGGTCGATGTCGTCGGAGCCGTCGGCGGTCATGATGACGTGCTCGTCGATGCCGGTCTCCGGCGGCCGGGCGCGCTTCGCGCGGTGCGCGTCCACGACCAGGTTCCGCGCGACCGTGAACAGCCACGGCCGCACCGGGCGCCCGGCCAGCGCCTCCGGGTGCCGCCACGCGCGCAGCAGCGTCTCCTGCACGACGTCCTCGGCCTGGGTCCGGTCCCCGCCCGTCAGCCGCAGGACGTACCCGAGGAGGGGACCCCCGTGCTCGCTGTACAGGGCGCGAAGCAAACCCTCATCCGCGGTCGGACCCACACCACGTACACGTACGGCCCGGCCTGGCGGTTCACCCCCTCGTCCGCCTATTTCGGCCTCTGCTGGAGGTCGTTGAGGTGGACGTTCTCGGCCGTCGCGGCGACGCGCAGGCCGTCCGGCGTCGGCTCGATCCGGCTGATCCGCGACCCGACGGGCAGGTCGGCGACCGGGACGACCCAGGTCAGCTGCCGCTTCACCAGCGCCAGCGGGATCTGCGCGGCCCCGTTCGACCCCACCGACACCGGGGTGACCGCGATGCCCTTGGCGGTCGGCTTCACCTCCACCACCGCGGTGCCGGAGACGGCGAAGCCGAGGATGTCGCCGGCCATCTCGACCTGGAGGCCGTCGCCCTTCGGCCCGATCGACTTGACCTCCTTCGGCGCCTCCTTCTTGATCACGGCGTAGGGGATGACCGCCGACGCGGTCGCCGTGCGCGCGGTGACGTTCGCGGCGCTGCCCTTGCTCACCTCCGACAGCGGCGCCTGCACACCGCGCATGTCGACGGTGACGCCGGTGACGGTGACGCCCTGCTCCGTCCAGTCGCCGATGGCGACCTCGATGTGCTCGTACTCGCCGCCGACCGCCTGGGTGAGGAACGGGACGCCGTGGATGGTCACGTCCGGCTGCTGCGGCAGGTCGTACTGCGCGGCCACCTGCTCGCCGATCTTGTCCTCGGCGACCCGGACGCCGAGCCGGTCCGCGGCGACCAGCGCCGCGGCGACGAAGATCAACAGCACCAGCAGTACCTTCCGCATGTCTCTCCTTCGGGCCGGCGGCATGCGATCGCCACACCTTAGTGCGCGAAAACCCCATACCGGGTCGCGCCACGGGATGACCTCGCGTCAGCCGCCGGCGAACGGCGGGAGCACCTCCACGACGCCGCCCTCGGGAAGCGCGACCGAATCGTGCGGCCGGCCGCCCACCGGGTCGCCGTCGATCAGGAACGAGCTGCGCGCGACGACCCGCGCGAACTCCTCGCCCCGCGCCGAGCCCGCCGCCTTCAGCGCCTCCGCCAGCGTCGCCGCGTCGTACGGCTCCTCGTGCGTCCCGGCCGCCGCCTTGGCCGCCGCCCAGTACCGCATCGTCCCCTTGGCCATGGCTCCAGTGTCGCCCAGGCAGGTCCATGGTCGGGCGGCTCGGTTATGCTCTGGGTGAGGGATCCGGGCGACGAGGCCATGGAGTTCATCCGAAAGGCCCTTCACGGTCACCTCGTCCTTGAGCCGCCGACCACCGCCGTCGGGCCTGGGGATGAGCCGTCTGGGTCCTACGTCTTGACGGGAGACGGCACTTGAGCAGCCTGCTCTTGCTGACCAACGCGTTGGAGCCCTCCGACGAGGTCCTGCCCGCGCTCGGACTTCTGCTGCACTCGGTGCGCGTCGCCCCCGCCGAGGCATCCGCGCTCATCGACGCGCCGCCCGCGGACGTCGTGCTGGTGGACGCGCGCCGCGACCTCGTCCAGGCCAAGAGCCTGTGCCGCCTGCTGCGCACCACCGGCCTCGACTGCCCCCTCCTCGCCGTCGTGACCGAAGGCGGCCTCGCCGCGCTGAGCCCGGAATGGGGCCTGGACGACGTGCTCCTGCAGACCGCCGGCCCCGCCGAGGTGGAGGCCCGCCTCCGCCTGGCCGTCGGGCGCGCGGCCGACACCGACGCCGACGACGTGCCGGGCGAGATCCGCAGCGGCGACCTCACCATCGACGAGGCGACCTACACCGCCCGCCTCCGCGGCCGCGTCCTCGACCTGACCTTCAAGGAGTTCGAGCTCCTCAAGTACCTGGCGCAGCACCCGGGCCGCGTGTTCACCCGCGCCCAGCTCCTCCAGGAGGTCTGGGGCTACGACTACTTCGGCGGCACCCGCACCGTCGACGTCCACGTCCGCCGCCTCCGCGCCAAGCTGGGCGCCGAGTACGAGTCGCTCATCGGGACCGTCCGCAACGTCGGCTACCGCTTCGTCCCCGACCACCGCCCCGGCGACACGGAAGGCAAAGCCCCCGCGCGCACCTGACCGTTCCTGATCCGCCGGGAGACGACTCTTTCAGGAGACGACGGCGCCTGTCGTCGGGTCGAGGACGAGACGGCCGGCCCTCGGGTGGGCGAAATCGAACATGTGGACCAGGGTGCCGGCGCGGGCGTCGAACGAGGTGCCGCCGATGCGGCCGGTGCCCCAGTTGTCCTCGATGAAGCGCAGGATCGACGCCTGTTCGACGGGATGGTGGTCTACATGGTCGACCTTCGCGTACGGGGAGATCACCAGGAGGGGGAGGCGCTGGCTGGGGCCGCAGCGGTCGTCGTGGCCGCCGGACGCCTCGACGCGGCGGCAGGCGGGCTGGTCTTGGGCGGGGTCGTCGGAGCCGTTGGTGATGTGCGGGCGGGCGTGGTCGTACCAGCCGTCGGAGTCGTCGTAGGCGAGGATGATCGCGGTCGATCTCCACTCGGGCGACTTCTGGATCTCGTTGATCATGGTCACGACGAACCGCTGCTCGTCCAGCGGGTCGGAGTAGCCCGCGTGGGCGTCCTGGTAGGCGGGGGCCTTGAGGAACGACACGGCCGGCATGTTGTGCGCTGCGAGCGCCGCGTCGAAGTCCTTCAGGTCGTACTGGTGGTGGGCCTGGTCGGTTCGGCCGATCGCGGACACCGAGGACGGCGGCAGGTGCTTCTCGTTGGCCGTCGACTCGTAGTACTGGAACGGCTCGTGGTGGGGGCTGTAGTCGACGACCCGGTTCTTGCCGATATTGGCGTGGGACGACCCGCACACTTTGTAGCCGTGCTCGGTGCCGGTCGGGCGGAATCCGCCTTGGAACCAGCCCCAGGTGATGTTCTTCGCATTGAGCAGGTCGCCTATGTTGCGCCCGGTCATCACCGCGAGGTTGTTGTCGGACGTGTGGTTGTTGTTGGAGCAGTCATCGAAGGCGGGATCGGGGTCCGTGATGACCGTGCCCACGCCCTTGGAGTTCGGGGACGCCACCACGGACGGGTCGGAGACCTTCTCGTGGGTTTTGGGGTCGACCGCGTAGGCGCCGTAAGTCTGGCCTGAGATGAGGTTGAGGGCACCGGGCGTGGACGGCCCGAACACCGAGTCCCAGGAGTTGTCGCTCATCGCGTAGTGCTGGGCGTAGTTCCACATGGCGGTGACGGTGTTGCCGTCGAAGTAGTCCATGACCAGGCCGGGCTCACCGAAGAGGATGGGCTGGCCGGTGCACTTGTCATGCTCGGTGAACTCGACGAACCGGTCCATGCGGCCGCCGTTCACGGCTTTCTGCTCGGCGGCGTAGCCGTGGTTCTGGTCGCAGGTGAGGGCCTGGGAATGGCTGAGGCGCTTCGGGTCGTACCGGTTCGGGTTCCGGGTGCGCAGCGCCTTCGTCAGGCCGTTCACCTCCGGGGTGCCGGCGGCGGCGTGGAAGGGCGTTCCGTCGGTGTTGGCGGCCTTCGGATATGTGCCGAAGTAATGGTCGAACGAGACGTTCTCCCCGTAGATCACCACGACGTGCTCTATCGGCGTCCGGGGGGAACCGCTGGAGGGAGCGGGCACGGCCCCGTTGTTCTTGGCGGTGTTGTTCTCGGCGGTGTTGTTCTCGGCGGCGGACGTGCAGGCGACCGCCAGCACCCCGGTGACCGCCACGGACACGGCCGATGCCGCGAGTTTGCGCATGTCTCCTCCCCTACTCCGCGAGTAGAGCCCTGCCGAAGTGGTCGGAGGCGTCGGCGACACCCGGAAGTGTGAAGAAATGACCGCCGCCGAACGGAGATATGTAGTCGGCGAGCGGCTCGTCGAGCAGCCGTTCCTGGACGGCCTCGAACTGCCGGCGCGGGTCCTGCTGGAAACAGGTGAAGATCAGGCCCATGTCGAGGTCTCCGGCCTCGTCCACGCCCCGGTCGTAGTTCCAGGCCCGGCGCAGGATGCGGCTGCCGTCCGTCTCGGGAACGCGCGGGTTGGCGCGCCTGATGTGGCTGGTCAGCGGGATCACGTCGCCGACCGGGTCCAGCGCGTAGCGGGGGACGTCCGACTCGCGGGTGCCGTCGAGCGGCGCGCCGGTCTCGCGGCAGCGGCCGAAGATGCGCTCCTGCTCGGCGAGGCCGACCCGGTCCCAGAACTCCACGAACATCCGGATGAGCCGGACGACCTGGTACGTTCCGCCCGCCGTCCAGGCGGGTTCGGAGCCGTCCCGCGCGGCCCAGACGAGGCGGTCCATCTCGGCTGCGCGCCCGGTGTCGGGGTTGGCGATGCCGTCCTTGAAGCCCATGAGGTTGCGGGGCGTCCCGGACGGCCGCGGCCTGCTGACGAAGCCGTTCATCCGCCACCGGATCTGCATGGCGCCGCGCGTGTGCCGGCAGACGTCCCGCAGCGCGTGCAGGACGGTGTCCTCCTCGGAGGCGGCGAACTGCAGCAGCAGGTCGCCGTGGCACCAGGCGGGGTCGAGGTCGTCGTTCGGGAACGTCCGCATCGGGCCCAGCCGCGCGGGACGCCGCGAGGCCAGCCCGAAGCGGTCGTCGAACAGCGACGCCCCCACGCCGGCGGTCACCGTGAGCCCCCCGGCGGGAACGTCCGGCCCGAGGATGCCGGAATCGGGCGGCGGCCCGGTGACGCCCACCTCCGCCGGCGCTCCGCCGCCTGTCAGCGTCCGCGCGCGAACGGTCAGCGCACGGAACAGCTCCGCCAGTTCGGCGCGCCTCTCGGTGATCACGTCGAACGCGACGACGATCGCGCGCTCCTGCGGCCCGTCCAGGACCCCGGCCTGATGGACGCCGTGGAACGCGGAGGGTGGAGACGCCGCTCCCCCGGCCGGCCCGCCCCGGACGACCGCGCCCGCGACTCCGGCGACCGCCGCCCCGCGCAGGAAGGCGCGCCGCCCGACGGAGGCTCCCGCTGCACGCGCGCCCGGGCCGGTCATGGCGTCCTCCGGACGGCGGCGATGGTCGCGACCGACGACAGCGACTCGACGAGTTCGCCGACGGCGCCGTCGATGCGTTCACGCTCCCTGATGCTCAGCCGGCTCAGCGGAGTCCACCGCCCGTGCCGGTGCTGCGCCCGCAGCAGACGCGCGGCGCGGTCGAGCCGGGCGTCGATCCCGGCCAGGTCCATCCGGCCGTTGAGCAGCGGACGCAGCGGGTCGAGCACCGCGCGGGTCGCGTCGACGTCGGCGGCGGCCGTGGCGAGCATCGTCCCGCTGCCCTGGTCGGCCTTGCCGGTCAGCTCGAACCGGAGCGTGCCCTCCAGGATCTCGTGGGCGCGGAGCCCGAGGTCGCCGGGGTCGGTCTGCTCGCGCGGGAAGCCGTCCCGCAACGCCTCGACGTCGGCCGCCAGCCGGTCGGCCGGGCCGCGCAGCGAAGCCGCCGGCTCCCCATGCCACAGCCCGTGCTCGACCCGGTGGAACCCGGTGAACCCGGCGTCGCGGACGCCCTCCGGCAGCCCCGCCGGGCTGCCGTCGATCGCGTCCGCGAGGTCGCCGAACGTCCCGTAGGCGGCGCCGAGCCGCTCGTAGGCCAGATGCGCCGGCAGCCACGCCGCGCGGGCCGCGTCCAGATCGCCCGACCGGACGGCGTCGCGCAGCTCGTCCGTGCGGTCCTTCAGCCTGTCGAGGCCGCGCGCGACATAGGCCCGGTAGGCCCGCACCGCCGGATAGAGGTCGTTGCGCGTGATCGGGCGGACGCCGCGCGCTCCCCCGCCCGCACCGGTCACCCGGATCTGCGGCCCCGTGACGGAAGCGGCGTCCTCCGGGCGGCAGATGACCGCATACGTCCCGGCCGCGAGGCTGACACGGAGCGGACGCGTCGTCCCCGGCCCGGCGTCCTCCAGCTCCGCGAAGACCGCCCCGCCCGAGACGACCGTGACGTCGACCGCCGAGGAGTCGCCGTTGTGGACGAGCAGCACCCGCGTACCGGCGGGCGAGCGGGACCACCCTTGCCCGCAGTGCGCCCGCCCTACCTGGACGGTGACGCCCTGACCCGAATCGCCCCCGCACCCCGACAGTCCGGCGGCCACCGCGATCAGGGACACGGCGGCACGGCGAGCCCGTACCCACGCCATCCCGATCACCGCCACGCCGCCTTTCGTCTCCAGCGCCAACGGCACCGTAGACCCGCGCGGCGCGCTCGGCCGCCCGGCACGCCGGAGCATGCGAGGGGTCAGCCGAAGCGGCCGGTGATGTAGTCCTCGGTGGCCTTCCGCTCGGGGTTCGCGAAGATCTTGCCGGTGTCGCCGATCTCGATGAGCCTGCCCGGCTCGCCGGTCCCGGCGATGTTGAAGAAGGCCGTGCGGTCGCTGACGCGGGCGGCCTGCTGCATGTTGTGGGTGACGATCACGATCGTGTACCGGGTCTTCAGCTTGTCGATCAGGTCCTCGATCGCGAGGGTGGAGATGGGGTCGAGGGCGGAGCACGGCTCGTCCATCAGCAGGACCTGGGGCTGGACGGCGATCGCGCGGGCGATGCAGAGCCGCTGCTGCTGGCCGCCCGACAGCCCGGCGCCGGGCTTGCCGAGGCGGTCCTTGACCTCGTTCCACAGGTTGGCGCCGCGCAGGGACTCCTCGACGATCTCGTCCAGGCGGGACTTGCGGCGGACGCCGTTCAGCTTCAGCCCGGCCGCCACGTTGTCGTAGATCGACATGGTGGGGAACGGGTTGGGCCGCTGGAACACCATGCCGACGACGCGGCGCACCGCGACGGGGTCGACGGACGGGTCGTACAGGTCCGCGTCGTCCAGCATGACCTTGCCTTCGACGCGCGCGCCCGGGATGACCTCGTGCATCCGGTTCAGCGTGCGCAGGAAAGTGGACTTGCCGCAGCCCGACGGCCCGATGAACGCCGTCACCGAGCGCGGCTCGATCGTCATCGAGATGTCCGCGATGGCGTGGACGCCGCCGTAGTAGGCGTGCAGTCCGGAGACGTCGATCCGCTTGGCCATGTACTTCCTTCCCTAGCGGCGCGCGGTGCGCCGGGCGAAGAGGCGGGCGACCAGGTTGAGCAGCATGATGATCCCGATCAGCACGAGCGCCCCCGTCCAGGCGCGGTCGATCGAGTGCCGGTGGGGGTCGGCGGCCTGCTCCCAGATGAAGGTGGGCAGGGACGCCTGCGGCCCGTCGAACGGGTCGTCGTTGATCGCCTTGGTGAAGAAGATCGTGAGCAGCAGCGGCGCGGTCTCCCCCATGACGCGGGCGACGGCGAGCATCACGCCGGTGACGATGCCGGTCATCGCGGTCGGCAGGACGACGAGGCAGATCGTCCGCCAGCGCGGCACGCCGAGCGCGTAGGACGCCTCGCGCAGGTCGTTCGGGACGAGCTTCAGCATCTCCTCCGCGGACCTGACCACGGTCGGGATCATCAGGATCGTCAGGGCCAGCGATCCGGCGAACCCGGAGAAGCCGAACCCGAACGTCAGCAGCCACAGCGCCAGCACGAACAGGCCCGCGACGATGGACGGTATGCCCGTCATCACGTCCACCGTGAAGCCGATGACCTTGCCGAGCCGCCCGCCGCCGGCGTACTCGACCAGGTAGATCGCGGTGAGGATGGAGAGCGGGACGGCGATCGCGGTGGTGATCGCGACCTGCTCCAGCGTGCCGACGATGGCGTGGTAGGCGCCGCCGCCCGGGTCGCTGCCGCTGACCGCGTTCATCGAGAACTGGAAGAACGTGAGGTCGAGCCGCTCGGCGCCGTTGACGGCGACCGTCCACAGCACCGACACCAGCGGGATGAGCGCGAGCGCGAACGCCAGATAGACCAGCCCCTGGACGAGCCGGTCCGTGAACTTCCGGGCGGGCGAGACCGGGCCCAAGGCGCTCATGCGAACCCCTTCCGGCGCGCGACGACCGCCCGGGCGGCCATGTTGACGACCAGGGTGATCACGAACAGCACGAGCCCGGAGGCGATCAGCGCGCCGCGCCCGGTGACGGACGCCTCGGCGAAGCCGTTGGCGATGTTGGCGGCGAACGTGGCGCCGCCGTCCTCCAGGACGTGCCAGTTGATGCCGGGCACGAACGTCAGCACCATCGCGACGGCGATCGTCTCGCCCATCGCGCGGCCGAGGCCGAGCATCGACGCGCCGATCATGCCGGACCGCCCGTACGGCAGCACCGCCATCCGGATCATCTCCCAGCGGGTCGCGCCGATCGCGAGGGCCGCCTCCACGTTGGCGCGCGGGACCTGCAGGAACACCTCCCGGGAGAGGGACGAGATGATCGGCAGGATCATGATCGCCAGCACCACCGAGGCGGTGAAGATCGAGTTCTTGCCGGGGCTGTCGCCGCCGAACAGCGGGATCCAGCCGAGCGCACCGTTGAGGAAGGCGCTGATCCCCTCCATGTGCCGCGACAGGAACGCGAGCCCCCACAGCCCGTACACGATGCTGGGGACGGCGGCGAGCAGGTCGACGACGTAGCCGAGCCCGGACGCCAGCCGCCGCGGCGAGTAGAAGGAGATGAACAGCGCGACCCCGATCGCGATCGGCGCCGCGATGAGCATCGCGAGCAGCGACGACACCACGGTGCCGAACGCCAGCTGCGCGATGCCGAACCTCGGCGGCGCCGCGTTCGGGTCCCAAGTCTCGCTGGTGAGGAAGTTCGCCTCGTTCTCCCGGAGGGCCGGGACGGCCTTCCACACGAGGAACGCGCCGATCGCGGCGACGATCGCCAGCACGGCGATGCCGGAGCCGCGGGCCGCGCCGGCGAAGATCAGGTCTCCGGCGCGTCCGGTGCCCATCGGGGTGGCCGCGCGGTCGAGGGGCGCGGCGCGCACCCCGACGCCGGTCTCGGTGGTCATGAGGGGGAACCTCCTCGGATCGAACCCACGCGGGCGCCGGTGATCAGGCCAGCGCCCGCACGGACGCCTGGACCTTGGTGAGGACGCTCTGCGGCAGCGGCGCGTACCCGAGGCCGCTCAGGATCTTCTGGCCGTCCGCGCTGGAGGCGTAGGTGAGGAAGGACTTGACGAACGCCGCCTGCTCGGCCGGCAGCCCCTTCTCACATGCGATCTCGTAGGTGACGAGGACGATCGGGTAGGAGCCCGGCTCCTTCGTCGTGTAGTCGATCTTCAGTGCGACGTCGTTGCCGGTGCCGGTGACCTCCGCGCCCGCGACGGCCTTGGACGCGCTCTCCGGCGACAGCTCGGTGTACTCGCCGGCGCCGTTCTTCACGTGCGCGGTCTGCAGCTTGTTGTTCTCCGCGTACGACATCTCCACGTAGGAGATCGCGCCGGCGGTGTTCTTCACCTGGCTGGTGACGCCGTCGGACTTGGCGGCGCCCTGGCCGGTGGAGTTCGGCCACTTCTTGGCCTTCTCCCACGTCCAGATGTCCGGCGCGACGGTGTGCAGGTAGTTCGTGAAGTTGTCGGTGGTGCCGGACTCGTCCGAGCGGTAGATCGGCTTGATGTCGGACGACGGGAGCTTCGCGCCCTCGTTCTCCTTCGCGATCGCCGGATCGTCCCACTTCGTGATCCTGCCGGAGAAGATCTTGGCGATGTTCTCGGGGGACAGCTTCAGCCCGTCCACGCCCTGCAGGTTGTAGACGACCGCGACGGGGCCGACGACCATCGGCAGGTTCAGCGCGTCGCTCCCCTCGCAGCGCTCCTTCGCGGCGGCGGCCTCCTCGGGCTTGAGCACCGAGTCCGAGCCGGCGAAGGAGACCTGGCCGCCGGTGAACGCCTGGATGCCGGCGCCCGACCCGCTCGGGTTGTAGTTCAGGTCGGCGCCCGCGCACCTGCTCGCGTAGAGCTTCGTCCACTCCTCGATCGCGTTCTTCTGCGCGCTGGACCCGGCCGCGTTGACGCCGGCCTTCGCGCAGTCGATGTCGCCGGACGGCGCGCTGCCCGCGGTCGCCGTCGTGTTGTCGTCGCTCCCGCAGGCGGACAGGGCGAGCGCGCCCGCGACGACCACGCCGCCCAGGGCGGCGAGCCGGGAACCGTTCTTCACCGGAGGGTCTCCTCTGAGTTCCGTGGGGCGGTTCCTCCCGCCCCAGGCCGTCGAGTGCGACGCTAGGCAGCCGAGGTGACCGGGCACCCCGCTCCAGGTGAACGGCAGATGAACGGATACGTGCAGAGTTGCGAAGAATGCTCCGATTTGCCATGGACGCCGGGTTAACGGCGCGGCTCACCCGCACAAGAACCCGGTCGAGACGGGCTCGCCGTCAGGCGTACATCACGTCGACGGCGTACTTCGTGAAGCCCAGCGACTCGTACAGCCGGACGGCCGCGACGTTCGATTCGTCCACGTAGAGCATGAACTGCTCCATGCCGATGTCGCGCAGGTGGTGCAGGCCCTTCAGCGTGAGGGTGCGCCCCAGCCCGAGCCCCTGAGCGTCGGGGTCGACGCCCACCACGTAGACCTCGCCGACCTTGCCGGGGTGGACCTTCGTCCAGTGGAAGCCGACGAGCCGCCCGTCACGCTCGGCGAGGAAGAAGCCGGCCGGGTCGAACCACTCCTCGGCTTCGCGCTCGCGGAGGTCGCCGATCGTCCAGGCGCCCTGCTCGGGGTGGTCGGCGAACGCGCGGGCGTTGACCTCCAGCCACGCCTGCTCGTCCCGCCCGGGCTCGAAGGTGCGCAGCACCACACCGTCGGCGACGCGCACCTCCGGCAGGGGGCCGGACGCCGGGCGCCGCATCTGGAACAGCGCGCGGACCCGCTCCATCCCCTCCGAGGCGGCCAGCGCGGCGGCGGCGGGCAGATCGCCGTGCGCCCACACCCGCAGCGGGGCCTCCTCACGCAGGGCGCGGAGCAGGGCACGCCCGTGCCCGCGGCGCCGGTGCTCCGGGTGGACGACCAGCTCCCCCGACGCGGGCTCGTCCTCGCTCGCCGGATCGAAATGGGCGTACGCCACGATCGTCCCGCCCTCGGAGATCGCGAACCCGGACCGTCCGCCCCGCAGCGCCAGCAGGGCGTGCTCGCTCAGCGGCCCCACCCCGTCGGCCCGCTCCGCGGCCTCGACCAGCGCCAGCACCTCCGCGACCTCGGCGTCCCCCAGCGTCCCGCGCGCCCGCAGCTCACTCACGCCCGCCACCCTATGCGTCCGGCCGGACGCAAAGATCACCGGGGATCCTGATCAATTTGTCACAAAAACGTCACCGTGCCGCCGGGATCCGTATGCCGGCCGTACCTACCGTCCACAGAATGACTCGACGACGCACCATCCTGGCCTGCGCCGCGGCGGGGCTGACGGTCGTGGCCCTGTCGGCGCAACCCGCCGCCGCGCGGCCCGCACCGACCGCGTCCGTACGCCTGCTCGCGCTGAACGACTTCCACGGCAACCTGGAGCCGCCGAGCGGCAGCTCGGGCAACGCCATCGACGAGAACGGCAACACCGTCCTCGCCGGGGGCGCCGCCTACATCGCGACCCACATCAAGCAGCTGCGCAACCGCGACACCCTCACGGTCGCGCAGGGCGACCTGGTCGGCGCCTCGCCGCTGCTGTCCGCCGCCTACCACGACGAGCCGTCCGTCCAGTTCATGGGCGACATCGGCGTGACGGCGTCGGCGGTCGGCAACCACGAGTTCGACGAGGGCTACGAGGAGCTGCTGCGCCTCCAGAACGGCGGCTGCCACCCGGTGGACGGCTGCTCCCCCGAGGGCAAGTGGCGCGGCGCGAAGTTCGACTACCTCGCCGCGAACGTGCTGAAGAAGCGCGGCCACAAGGAGCGCCCGATCCTGAAGCCGTGGACGATCCGGCGCATCAACGGCGTCCGCGTCGGCTTCATCGGCCTCGTCACCAAGACCACCCCGACCATCGTCACCGCCGAGGGCATCAAGGGCCTGCGGTTCGACGACGAGGTCGCCGCCGCGAACCGTGCCGCGCGCGAGCTGAAGCGCCGGCACGTCCGCGCGATCGTGCTGCTGGTGCACGAGGGCGATCAGGTGCAGCCCGGCACCCGCCCCGACCAGTGCGGCATCATCCCCGGCGCCGGCTCCCGCATCGCGCAGGAGGCCGACCCCGAGATCGACGTCGTCCTCTCGGGCCACACGCACCAGCAGTACATCTGCTCGGTGAAGGACCCGAAGGGGCAGCCGCGCCTGTTCTCCTCCGGCTCGTCCTTCGGCCGCGTGATCACCGAGGTCAACCTCAAGGTGAACCGGCGGACCGGTGACATCATCCGCTCCTCGGTCAAGGGCGACAACCACGTCGTGACCCGCGACGTCCCGCCGGACCCGGCGACGGAGAAGTTCGTCCAGACCTGGAAGGACCGCGTCTCCACGATCGCCGACAAGCCCATCGGCAAGATCACCGCGGACCTGACCCGCACCCCGTCCCCCGCGGGCGAGACCGCGCTCGGCGACGTCATCGCCGACGCCCAGCTCGCCGGCACCCAGGACCTCGGCGCGCAGGTCGCGCTGATGAACCCGGGCGGCGTCCGCACGGACCTCATCTACGCCGCGAGCGGCTCGGAGGGCGACGGCGTCGTCACCTACGGCGAGGCGTTCGCCGTCCAGCCGTTCAGCAACGTGATGGGCGTGACGTCCCTGACGGGCGCGCAGCTCGACGCCCTCCTCGAACAGCAGTGGACGTCCGCGGGCGAGAAGATCCTCCAGCCGTCGGCGAACCTGCACTTCACCATCGACCGCTCGAAGCCGGTCGGCGACCGCGTCTCCGACATCACGATCGACGGCGCCCCGATCGACCCGGCCGCCACCTACAAGGTCGCGGCGAACAACTTCCTCCTGGGCGGCGGCGACGGCTTCACAGTCTTCACCGAGGGCCAGGACCAGGTCTTGGGCGCCATAGACCTGGACACGTTCGTCGCGTACTTCAACGCCCAGGGCACCATCAGCCCGCCCCCGCTGAACCGGATCTCCGGCCAGTAACCCCGACCACCCGTGGCCCGGGGCGGACGCCCAACAACGTCCGCCCCGGGCCACGCGCACCACCAAGCCACCCCGCACTCACCGACCGACCCCAACCAAGCGCCTCTTTGACGAGCACAACCCAAGCCCTCCTAGACCAAACCCGAGCCACAGCACCAACCGAAGCGGCGCCCACGAGCGTTCCAGCGGGTCGCCCCCTGAACCAACACAGCCGCCTCTCGGACGAGCACGATTCAAACGCTCTTGGACCAGACCCGAGCCGGGCCGCAGACCGAACCGACCACCACGGGCAGGCACGCGAAGGGCGCTCTAGCGCCCGCAGCGGGCATGCCCGGCGACGCAGGCGACCGCAGCGACCCCGCACAAACCGCAACAGGCACAGAAACCGCAACAAAGGAGCGAGGATCGCCTGCGTCGCTAACGGGGGTTCCAGGGGGTCGCCCCCCTGGGCAAACACAGCCCCCCCACATGGTCACGCCCCGAAGAAGTGCACCACGTAGTACACGACCGCGGCCACCACGGCGGCGGCGGGCATGGTGAGGACCCAGGCCACGAGGATGTTGCCGGCGACGCCCCAGCGGACGGCGGAGAGGCGCTTGGTGGCGCCCGATCCCATGATCGCTGAGGTGATGGTGTGGGTCGTGCTGATTGGAGCGTGCCAGATGAACGCGGTGGTGTAGAGGACGACGGAGGCCGTCGCTTCGGCGGCGAAGCCCTTGGGCGGGTCGACTTCGATGACTTTGCGGCCGAGGGTGCGCATGATGCGCCAGCCGCCCGCGTAGGTGCCGGCGGACAGGGCGCCGGCGCAGACGATGACCACCCACCAGGGCACGGTGCTGCCGTCGGCGTGCCCGGTGGTGACGAGGGCGAGGACGATGATGCCCATGGTCTTCTGGGCGTCTTGGAGGCCGTGGCCGAGTGCGAGGGACGCGGCGGACATGGTCTGGGCGATGCGGAAGCGGCGGCCGACCCGGGACGGGTTGGCCCGCCGGAAGATCCACAGGATGGCCACCATGACGAGGTAGGCGAGGCAGAAGCCGACGACGGGGGACACCACCATGGGGACGGCGACCTTGTCGACGACGGTGGACCAGTTCACGGAGGACAGTGAGGCCAGCCCGGCGCCGACGACGCCGCCGATGAGGGCGTGCGAGGACGAGGACGGCAGCCCGAAGTACCAGGTGATCAGGTTCCAGGTGATGGCGCCGAGGACGCCGGCGGCGACGACGGTGAGCCCGTGCAGGCCGGACGGCGGGGTGATGACTTCGCTGACGGTCTTGGCGACGCCGACGCCGAGCAGCGCGCCGATCATGTTCATGGCGGCGGCCATGCCGAGCGCGACGCGGGGTGTCAGCGCGCGGGTGGAGACCGCGGTGGCGATCGCGTTGGCCGCGTCGTGGAAGCCGTTGGTGTAGTCGAAGACGAGCGCGACGACGACGACCATGATGAGGACGGCCATCTGCGCGTCGGACCGGAGCCCGAGCGCGCCGCCGACCATGACCAGCAGGATGCCGGCGAGGAGGAGCAGCCAGGCCCGGCCGGAGACCCGGCGCGTGGCCTGCTCGCCGAGGGAGGTGGTTTCGTCCTGCGGGGACGGTTCCCGGGTGATGGTCACGCCGGGTTCCTCGGCAGCGCTCATGATTCCTTGACCGCTATGGTCTCGACCGTGTTGGCGACGTGCTCGAAGGCGTCCGCCGCGTCTTCCAGCCGGTCGATGACCTGCTTCAGCTTCAGCACGGTCAGCGTGTCGTACTCGCCGCTGAACAGGTGCGCGAGCAGCTTGCGGTAGGTCTGGTCGCCCTGGTTCTCGAGCCGGTTGATCTCGATCCAGTACTCGTTGAGCTCCTTCATGGAGCGCAGCCGGGGCATGGCCTCGGCGGTCAGTTCGGCGGCCCGTTCCAGCACTTCGACCATGGCGACGATGCCCTTGGGGAACTCGTCGATCTTGTAGAGGACGACGAGGTCGGCCGCTTCCTCCATCTCGTCCATGACGTCGTCTATGGTCGACGCCAGCCGGTAGATGTCCTCGCGGTCGAAGGGCGTGATGAACGTTTCGTTCAACCGTCGCATGATCGCGTGGGTGCATTCGTCGCCCGCGTGTTCGCAGGCGCGCATCTTCTCCGCGATCGCCGCCCGGTCGGCGCCGTCGCTGATGAGTTCCACGAGCAGCCTGGCGCCGGTGACCAGGTTGTTCGCCGAGTCGGCGAACATGTCGTAGAAGCTGTCCTCACGCGGCGTGAGACGCAAGCGCACGTCGTTCTCCTGATGTGCCGGAACAGTCCGCAGAGGATCGTAGGCGGTACCCGCCGTAAAAAGAACCTTTGCCCCAGCTTCGACTGGTGTCCCCCATCCTCTCACCTACAAGATTGCCCTAGATCACCAGGTACATACCCGTCGCGGGCGGGCGTATCTGGAGGGACGTCCGCCGGTTCGGCCCGCGATCGGCGGCGACCTGCGGGGCCGTGTCGGGGCCCGGGTGAGATTGCTTACATCGCGCCGGGCGGGCCGCCCGGCCGGACGTGCCGGGGCGGGGCTGGGGCGGGGCTGAAATGACGAACCGGGGACGCCCCGATCGGCGTCCCCGGAACCTGCGAGCCCTGCGGAACTAGTCCTGCGGCGTCAGCTCGCGACGACCGGCTTCGTCGGACCGTACCCCGAGCACCATGTCGATCTCAGCGACGGTGAGCGGCCGCTCCGCCGCGGCCACCGCACTGAGCATCTCGGCATAGAGTTCGATCTCGTCCAGCGCAACACGGTCGTGGACGCGCAGATCGAGATTCTGGCGCACCGCGTCCACCTCCGTTCGTTCCCCCACACCCGGGTTCGAGGCTACGCGTCCGGCCCCGACGGGCGCATGACCCAAGAGGACCATTCGCGGACCACCTTGCCCACTGGTCTTCCCGGGTGATGCCCATCTGATGCCACCGTCCTGCCGGGACGGGGACGGCGGCGCGGTCAGCCTCCGGCGCGGAAGCCGCCGAGCAGCTGCTCCAGCGGCGTTTCGGGCAGGTCGCGGGCGGTCAGCCGGGCCACGGTCGCGGCGTTGACGTCGGCGCCCGCCAGCCGGGCCGCCTGCCGCGCCACCGTCTGCTCGAACAGCGCGCGGACGGTGCGGGCGTAGGCGAACCGGGGGTCCTCCCGCATCGACGCGAACCGGGACAGCAGCTCGACGCGCAGCTCCTCGTCCAGCATGTAGAGGTCGCGCTCGGCGTAGCTCTGGAACAGGTGGACCATGTCGCGGTCGCCCATCCCGGTGAACTCCAGGACCCGGGCGAACTCGGCGCGGAACGCCGGGTTGCCCGCGAGGAAGCCCTCCATCTCCGCCGCCGGGCTCGAACAGACGACGATGAAGCGGCCCTGGCCCATGCGGCGGAGCAGCTCGTCCACGACGGCGGGCGCGCGGTCGAGCCGGTACGCCTCCTGGATGAGCAGCACCCCGCCGAGGGCCTGGTCGACCATGCCGGCGACGCGGTTGCGGGTGTCGGCGGGGTCGCGTCCCGCGAGGTGGACGGGGCGGCACGCCACCACGTGCCCGGACCGCAGCAGCCCCAGCGCCGCGTAGATGCCGCCCACGAGCCCCGCGACGGTCGTCTTGCCGGTGCCCGGAGGGCCGGTGAAGATCAGGTGGCGGGCCTCCCCGCCGGGCACCCCGTACCGGGCGCGGTCGGCGGCCAGCGCCGCCTCGTCGGCCAGTTCCCGGACGGCCGCCTTGACGTCCTCCAGCCCGGTGAGCTGGTCGAGCCGGCGCAGGTAGCCGTCGATGTCGCCGGGCGGGCGCAGCGCCGGCTCGATGCCCTCGGCGACGCCGGCGAGGTCGTCGGGGGTGAGGACGAGCCGGTCGTGCGCCGACCCGGCGCGCTCCATGTTCCGCTGCGCCGCCTGGTCCAGGTACGCCTCGACGAGGCGGGCGTTGACCAGGTCGCCGGGCCCGCGGAGCCGCTCCAGGTCGGCGCGGGCGATCTCCAGCGCGGCCGCGCCGATCGTGACGCGCCGCTCGTCCGCCAGCAGGTGCAGCAGCGTCATCCGGTTGTCGAGGTCGCTGAAGTCGGGCAGCCGGTGGACGCGGAACGCCTGCACGAGCTTCGGATGGTCCCGCAGGAGGCGCTTGTACGCGCGCGGCTCGCACGTCGCGATCACCGGCGTCGTGTTCACCGGGTCGCGGCGGGCGCGGCGCACCGCCCCCACGACGGCGCCCGGGTCGGCCGCGTCGCTGATCGCGACGTCCAGCCGCTCGAACAGGATCACCGGGCCGGGCCGGGCGAGGATCTGCCCGATCCGCTCCGGCGGCGCGTCCCGGACGTCCTCGGCGTCGTGCGCGCGGATCGACCCGTCGCCGAGGCCCGCGTTCGCCAGCGTCAGCGCGATCATCCGGGACAGCCGCCGCTGCCCCGAGTGCGGGTCGCCGACCAGCAGCACGCCGGGCAGGCCCGACCTGATCGCGCTGGGCGCGCCGTCCACCCGGGTCGCCTCGATCTCGTCGCCGGCCGGGGCGTTCCACTCCTCGGCCTGCGCGCGGACGTCGGCGAGCAGCGCGGCCGCGTCGTGCTCCCCGTAGAGGAACGCGAACCCGAACCGCTCCAGGACGCGGCGGGTGCTGCGGTCGCTGGGCGGCGGGATCTCGTCGACGGGCCTTTCCGGGGACGGCGTGTCGTCCAGGAAGTCGAAGTCGCCGACCATCGTCTTCGACATGACCTTGGTCCCCGGCGGGTTCGATCCCGGGCCGCCCGCCGGCACGGGCGGCGGCCCGGCGGCGTCGTCCTCAAGGTCGCCGGGACCGAGGACGCGCGTGCCCGGCGGCGAGTCCGGGGATGCGGGCGGGCCGGGACGCCGCGGCCCCCGGCCTCCTTCGACGCGGGTCGCGGGCGAGTCGAACGCGGTCGGCATCGCCTCGCTCACGGCGGGACCGTGCTGCGCGGCCGGGCTCTGCGGCGGCGCGGCCGGCTGAGGCGACGCGGCCGGCTGGGGCTGCGCGGCCTGCTGCGGTGGTGCGGCCGGCTGCTGCGGCACGCCCTGCGGGGGCGGCGCGGCGCCGGCCGGCTGGTATCCCAGCTGCGTGTAGGGCGGCACGAAGTCCTCGTCCCGCTCCTCCTCGGGCGGAGAGAAGCCGCCGAGCCGCGGTTCGGGCTCGGGCGGCGGCGCCGGGCTCTGCATCGCCGCCGCGGGCTGCGCGGCGGCGCCGGGACGCTGGAACCCGAGCTCGGTGTACGGCGGCGTGGCGCTCGCCTCGTCGTCCTCCCCGGACGGACCGCTGATCAGCGGGTCCGGCGAGGCGAACCCGGCCTGCCGGCCGAGCCCCGGCTGCGGGCTCGCCGCGGGCGCGGCGGCCGGGCCGGGCGCGTTCTCCCGTCCCGGCTGCGCGGGCGGCTGGACGAACGGCCGGTCGGGCTCGGACGGCGCGCCCTGCGGCTGCGGCGGGGCGCCCGGCGCGAGGCCGGGCTGGCTCTGCATGAACGGCGCCGGCTGCGCGGGCGCCGGGTTCGGCGGCGGCGTCGGCGCCGCGGCGGCGGCCGTGGCGCGGGCCCGGTTGCGCCCGATGATCCCGGCGATGATCGCGGTCGGGACGGGGAAGCCGCGCGGCCGCGCGGGCATCCCGCCGAGCCGGCACCAGGCCAGGTCGACCTCGTACATCGCGGCCAGCAGCGACTCGGCGCCCGGCCCGGACCCGGCGGCCGACCGCAGCGGTTCGGGCAGGCGCATGGACTCCGGCCAGAGGCGGCGCAGCGGATGCCCCTTCTGCTCCGCCACCGCCTGCACCGTGTAGCGGATCTCGGGGTCGAGCCAAGGGACGATGGTGCCGACCATGTCCTTGCGGACGACGTTCAGGTCGGCGGCCAGCAGCGCGGCGGCCACGAGCCGAGGCTCCAGGTAGGCGGGATCGGCGGGGTCACCGGACAGTTCCGCTATCAGCTCGCTCAGCGTGTAGAAGGTGTGCCTGAAGTTGTCGCCGGGGGAACTCTCGTTCCGCAGCGAGGGGACCAGGTTGGGCGGGCACCGGGTGAGCCACTGCTGGACGATCGCCTGGTCGCCGTAGGGCAGCGCCCCGTAGTCGACGGTCGGGTTGGCGAGCGTGGTGCCGAGGATGGCGAGCAGCGCGTCCGCCCGCATCTGGAACCGGACGTCCTCGCGGAGGACGCTGGCGATGGCCCACATCGTCCGCAGGATCACGACCGCCGCGTCCACCCGGCTGGCGCGCAGCCGTTCGGCGTAGAGCGCGACGAGCGATTCGAGGGTGGGCGGGGTCAGCCAGCGCGGGCCGTCCACGTCCGGCAGGGGCTTGGCGCGGTACGGCTTCCAGAGGTCGAGCATCTGCGCGTCCAGCCGCGCGTCGAACGCGGGCGCGGCCGAGCACCACAGCATCACGCCCCACGCGGCGACGACGGTGGACGGCGTCTCCTTGGTGAACTCCTGCCACGGGTGCGGGTAGTCGGGCGCGGGCAGCGCGGCGGCGGACTCCAGGGTCGACCGGACGCGCGACGTCAGCTCCGTCGCGAACCCGTGCCCCACGAACGGCAGCCCCGACGGCGGGTCGTAGGCGAAGTCGGGTCCGGCCGGGACGACGTGCGGCGGCAGGTTCGGCACCTGCCCGGCGCCCTGCTGCGCGGGCCGCGCCGCCATCCGGACGGCGGGCGTCCGGGGCGGCGGGCACAGATACCACTGGCCGTCGGACGGGTGCAGCCGGTACCAGCGGGCCCACGCGCCGAACAGCCACCACGTCCCGTCCGGGAGCACGAGCATGCGGCCGCCGATGGCGTGGTGGCGCTGCTGCGGCGGCGCGGTCGGCCACCACGCGGCGGCCACCATCGCCCGCGTGTCGCGCTCCGCCTCCGCGAAGGGATCCGCGAACGGACCCCGCCCCCGCTGCGGGCCGGCCGGCGGAGCGCTGCCATAGCCCGGTCCCCACACCACGATGGTCATCGTAGTCAGCAGAAAACGCCCGAGGTGTCCCTGACCGGCGCAGAGGCCGCATCACCCCAGGTCAGCGCGGAGCCAAACCGGCCTTGACGCCGCTCCCGGGGCGTCATCCCCGCGAGATCACTCCCGCCGCGTCACTCCCGCGGCGTCACTCCCACGGCGTCACTCCCACCGGCGTCACTCCCACCGGCGTCACTCCCACCGGGCGGCGCGGTGCCGCCGCGCCTTCTCCATGTAGACCGCGGGCGTGTAGTCCAGCACGAGCCGGTCGTCGTCGGTCAGCTCCCGGACGACCTTGCCCGGCGTCCCGGCGACGAGCACCCCGGACGGGATCTTCTTGCCGGGCGGCACCAGCGCGCCCGCGGCGATCAGCGTCCCGGCGCCGATGCGGGCGCCGTTCAACACGATCGCGCCGATGCCGATGAGCGACCCGGTCTCGACGTGCGCGCCGTGCACCATCGCCTTGTGCCCGAGGCTGACGCGGTCCTCCAGGACCGCCGGCATCCCCGGGTCGCAGTGCAGGCAGCTGAGGTCCTGGATGTTGCACTCGTCGCCGACGACGATCTCCGCGTCCTCGGCGCGCAGCACCGAGCCGTACCAGACGCTCGACGCGCGGCCCAGCGTCACCCGCCCGACGACGACCGCGCCGGGCGCGACCCACGCCTCCGGGTCGATCTTCGGCCGGTCGTCGCCCAACGCGCCCAGGTAGCTCACGGGGTTGCTCATGGGGCCGATGCTAGGACGCCGCCGGCGCCGCCCGGCGGGCCGCCCCCACCCGGCCGGTCCCCCGGCCCGTCCCCCGACCCGTCCCCCGGCCGGTCCCCCGGCCGGTCCGGATCCGGCCCGCGACACGGCCCCGCGGGGGAAGCGGACTTTGCCGGGATTAGATAGTTTGTCGAGCCCATCCAGATGAAGAAACGGCAGCAAGAACCGCGTTCCGGTTGCGCGAATGGGGTGGACCGGACAAGAGTCGTCCTGACGTTTCCATGTGGGCCCGCTGCGGCGGGTGAGGCTGTTATCGCAACCGACCCTGACGGGGTGATGACCCCCGCCAACGACCCCCAAGGCACCATGAGCAACGAAGCCGAGATCCTGCCGAACCTCCTCCAAGACGAGTCCTTCGAGATCGTGATGCGCGGCTACAACCGCCGCCAGGTCGACGACTACATCGCCCGCGCCCAGCAGAAGCACCGCGAGCTCGAGGCGCGGCTGGCCCGCGCCCAGGACGACGGCGAGCGCCTCCGCCGCGAGATGGCCGAGCTCAGGGAGGCGCGCAAGCCCACCGGCGACGACCTGAGCGACCGGCTCCGCCAGATCATCAACCTCGCCGAGGACGAGGCCCAGGACAAGGTCGCCCAGGCCGAGGCCAAGGGCGCGGAGATCCGCGAGGACGCCGAGCAGGAGTCCAAGCGGATCATCGAGGAGGCCCGGGCGCACGCCGACAAGAACCTCGCCCAGGCGCAGGAGAAGGCCGACCACGTGCTCGCGTCCGCCAAGAAGGAGTCGGAGAGCATCCTCTCGTCGGCCAAGCAGGAGGCGGAGCAGACGGTGACGAGCGCGCGGCTGGAGGCCGAGCGCACCCTCACCGCGTCCGAGCGCCGCGCCAGCGTGATCAACGAGGGCGCCACGCAGCGGCTCACCGCGCTCACCAAGAACCACACCCAGGCGCTGCAGCGGCTCACCGAGATCAGCGACACGCTGCACCGGCTGCTCACCGCCGAGAACGAGGCGGGCCCGCTGGAGAAGATGGTCGAGGACGCCGTCCGGCAGAGCGCCCCGCGCAAGCAGGCCCCGCCGGCGCAGCCCGCGCCGCAGCAGGCCGCGTCCGCCGCCAAGCCGATGCCAGCCGCGGCCCCCAAGGCGGCCCCCGCGCCCAAGCCGGCCGCGGCCGCCGCGCCGCCGGCCGCCCCCGCGATGAAGAAGCCCGAGCCGGCCGCCGACGCCCCGGTGCCGCCCGTCCCGCCGCAGGCCAAGCCCGCCCGGCCGGGCGACGACTCCGGCCCGTCCCAGCCCCCGATCCCGCCGCAGCAGCCCCGCGGCCCGTACACCCGCTCCAGCAGGATCGGCAGGTCGGAGGCCGGGTGGACGGCGTCGTCCAGCACGGTCGGCGCGACGCTGATCGTCT
>NZ_JBEORG010000030.1:0-108112 GCF_040302145.1 Spirillospora sp. NPDC127506 | reverse complement strand
TGAACGTCCCCGCCCGGCTGGCGCGCTCGGCCCGCCGCCTGATCCTGCACCTGCCCCGCAACTGGCCCTGGGCCGACGCCTGGCGGCAGTTGTTCGACACCCTCCACGCCCCACCCGACAGCCGCTGACCTGCCGTTATCCACCGCCCGAGCGGGCCCGACCGGAACCGAACACGTGGAAAAGCTGGACAGACCAGCCGATCACCCCTGCCCACAGGCGGCCGATAACTCGACCGTCCTCCCGAAAAGACCGAGAGATCGACCTCGATTCACCATCGGTGGATCGAGGCTTAGCCGGCGGGGTCTTGGAGGGGGTGGCGGGTGGTGTTCGTGTCGGGGCGGAGGGCGTGGGCGCAGGTCAGGAGTTGCTCGGCCAGCGACTTGCGGGCGGCGGTGTCGAGCTCGGCGAACATGACTGCTTCGATCTCGTCCAGTTCCCGGTCGCAGCGGCGCAGGACGTCCAGGCCGGTGCCGGTGACACGGGCGCGCAGTACGCGTCCGCCGTCCGGATGCGGATCGCGGCGGATCAGCCCGCGCCGCTCCAGGTCGCGGATGACCAGGTTCATCGCCTGCGGCGTGACGAAGGCGATGCGGGCCAGTTCCGCCGACGACGGCCCGTCGCGCAGGCGCAGCTCGCTGAGCGCCATGTACTCGGTCGTGGTGAGGCCGTGCCGGGCGAGCGCGTCGTCGAGATGGGCCCGGATGCGTCGCTCCAGCCTGAACACCAGGTAGCTCACGCGCGGGTGCGGTGCACCGGCCTGCCGGGCCGATGGGGGAGTGCGGCGGTCGGTCACCGGAAGACCATACCCCCCGCGCCCCAGGGCGGCCGTGAAAGTTTTCATGAATGCGGAACGCGGATCTTGATATCAAGGGCCTTGATACCTGCGGAAACTCGTTTTCCGTGATTTGATCTGCCGCCCGCCGAAGGCGGAGCGTTGACGATGATCTACGCCCCTCCTATATTTCGGCAATTGATGGCGCGTCCGACAAAAGTCGGGGCGTTATGTATCGTGCCCGAATTGAGGAGGGCGGATGAAACGACTCATGGCCATGCTGGCCGGTGCCTGCGCGGCGATGCTGTGCGCGGTCATGACGGCCGTGCTGCCGGTACAGCACGCGGCCGCGGCCGGCCTGACGCAGGTCACCGGCTTCGGCGACAACCCGGGCAATCTGCAGATGTACGTTTACGTGCCCGACACGGTGCGGGCGTCGCCGGCGATCGTGATGGCGCTGCATCCGTGCGGCGGTTCGGGGCCGGGATTCTATTCGTCCAGCGAGTTCGCGTCCCTGGCCGACCGGTACGGATTCTTGGTGATCTTCCCGTCGGCGTCGAACAAGAAGTTCAACTGCTTCGACAACTGGTCCGACGCGTCGAAGGTGCGCGGCGGACGCACCGACCCGGTCTCGCTCATGTCAATGATCACTTATGCGGAGCAGCGCTACGGCGGCGACCCGGACCGGGTGTTCGTGACCGGCAGTTCCTCGGGCGGCATGATGACCAACGCCATGGCCGCCCTGTACCCGGAGGTGTTCAAGGCGGGCGCGGCGTTCATGGGCGTCCCCTTCGCGTGCTTCCCCAACGAGGACGCCTACCAGCCGGGGGGCAACGCCTCCCCGTGCGTCGGCAAGACCGCGCAGCAGTGGGGCGACATAGTGCGCCAGGCGAACCCCGGATACCAGGGGCCCTGGCCGCGGATGCAGCTCTGGCACGGCACCGACGACAACGTCGTCGCGTACGCCGAACTGGCCGAGGAGGTCAAGCAGTGGACGAACGTGCACGGCCTCAGCACCACGCCCACCTCTACTGACACCCCGCAGTCCGGCTGGACGCGGCAGCGGTTCGCCGACTCGTCCGGCAGCGCTCCGGTCGAGGCGATCACGGTTTCCGGCGCCGGACACAGCCTGCCGATGGCCGGCATGGCGGAGTACGCCGTCGAGTTCTTCGGCCTCGCCTCCGGCGGCCCCACCGAGCCCCCGCCGTCCGACTTCACCTGCCAGGTCGCCTACACCGCCAACACCTGGAACAATGGCTTCACCGCGAACATCGGCATCACCAGCACGACCGCCGTCAACGGCTGGACCCTGACCTGGGACTGGCCAGGAGACCAGCACGTGACCGGCGCCTGGAACGCCGACGTGTCCCAGTCCGGCGCCCGGGTCACCGCCCGTAACGTCTCCTACAACGCCACGATCGCACCCGGAGCCGCCACCACCTTCGGGCTTCAGGGCACCTACAGCGGAACGAACACCGCACCGACCGAGTTCACCCTCAACGGCACCCCCTGCGCGACGAGTCAGTAGCGCGAGCGGGGCCGGCGCCTCGTGACGCGAGAAGCGGGCCCTGCCGCTCGGCAGGGCCCGGAGCCGGGCACCGCGAGACGCGGTGCCCGGCCGTGCCGTTCGTTCAGCTTGAGATGGCCACGGTGCAGGTGCTGCCGTTGAGGGTGAACTCGGTGGGCGCCTGCGCGTTGCCGGTCTGGGTGGCCTGGAACCCGATGCCGGTGGAGGCCCCCGGTGCGAGGGACCCGTTGTAGCTCATATTGGTGGCCGTGACGCGACCGCTGTTCGGGCTGAACGTCGCATTCCACCCTGAGCTGATGGTCTGTCCTGATGGCAGGGTGAACACCAGGGACCATCCGTTGATCGCAGTGTCGCCCGTGTTGGTGATGGTGATGTCCTCGGTCATTCCGCCGGACCAGGCGTTGACCTTCGCGGTGACGCGGCAGGAGGCCGTCTCGGGCGGCGGGGGAGAGGTGTCGCCGCCGTCGTCCAGGCCGAAGAAGCGGATCGCGTAGGCGGCCATTCCGGCATGCGGCAGGTCGTGGCCGGCGCCGGCGACGGTGAACGCCTCGACCTGCGCGGTGCCGGACGGGTCGGCGAACCGCTGCCGCGTCCAGCCGGACTGCGGGGTGTCAGTAGAGGTGGGCGTTGTGCTGAGGCCGTGGACGTTCGTCCACTGGTCGACCTCTTCCTGCAGGTTCGAGTAGTTCAGGACGTTGTCGTTGGTGCCGTGCCAGGCCTGCACGCGCGGCCGGGGGCCGGTGTAGCCCGGGTAGGCGGCGCGGACGAGGTCGCCCCATTGCCCCGGCGTCTTCCCGCCGCACCCGCTGGGCCCGAAGCATCCGTAGGGGACGCCCGAGAAGGGCGCGCCGGCCTTGAACACGTCCGGGTTGACCGCGAGCAGGTTGTTGGTCTCCATCGCGCCGGACGAGAAGCCGGTGGCGAACACCCGCTGCGGATCGCCGCCGTAGTGCTCCTCGACGTAGGTCACCATCGACACGATCGACACCGGGTCGCTGCCGCCTCCGTGGTGCAGCGCCGCGTCCGACCACACGTCGAAGCAGTTCGAAAAGCCGTTGTAGCTGTGCAAAGCCTGCGGATAGACGACGATGAAGCCGTACCGGTCGGCCAGCGACGCGAATTCAGTGCCCTGGTAGAACCCGGTGGCCGTGCCGTTGCAGCCGTGCATCGCCACCAGGATGCCCGGATGTGCCTGCACATTGTCGGGGACGTAGACGTACATCTGCAGGTTTCCGGGGTTGGCCCCGAAGTTGGACACCTGGGTCAGCGCCGCCGCTGAAGCTCGCGGCGCGTGCGCCACCACCACGCACAGCGCGGCCGCGACGACCGCGGCGGCGATGCCGGCGAGCAGCCGAGTGATCCGTGTCACCGTACACTCCTTTCCGAATGCCAGTTCATCTGTCGGCGGGTGGACGCCGTCTGCACACTTATTCGCCGGCGCCGGGCCGCGGGCGCCGGCAGAGGTTTCCCGCTAAGAAGCGGCATTGAATTGCCACCAGTTCACGTTGAACAGATAGCCGCCTCCGCCGGTGAATTTGAGGTACAGATCGTGGGTTCCGGTCGCGCCGCTCACCGGGCAGGACACGCTCGTCCACGACTGCCACCCGCCGGTGACCGGCACGTGGCAACTGCCCACGACCTGGCCGGAGGGGCCGTCGAGACGCAACTCGACGGTGCCGCCGCTACCGGCGGAGGCGACTCGCGCGGTGAAGGACGCGGCGCCGGAGCCGAAGGCGACGCCCTTGACCTTGATCCAGTCCCCGTTCTCGATCCACCCGACGTTCATTCCGCCTTCGCTGGAGGGCTCGGTCTCGATGCCGGACTCCCAGGCGATCGTTTCGGCTTCCTGGCGCACATAGGGATTCAGCGTCCCCACCTGCGGCGCCCCCGCGGCGGTCATGTTGATCGTCGGGAAGCCGCCATCGGCGTTGTAGGTGAACTTCTCCACGGCGACCGAACGGGTGAAACCGCCGCCGCCCGGCAGGGCGCCGTTGTGGTAGAAGAAGTACGAGCCTCCGTTGAAGTCGATGACGCCGGGATGGTTGGTGAAGCTGCCGCCCTGCGTGGGCATGATCGTTCCGCGGTAGGTCCATGGGCCGGTCGGGCCGGGCGCCGTCGAATAGGCGATGAACTCGGAGCAGCATTTCGCCGCGAAGACGAGGTAGTAGAGGCCGTTCCGCTTGTAGACCCAGGGGCCCTCTTCGAAGAGGGTCGGACGATTCGGGTCACCGGTGCGGGTGCCGAACCCGGCGGTGGTGAGAGGGATGCGCGTCGGGCCGCCCGAATAGGAGGTCATGTCGGGGTTGAGCCTCACGTACCACAGGTTCGGGTTCCCCCAGTAGAGATATGCCTGCCCGTCGTCGTCGATGAAGACGGTGGGGTCGATCTCGTTGTTCTCCACCAGGGGATGCCCGAGGGCGTCCCTGAAGGGCCCGGTGGGGCTGTCGGAGACCGCCACCCCGATCGCGTATCTGCCGGTCGCCCTATTCGTGACGGGCACGTACCAGTAGAACTTGCCGTTTCTGGAGACGACCTGCCCCGCCCAGGCGTTGGCGCTGGCCCAGCTGAATGTGGCGAGGCTCAAGGGGGAACCGTGATCGGTCCAGTTCACCATGTCGGCTGACGACCAGACCCGCCAGTCCTTCATGGTGAACCAGGTGGAGCCGTCTTCGTCATGTCCGGTGTAGAGGTAGACGCGGCCGTTGTACACGAGCGGAGCCGGGTCGGCGGTGTAGACATGCTGGACGATCGGGTTGTCCGCCCTGGCCGCGGCCGAAAAGAGTGCTGTGAAGCAGAGCAAGCCGACTATTGCTGCGACGGTGCGCGCCGCTGTGCGGCGGAGTAGGAAGCTCACGGTGGCTCTCTCGGGTAGTAGGAATGGACGTCGCTGGATTTGACCGTCCGTATCGTCGGCCCAGGCCGTTCGGATTGCTGCGGCGGTGAAGTCGAATGTTATCGCTAACATTTTCCGACAAGGTGCCGCCCTGCTTAACGGAACAAGGTGGCCGGCTCCGGAGGCTCGGCGCTCCAACTTCTGGTTTGCTCAGACGATAGAGCGGTCGGCAGCGGCCCAGAGCGCTTCTTTCATGGTTTTCATGAATCGGCGGTCGGTGGTCGCTTCGAAAAGATGTCGCCGCAGATCTGCGGTACCTCAGCGTCAAGGCTCTTGATACGCGCGCCGGTCGATCGCACGTTTTGGAACGCTCTCACGACTTTCCGCCCCGGTCGGCCGGGTCCCTCGCTGTGCCTGCCTTTGGTTGCGCGAACATCCGGGCGCTCCCATGCGGGTGATTGGGTGCGCATCCGCGCGACGGCGTCCCTGGCGGCCGGGCCGCATTCCGCGGCATCGCCGCCGGCTAGCTAGGGCGTCGAGGACGAGTCGCCGCGGAGCTTGGCGTCCGGGCGTCCCGCAACGCGTCGCCGGCGGTGCGGGGGTACGGCCACCGCCCGTCGTCCGCGTCCTGCGGGCGCGCACGGTCGCGGCGGTGGCCGTCTCATGCCCCGGCCTCTAGCGGGCGGGGATTCCCGAGGGTGGCTGGAGTGCTACGGCAGGTGCCACTGCTGGTTGTTTCCGCCGTTGCACGTCCACAGGATGAGCTGGGTTCCGTTGGCGGTGTTGTGGTTGGGGTCGTCCAGGCATTTGCCGGAGGCCGGGTTGACGAGCTGCCCGCTGACCGCCTGCCACTGCTGGTTGGCGCCGTCGTTGCAGGGCCACCACTCGACGAGGGTTCCGTTGCTGTAGTCGGCGCCGGTGATGTCCAGGCAGCCGCCGTCGATGGTCAGGGTTCCGTTGCTGTTGACCGTCCAGTTCTGCGCGGCGGCGTAGCCGTTGCAGTCCCACATCTGCACCTTGTTGCCGGGTGTCGCCGCGGCGTTGTTGTTGTCCATGCACTTGGTGCTGTCGACTCCGGACGTGATCGGCCCGGTCCGCGAGCCTCCGGTGCCGGTGGCGTAGCCGGCGGCGACGATGTTGGCCTGGACGGCGTTCTCCGTGGCCTCCGACGGGTAGCCCGAGGTCATGACGCCCTCGTAGAAGGTGCCCGCCGAGCCGATGCTGTTGTCGCCACCGGTGCCGAGGATGATGGCGCCCTCCTTGCGCATCGGGTTGTAGCCGGGGACGTTGGGCCGAGGCCCGTTGTAGTAGGTGGAGAGGCTTCCCGACTGGGCGTTTCCGGCTCGGATCGACCAGTGGTTCGGCTCACCCTTGATGATGGCGGTGAGGAACCGGTGGTTGACGGTCGGATCGTTGGAGTTGTATCCGGCGTTGACTCCCGAGAAGAGGCCGTTCTCCAGGTCGGCCATGACCCACGGGCCGGGGCCGGTGCCGTAGCCCCACACCTTGATGTTGCCGAAGTAGATGGCCTCCATCGTGCCGTTGCCGTTGTCGCGGCTGTTGGTCTCGGCGTTGCCGTAGTCGAAGCAGCAGCCACCGTTGTAGTGGGTGCCGTCGAAGATGGCGTACATGCCTTCCGGCTGGTCGCCGGTGGCGACCCCGTTGGTGTGGTTGTTCCGGTATCCGGTGCCGGGGGCCACGTACACGCCGTAGGCCTTGTTGCCGTGGATCGTGATCGGCGCCGCCTTCGCGTCCGCCAGGTTGTCGTATCCGCCCGGGGCCGGGCCGGAGAACCCGCCCGGGGGCGCCTGAGTGAGGTGGTTGCCGCGGCCGGACTGGTCGTAGATGACGGTGATGAGGCAGTTGGTGCCGGCGCAGAACGAGTCCTGCGCGGCGGCGTCGGCGTAGCCGCCCGCACTCAGCACGCCGATGTCGCGCGTGGCGTTGTCCGATGAGCGCCGCACCTGGTACAGAGGTCCGTTGTACGCGCCGTACAGTGCCCGGGTCGTGCTGTGCGCGGCCACGCAGGGCGTGCCGCCCGCGGCGTAGATGTCACAGGGCTGCGACGTCGCCGCCGAGGCCCCGGTGACGGCGAAGCCGGTCAGTTGACCCGCGACGAGGACGAGCGCGCCGACCGCGACGAGCAGCGCCTTTCTCCAGTGGATCATGGGGAGCGGGTACCTTTCTCGGTCGATCGGGAAGTGTTAGCGCTAACATTTCGCCGGACTCCAAGGCGGGATCGATCGCCGGTGGTTAGCCGGAGTAAATAACGCGATGGACCCACCGTCAAGAGCCGATTGGCGCCCGGTTCGGCGCGGAGGAAGCTTTCGCAGTTCAGCCGCCGTGCTCTCGGCTTCAGGTGAGCGGACGGCTGGGATCTTCTGCGGTGTGTCCGCGCCCGGACCGCCATGAAAGGCGATGAATCCGGGCTTTCTCGTGGTCCGGACGGGCCGTTAGCGTTCGTCCGGCGCTCCCACGCGACCCGAGGAGGTACGCATGCGGGTGAGAGCCCTCATCGCACTCGCCGCCGTCGTGACCGGGTTGTCCGTCGCGACCCCCGCGCACGCGGCGCAGGTGACGACCTGCAATGGCGACGACACCGTCACGCTGCAGGGCGGTGAGTACATCTACCAGCAGAACGAGTGGAATTCCAGTGCGACGCAGTGCGCCGACGTCGACACGTCGAGCGGTGCCTGGACCATCACGCAGACCGGTTACAGCCTGCCCACCAACGGCGCTCCCGCCACTTATCCGTCCACCTTCAAGGGCTGCCACTGGGGCACCTGCACGGCGAACAGCGGCCTGCCGATCCAGGTCGCCAAGCTGGGCAGCGCCAGGAGCTCGTGGTCGACCACCCAGGTGGCCTCAGGCGCGTACGACGCGGCGTACGACCTCTGGTTCAACTCCACGCCGAGCACCGGCGGGCAGCCGGACGGCACCGAGCTGATGATCTGGATCAACAGCCGCGGCGGCGTCCAGCCGTTCGGCTCCCGGACCGGCACCGTCGACCTCGCCGGTCACTCCTGGGAGGTCTGGACCGGCGACCAGACCTCCTGGAAGATCATTTCGTACGTGCTGCGGGGCGGCGCGACCTCGGTGTCGAACCTGGACGTCAAGGCGCTGATCGACGACTCGGTCGCCCGCGGCTCCCTCAATCGCGACCACTATCTGCTCGATGCCGAGGCCGGCTTCGAGATCTGGCAGGGAGGCCAGGGGCTGGCGACCAACAGCTTCTCCTTCACCGCCGCCGAGGGCACGGATGACGGAGGCGGAGACGACGACGGCGACCCCGGCTCCAGCTCCGGCTGCCAGGCGAGCTACCAGGTCGCCAACGACTGGGGGAGCGGGTTCACCGCCTCGGTGACGGTGACCAACACCGGCACCAGCGCCACCCACGGCTGGAAGGTCACCTGGTCGTACGGCGGCGGGCAGACCGTGTCCAACGCCTGGAACACCGCGCTCACCCAGTCCGGGAGCGCCGTGACCGCGGTCAACATGCCCTACAACGGCACGATCGCCCCGAACTCCTCGACCTCGTTCGGCTTCCAGGGCGCATACTCCGGAAGCAACCCCGCGCCGACGCTCACCTGCACCGCCAGTTGACCGTCATGTTCCGGCCCGGGCCCCGGTTCACCGCCGGCGCCCGGGCGTCGGGTCGGACGGGCCGCAAAACGACCACTCGCCATTTTCCGCCCCCAACGCCGGCGCTTGCCGTGCCCTTGCGAGATGCGGGCCGCTCTTCGGAACTAGGGTCGTGGCATGCGCCAGATGCCGTCGTCGGACATGGTCAGCCTGATCTCCTTTCTCGCCGTTCTGCTGATCTTTTTCAGCATTGATGTGCGTTCGAGGGGCTCGGCGACCTCGAAGCCTTGGCACGCCCATCTCTTCGAATGGGCGTCTCGGATCGGCGGGGTCGCGACGGCTCTGGCGCTGACCCTGGGATGGGTGGACCTGTTCATCCCGGACCAGCGCAATGTGATCCATGTGATGTTCGTGGCCGTCCCCGGCTCGCTCGGGGTGCTGTGCGCCATCGTGCTGGGTCTGGAAATGCTCTGGCAGCGGTGGGAGCCGTCGTAGCCCGCCGCCGCAGCCCTTTCTTCAATGCGCGGGCCTCAATGCGCGGGCCTCAATGCGCGGGATGGCCGGGCCGCGGTCGTTGTCGCCCCGCACAATGATCACCGGAAAGATTTGAGGGCCTGCCAGTTCATCCTCGTCCGCGCGGACAGCATCATGACGGGGGTCACGTCCGTTCCCCCCGCCGGGGCCGTCCGACAAGGATCGTCATGCGCACCCCCCGTACGTCCGCAGTCCTGCTCGGCGCCACCCTGCTGGCCGGCATGCTGACCGCGCCGCCCGCCCTCGCCGACGCCCCGGACCGTGCCCCCGTCACGGCGCCGCTGACCACCACGCCGCGGCTGGCGACGGCCGCCAACTTCCGCGACCTCGGCGGGTACGCGACCGCCGACGGCCGCCACGTGCGCACCGGCGTCGTCTACCGCTCCAACTCCCTGGCCCACCTGTCGGCCGCCGACCAGCAGACGCTGCTCGACCTCGGCATCACCCTCGACGTGGACCTGCGCAACGCCAAGGAACGTTCGGACGACCCCGACCTGCTGCCCGCCGGGATCGCCTACAAGGTCGCCGACGTCGAGGACCTGACCCACGGGATCTCCTTCGCCAACCCGGTGCTGGGCAGCCTGCTGTACGGGCTCCTGATCGGGCTGGTGACCGGGTCGTCCAACCTCGGCCAGTCGATCGCCTACCCGTTCATGGTGGACTTCAGCGGTGCGAGCCGCGCCTACCACGACCTGCTCACCTCCATCGCCGCCAACCCCGGCGCGACGGTCTTCCACTGCACCGCCGGGAAGGACCGGACCGGCTGGGGCGCCGCGGTGCTGCTGACGATCCTGGGCGTCCCGAAGGCGACGGTGTACCAGGACTACATGGCCAGCAACACCTACCTCGGCCGCTCCGACGCGGTGGAGTCCGCTTGGCTGGACGAGGCGTTCCATGAGGTCGACCGGGCCTACGGGAGCTTCGACAACTACGTCCGCAACGGACTGAAGCTGAGCGACGCCACCGTCGCGGCGCTGCGCGCCCGGCTGCTGACCTCCTGACCCCCGCATCGCGGAGCCGCGCCGCGCGGAACCGGTCAGACGATCAACCATGCGCGTCACGCGATCAACTGCGGGGGCGCGGACGCGGCGACGCTGGGCGCATGTCAACACCTCAGTCGTCGCAGTCGTCCACCGGCACTGTGCCGCCCAAGTCCCCGCCGGAGACAGGCCCCCGGGCGAACTGGTCACCGATCGTCGCGCTGGCGGCCGGGATCGCGGTGCTCGTCGCCAGCGAGTTCCTGCCGGCGAGCGTGCTGCCCGTGATGGCCGCCGATCTCGGGATCAGCGAGGGCACCGCCGGCCTCGCGGTCGCGGCGACCGCGGTCGCGGGCGCGGCCACCGCCCCCAGCATCGCGGTCCTGCTGCCGCGGACCGACCGGCGCACGGTCCTGGCCGGGCTGCTGGTCGCCGCGCTCGCCGCGAACCTGGCGGTGGCCGCCGCCCCGGGCTTCGCGGTCCTGCTGCTCGGCCGGCTCGTCCTCGGCGTCGCCATCGCGGGGTACTGGTCGTTCGCGTTCGGCGCCGGCACCCGCGCCGTGCCGGGACGCGACAGCACGGTCTCCACGTCCCTCGCGCTCGGCGTCACCGTCGCGACGATCGGCGGCGTCCCGCTGGCGTCCCTGCTCGGCGACGCGGTCGGCTGGCGCACGGTGTTCGGCATCGCGGCCGCCCTCAGCGCCGCCGCGGCCCTGGCCGTGGCGGTCACGCTGCCGCCGGTGCCCCCGCATCCGGCGGCCGGGGCGGCGATGATGCGGGCCGCGCTCGCCAACCGGTGGCTGATGGCCGGGGTGCTCGGCGTGGTCCTGGTCGCGTTCGGCAACTTCGCCGCCTACCCCTTCATCAGGATCGCGATCGAAAAGGTCGACGCGGGCGCCACGGTGTGGCTGCTGCTCGCCTGGGGCGTGGGCGGGATGGCGGGCAACCTCGCCGCCGGACGGTTCTCCGGGCGGCTGCGGGCGGTGGCCGCCGCGGCCCCGCTACTGCTCGGCGCCGGACTGCTGGTCACGGCGACCGCGCCGTCCCTGCCGGTGCTGGCCGCGGGGATCGTCGTGTGGGGCGTGGCCTTCAACATGGTCCCGGTCGCCACCCAGCTGTGGGTGACGCGCGTCGCGCCGGACCGCGCCGAGTCGGCCCTGTCGTTGCAGGTCACCGCGTTTCAGGTCGCGATCACGCTGGGGTCGGCGACGGGCGGCGCGATCCTGGACGCCCGCGGCGTGCGGACCGCCCTCCTGGTCGGCACGGCATTCGCCGCGGCGGCCGGGCTGCTCTTCGCCGCGCTGCGCGTCCCGCGCGAGTGACACGTCCCGCCAAGCCTGCGGCGCGAGGCCGTGGTGGGACGAGAACGCGCGGCTGAACGCGGCGGTGGAGCCGTACCCGACGGCGGACGCGACGTACTCCACCGGACGCGAGACGTCCCCGAGCAGCCGGCGCGCCTCCCGCATCCGGACGTCCCGGAGCACCTCCGCGGGTCCGCGGCCGAGCGCGCGGCGGAACCGCTCGCCCAGCGCGGAACGCGACAGGTGGACGAGGCGCGCCATCCGCTCGACGGTCCACGGCTCCGCCGGCCGGGCGGTCACCGCGGCCACCACCGCGGCCACGGCCTCGTCCTGCTGCTCCGCGCCGCCGCCCTGGTCGTCCTCCCAGGAGGCGGTCATCGCGGCGCCGACCAGGCTGCCGTAGCCGACGGCGAACAGGGACGAGCGGCACGCGCGCTCGAGCGGGCACTTCGCGACGAGCGCCATGATGCAGGCGTGCCGGTTGCCGAAGCCCCGGACCACCAGCGGGCTCGGCAGCCGGCGGACCGGGACGGCCATGTGCAGGTCCGCGACGACCAGAACGGACTCCTCGTGCCGCTTCGACGCGGTGAGCCGGTGAGCGGTGCGGGCATCGACGAGGACGGCGTCGCCCTCGGCGAGCGACTGCGTCTCGGACGCCGTCTCAAGCACGACCTCACCCGCCAGCACCAGCGCCCACAGCGGGGCGGGGCGGTCGGTGAGCGCTGCGCCCGCCGGCAGCAGGACGTGGTCCATGCCGGACATCTCCCACGCCGGTTCCGGAGAGGAGGTTCCTGCCTCGTCTGCCCGTGAGATATCTACGATGTTCGCCACGTGGGCTTGAAGCACGGACACGACGGCGGCCTATTCCCGCGCGTCCAGGAGGGACGTCCGAGGAGCGACGCATCTTCCGGAGCAGTATCAGCGCCGCACGTCCCGACCCGTTCCGCGCACGACGAACAGCGCCAGGATCGGCAGGACGGCGCCGGTCCACAGCACGCTCGTGGTGACGATGCCGTTGACGGCGAAGCCGCCGATGAGCGCACCGAGCGCTATGGACAGGTTGAACGCGGAGACGTAGAGGGAGTCGGCCGCCTCGGTGGCGTCCGGTGCGGCGTGGAGTATCCAGGTCTGCAAGGTGACCGGCACCGCGCCGTAGCCCAGGCCCCACAGAACCAGGACGGCGCCCGCCGCGGGACTGACTAGTTAATTAGCTAATTGCCATAATCCCTTCGTGATCGACGTGGGCCTGGTCAAGGCGCTGGCCAACGACAAGCGCCTGCTGATCCTGGAGTGGCTGCGCGACCCCGAACGGCATTTCCCGCCGCAGCGCGACGGGGACCTGGTGCGCGACGGGGTCTGCTCGCTGCTGATCGCCGAGAAGCTCGGAGTCAGCCAGCCGACCTGCGGCGCGCATCTGAAGATCCTTCATCAGGCGGGCCTGCTCCGAGCCAAGAAGATCAAGCAATGGGTGTTCTACCAGCGCGATGAGGACCGCATCGCGGAGATCAAGGAGTCGTTGAGCGGTGACTGGTGAGTACGGCGATGTCGCGGTGCCTGCGCCGCCCCTGGCTCTGTACGACCGTCTGATAGCGGACCTGGAGGCCGCGGGGGCGCGCTACCGGCTGATCGACCACGCGCCCGAGGGACGCACCGACCTGGTCAGCGCGCTGCGCGGCAATGCCGTCGCGCACGCGGCGAAGTGCCTGATCGTCATGGTCAAGATCGGCAAGAAGCAGACCCGGTACGTGCTGGCCGTGGTGCCCGGTGATGCCCGCCTGGACCTGCAGGCCGTGCGGGAGCTGCTCGGCGGGACCTATGTGACGTTCGCGGGCAAGGACAAGGCCGAGGAACTGGCCGGCAGCCCGAGTGGCACCGTGCTGCCGTTCAGCTACCACCCCCGCCTGGAACTCGTCGCGGATCCGGCCCTGCTCGACGTGCCGGAGCTGTTCTTCAACGCCGCCCGGCTCGACCGCTCGATGGCGCTGGCCACCGACGACTACGTGCGCGTGGCGGCGCCCCGGACGGCACCCATCACCGTCCCGGCCTGACCGCCCCGAACACGAGCAGGACGAGTTCTTCTTCGTCCTGGACGGCCTGTTCCGCATCGAGCTCAACGGCGCCGACACCGTCGAGCTCGGCCCACGCCAGGCGTTCACCGTCCCGGCGAAGATGCTGCACCGGCCCGTCGTCCCCGTCCGCAGCGCCGTACTGATGATCGAGAAGGCGGGCGTCGTCGCCACCGGCGACTGACCGGCGGAGACGGTGCCGCGGGGGAGATCGGTTTCAGGCGTAGCGCTCGACGAAGTCGAGCGTGGTCTGGGCGACCTCGGGCCAGGCGTGGTCAATGGTGAGGGAATGGCCCCGGTTCGGCATCTTCATGATCTCCGTCACGGCTGGGTTGCGCCTCTGCCGCTTGTAGGCGGCGTTCGCGATCGCCCAGGGCACCGTGTGGTCCTTCTCCCCGTCGATGATCAGGAGGGGGCCGCGGTCGGGGTTCGTCGTGTCCGCCTTCGCCTCGGTCCACGGGTTCAGGTTCGCGTTGCCCATCTGCATGAGAGCGGTCCCGGACCCGGCGACGTGGAAGGTGTCGTAGAGCTCCCGCGCCTCCTCCTCGTCCAGTGCGTTCGCCCAGCCGTAGAGGAACTGGTCGAACGTGAGCGTGATCGCGCGGCCGCGCGTGCGCGGGTCGATCAGGAAGGAGCCCACGCCCTTGAGCACCGACGCCGGCAGCGGCAGGACGCCGCGGAAGATCCCGGGGTCGATGGCGACCGTGGCCGCCGAGAGGCCGTTCCCCGCGAGCATCTCGGCCAGCAGGCCCCCGGTCGAGTGCCCGACGAGGACCGGCTTCCTGTCCAGCGCGTTGACGACCTCGGTGGTGTGATCGGCGATCTGCTTCAAGGTCTTCTTGGCGAGGACGTCGGGATTCGCCCGGGCCTCTTGCACCGTTTCCGGATCGTCCGGCCAGTCGGGCATCAGCGGCGCGTAACCCGCCCGCCTGAAGAAGTCCGCCCACGCGGCCCAGCTGCTCGGCAGCAGCCAGAGGCCGTGGATGAAGACGACCGGGGTGTCACCCGAGGCGTTGGCGGCCTCGATCTCCCGGCTCTCCCTCTCTGAAATAGACATCGTTCTTCGCCTTTCTCCGGGCGGATGAAAACCCGCCTCGATTGCGGTCATTGCGCCCGGCCCGGTCGCCGTCCAGGTCGGTGGAGCCGCGGTCGCCCGGACTATTCCGCTCGTGCGGGACCTGGTGGCCGCGCCGATCAGGTGACACCCCCTCCCCTGGACGGGAAGTGCATAACCTCGGACATGGCAAGGTTTGCCAGATATATGGCGAAATCTGCTTTGCCTCATATGCCGCGCGGTCTGTCACGGGGGGCCACCACGCCGAGGGCGGCGAGCCGGACGAGCGGCTGCGGCGGCCGCCGCGCCGCCGAGGCCGAGTGAAACCGCGCGGGGCGGCAATACCGGAGGTACGTCCCCCCGGAGGTCCGCATGGTCTGGCTCGGAGTCGTCCTCGTCATCGCCGGTGCCGTCCCGGCGCTCGCCATGGACGGTGACCTGGGCGGTGTCGACGCAACCGCGGCGGGGGCGGCCGCGGTGGCCGCCGGTGCGGTCCTGCTGGTCGCGGGCATCCTGCGGCTGCGCGGGCGCCGCGGCGGACCGGCCGGCACGGCCGCGCGGGCCTACTACCGGACGCCCACCGGCAAGATCGTCGCGATGGTGGTCGCGGTGGTCTACATCGTCTCCCCGGTCGACCTGATCCCGGACGTCTTCCTGCCGTTCGGCGTCGTCGACGACGCCACCGCCCTCACCTGGCTGCTGTTCGCGCTCGGCCAGGAGTACACGCGCCGCAACCGCGCGGGCCGCCGCGCCCCCTGACGGCCGCTCAGGACGGTCGGGCGCCGTTCTCCTCCGCCCCGGCCGCCCGCCGTGCGGAGTGATCCGCGCGGTAGCGGGACGGCGCGGTGCCGTACTGGTCGGCGAACGCCCGGCGGAGCGTCTCGGCCGTCCCGAACCCGCAGCGCCGCGCCACGCTCGCGATCGGGTACGCCGTCGTCGCCAGCAGGTGGGCGGCCGCTTCGGTGCGGGCCTTGCGCACGTAGCGGCCCGGGGTGTGCGCGAGGTGCCGGAGGAACAACCGGGTGAGGTGGCGTTCGCTGACCCCCGCCAGCCCGGCCAGGGCGGCGGTGCTCAGGTCGCCGTCGAGGTTGCGGGCGACATGGTCGGTGATCCGCCGGACGAGGCCGTACTCGTGCTGCGGTGCGGCGGCGACGAACATGCTCATCTGGGCCTGGTCGCCGGGCCGCTGCAGGTACGTCACGACCAGCTGCGCCACGCCGCGGGCCAGTTCCGGCCCGTGGTCGTCCTGGATGAACGAGAGCGTCAGGTCGAGCGCGGTGGTGACGCCCGCCGAGGTGGCGACGTCGCCTTCGCGGATGTAGATCGGGTCCGGGTCGAAGGTGACCTCCGGGTACTGCGCGGCGATCTCGCCGGCCCACATCCAGTGGGTGGCGGCCCGCTTGCCGTCCAGCAGGCCGGCCGCGGCCAGCACGGCGGAGCCCGTGCACACGGACGCGATCCGCCGGCTCTCCTTGGCCAGCCGCCGCACATGCCCGACGAGACGGGGGTCGGCGGCGGCCTCGCGGTAGCCGAGCCCGCCCGACACGATCAGCGTGTCCAGGGGGCCCTTGAGCCGTTCGAGCGCTTCCTGACCCTGCAGCGTCATCCCGTCGGTGCAGGTGATGGGCCGCCCTCCGGGGGTGGCCAGGAGCACGCGGTAGGGCGGGGCGGCGCCCCAGTTCGCCTCGTTCAACGTCGACGTCACGCAGGCGATGTCGAGCAATTGCGCCCGGTCGTATCCGACGACCACCATCAGCCGTTCGTCCACCCTCGGGACCCTATGTCGGCGTGACAGGAGTACCAAGTATCCGGACATCATGGTCCTGTTTCATTGCCGCCCGCGGACCGGCCCTAAAGGGTGGAGGCATATCCGGAGGGCATGCGAACGCCTTCCGGGACTCGATCCTCGAAGGAGCACTGCGATGTCCGAACTCCGTGTGCAGAACTTCGCGATCTCGCTCGACGGCTTCGGCACCGGTGCGGGCCAGGCCCCCGACGCCCCGTTCGGGCACGCCGGCGAGCGCCTGCACGAGTGGATGTTCACCACCCGGTTCTGGCACCGGATGGGCGGCGGCACGGGCGG
The DNA here is from genome assembly GCF_040302145.1 of Spirillospora sp. NPDC127506. Classification (NCBI taxonomy): domain Bacteria; kingdom Bacillati; phylum Actinomycetota; class Actinomycetes; order Streptosporangiales; family Thermomonosporaceae; genus Spirillospora; species Spirillospora sp. NPDC127506. The sequence continues at coordinate 91,382 of NZ_JBEORG010000030.1, read as the reverse complement.
GAGCACCGGCGCCGATCACGCGTTCGCCGCGCAGCACGAGTCCGGGATCGGCGCCGAGATCATGGGGGCCGGCAAGTTCGGCCCGCCCGGCTGGCAGGACGACCCCGGCTACCGGGGCGCGTGGGGCGACGACCCGCCGTTCCACACCCCGGTCTTCGTGCTCACGCACCGGCCGCGGCCGCCGGTCGAGATGGAGGGCGGCACCACGTTCCACTTCCTGGACGCCCCGCCCGCCGAGGCGCTCAAGCTGGCCCGCGAGGCGGCCGGCGGCCGGGACGTGCGGCTGGGCGGCGGGCCCTCGGTGATCCGGGACTTCCTCGCCGAGGGACTGGTCGACCACATGCACGTGGTGCAGGTCCCGATCGTCCTCGGCCGCGGCGTCCGGCTCTGGGACGGCCTGGAGGCGCTGGAGGAGGCGTTCGACATCGAGGCGGTCTCGACGCCCTCGGGCGTCACGCATCTGACGTTCACGGCCAAGAACCGGTGACCGTGGTTCAGTGGGTGGGGCCATGGAAGTGATCAGAACCGCCGACGTCCCGGCGGGAGAGCGATTCGCCTTCTGGCACGAGCTCAATTCCAAATTATGGGCACCCTACGACCTGGGCTGCGACCCGCGGCTGGAACGCCGGTTCCGGGCCCAGGTCGGGATCAGCGACTTCGGCCCCGTCCAGGCGACGCTGATCACGACGATGCCCCATTCGATCCACCGCACGCCCAAGCTCATCCGCCAGTCCGATCCGGAGGTGTTCAAGCTGGGCTGCTTCGTGCGGGGCGCCGGCGTGAAGGACCAGGACGGCAGGCGTGTGGACCTGGGCGTCGGGGATCTGATCCTCTACGACACGTCCCGCCCCTACCTGTGCGAGTTCGCGCCGGACATTCCGGAGAGCCAGGTGCTCCTGCTGCGGTTTCCGCGCACGCTGCTGCCGTTCCCGGAGCACGAGCTGCGGCGGCTGACCGCGGAGCCCATTCCGGGCGGCCGCGGCGTCGGTGCGCTCTCCTCGCAGTTCATGCTGCAGATGGCCCGGCACCTGGACGAGCTCAGCCCGGCCGAGACCGCCCGGCTCTCCTCGCTGGCGATCGACGTGCTGACCGCGGCGCTCGGCAACGCGCTGGACCGGCAGAGCGACGTGCCGCAGCCGACGAGGCGGCGGGCGCTGACGGCGCAGATCCGCGCCTTCATCCAGGCGAACCTGGGCGACGCGGACCTGACACCCGCCGCCATCGCCGCCGCGCACCACATCTCCCTGCGCTACCTGCACAAGCTGTTCCAGCAGGACGGGCAAACGGTCGCCGGCTGGATCCGCGCGCGCCGCCTGGAGCGGTGCCATCGCGACCTGGCCGATCCCAGCCTGGCGTCACGCCCGATCAGCGCGATCGCGGCCCGCTGGGGATTCACCAGCCCCGCGCATTTCAGCCAGGCGTTCCGCAGCGCCTACGGCCTTTCACCGCGCCAGTTCCGCCAGGAGTGCGCGACAGTGCACGCAGGCTGAACAAGAGTGCGCTGACGCCTAACGACACGCTCGGCCGCAGCCTGCACCCTCGTATGCGGCAAGGCTGAGCTGTGATCAGTTCCTAGGAGTGGGTCGATGCGACCTGTCGTCATGCCCCGGCCGGAACCCGGCGGGACCGTACCGCAAGGGGAGACCCGAACCTGTGGAGGGGTGACGCCATGAGGACGGGACGGGGCGCGCGGGTTCTCCGCATCCTCGGCCGTGTACTCGCCGTCCTTGTGGCCTTGCTCCTCGTCCCGGCCGTGGAGTTCCTCATCAGCGCACGGGGTTTCGCGTCCTACCGGTATGCGCCGCCCGACGCCGAGCGCGTCCCCGCGGTGGCTCCGCCCGCGCACGCCCCGGACAAGCCCACCGTGGCGGTCGTCGTCGGCAACGCGGGCGCCAACGTGGCCGACGCGCTCGTCCCCTACGACGTGCTGGCGAGCACGGGGAGGTTCAACGTCTACACGGTCGCGCCCGAACGCCGTCCCGTACCGCTGCTCGGGGGCTTGGACCTGCTCCCGGACCTGGACTTCGCGCAGCTCAGCCGGCGTTTGGGCGGTAAGGCGCCGGACGTCACGGTGGTGCCGGAGCTGCCCTCCGACGAGGACGCCGACCGCCGCGTCGTCGCGTGGCTGCGGGACACCGCGAGCCGCGGGCTGGTGCTCGGCGTGTGCACCGGAGCCCGGCTGGTCGCCGAGGCCGGCCTCCTCGACGGCCGCGAGGCCACCTCGCACTGGTACCGGCTCTCCGGCCTGGAGGACGCGCATCCCGCGGTGCGCTGGCGGCGCGGGGTCCGCTACGTCGACGCGGGCAAGGTGATCACCACGGGCGGGCTGCTGTCCTCGGTGGACGGGACGCTGCGGGTGATCGAGCGGCTGGCCGGCGAGGACACCGCCGCCGCGGCCGCCCGGACCGCCGGCTGGACCCGCTACTCACCCGGCGCGCCCGCGCACATGCCCGAGTCTCGGATCTCACCGTCCGACGCGATCGTGCACGTGCTCAACCTCGGGTACCGCTCGCGGAGCAGCAGGGTCGGGGTGGTGCTCACCGACGGCGTCGGGGAGCTGGAGCTCGCCTCGGCGTTCAGCCCGTTCGCCGAGGTCAAGGCCGTCCGGACGGTCGCGATCGCGTCCACGCCCACCGTGCGCTCCCGGCACGGGCTGACCTTCGTTCCGCGGGTGCGCCTCGCCGACGCCGGAGACGGCATCGACCGCCTGATGGTCCCGGGTACCGCCGCCGCGGCCGCCGCCGACCCCGCGATCGCGGCCGCCGCCCGGCGCGCCGGCGTCCCCCTGGAGTACCCGCACCGGCAGCCGGGCTTCGCGTTCGACCCGGTGCTCGACTCCATGGCCCGCACGCTCGACAGGCCCACGGCCCGGTGGACCCGCAAGATCCTGGAGTACCGCGACGCCGGACCCGCCCCGGCCGGCCCGAGATGGCCGTGGGCGCCCACCCTGCGGCTCTCGCTTCTCGCCCTGGCCGGCGTGGCCGCCCTGTTCATCGTCAGCCTCTTCGTTCGGCTCATCAGGACCGGTTCGCTCCGCCGCAAAGCCGGTGGGTCACCGGGCACGGCCCGCGAAGGCGTCTCGCCGCGGCCGGCCGAGGAGCACCCGTGAAGGTCATGATCGTGGGAGCCGGGATCGGCGGGCTGTTCACCGCGTTGCGCCTGCACGCCGAGGGCATCGGGTGCGCGGTCTACGAGCGCGGCGAGCGGATCCGCGAGCTCGGCGTGGGGATCAACGCGCTGCCGTTCGCGGTCCGGGAACTGGCCGCGCTGGGGCTGCTGGACCGGCTGGACGAGGCCGGGGTGCGCACCGGTGAGCTGATCTACACCCACCGGCTGGGCCAGGAGATCATGCGCCGGCCCTGCGGGCGGGCGGCCGGGTTCGCGCATCCGCAGATCAGCGTGCACCGCGGCCGGCTGCAGGGCCTGCTCTACCGCGCGGTGGTGGAGCGGCTGGGCGCGGACGCGGTGCGCACCGGTCACCGCCTGACCGGCTTCGAGCAGGACGCCGGTGGCGTGACCGCCTGGTTCGCCGACGGCTCGCACGCACGCGGGGACGTCCTCGTCGGGGCCGACGGCATCCACTCGGCCACCCGTTCGATCCTGTTCCCCGACGAGGGCCCGCCGCGCTGGAGCGGCACGATGACCTGGCGCGGAGCCACCGAATGGCCCGCGTTCGGCACCGGACGCACGATGGTGATCCTCGGCGGCAACAGCGTCAAGCTCGTCGTGTACCCGATCGCGGCGGGGACTGCGCCGGGCACCCGGCTGACCAACTGGGCCATGGGCGTCATGATCGGCCGCCCCGGGGACCCGCCGCCCGATGAGCAGGACTGGACGCGTCCCGCCGACCCCGCGGACCTGGCCGCGCACGTCGGGCGCTTCACCTGCCGCCTGTTCGACCACGCCGCCATGATCGAGTCCACCCGGGATCCGTTCGTGTTCCCCATGTGCGACCGCGACCCCTTGCCCTACTGGACGCGCGGCCGGGTCACCCTGCTGGGCGACGCCGCCCACCCGATGTACCCGATGGGCTCCAACGGCGCAGGCCAGGCCATTCTGGACGCGGTCGACCTGAGCACCCGCCTGACGGAGCACGCCGACCCGGCCGAGGCCCTGCTCGCGTACCAGCGGAACCGGCTCCCCGCCACCGCCGAGATCGTCCTCCGCAACCGGCTCGGCGGCCCGGAACAGGTCATCGAGGAGGTCGAACGCCGGGCCCCGGACGGGTTCGACCGCATCGAGGACGTGATCACCCCCGCCGAGATGGAGGCCATCGTGGCCGGGTACACCCGGGTGTCCGGGGGTCACCGCGACCGGGCGGACCGCTCGGGCGGCTGAACCCGGACCTCACGACGCGTCGAGTTCCCGCGCCGGCGACTGAACCGCGCGGGCGATCAGGCACGCGCGGGCCGCGCCGATCGCGGGTGGTGATCGTTGAGGTGCGACCGGATGGGCCGGAGTCCGCACGTCCCTGTACCGTGTACGGACCCGCTGAGCGGGCGCCGCCCGCTCCGCGACCGGCCGGGCACGGGCCGGCCGGCCGCTCTCCCCCGGGGGGCGGAGAACCGGGCCGCTGTGACCAGCGGACCGTCCGGTCCGGCTGGAGAGTACGGCGAGGCCGGTGGGGGCATCGGGGGAAAGAAAACGAACCTTCGGAGGCCACGGCGTGACGGAACCGACCCAGCGCGAAGGCGGCGCGCGGGACGTGCTCGATCCCGTCCTGCGCTCCGCTCCGAGCGCGGTTCTGTTCGCCGACGCCGACGGGGGCGTCGTCCAGGTCAACGACGCGGCGCGCATGCTGCTCGGCATCCCGCCCGGCGGGCCGGCGCCGGCCCTCCCGGACTGGCTGGCCCGCGCCCAGCGGTCCCTCGGCGAACGGACCCGTCCGGGAGGAGCCGGTACCGGACGGGCGAGCACGGGCCCGGCCGCCCGCGGGCCGATCGGTGACCGCGTGGTCGAGGCGTACCCGGTGCCGGACGGCGGGACGCCGGAGCTGACCGCCTGGTGGCTGGTCGACGTCACGGAGCGCGAGCACGCGGCGTTCCTGATCGAGATGGCCGAGGAACTGCCCGAGGTGCTCAACCTGGAGCGCTGCATGGAGGTGACGGCGCGGATGGCCGCCCGGCACCTGGCCGACGCCGCCGTGGTGGTCGTCCCGCGGTCGGAGGGGAGCCGTCCCGTCGCCTGCTCGGGCGCCGGCGGGCGGACCGGCCATGGGGAACTGCCGATCGACCCGGCCGAGGTCGAGGGCCTGGCCGACGCGCTGCGCGGCTTCCCCCCGGTGCCGCCGCGCTGGATCGATCCGCTGACCGCCCCCGCCTGGCTCCTCGGCCTCGCGCCGGGAAGGCCCGCGGCGATCGCGGTCATCTCGCTTCCCGGCCACGGTGTCCCGGCCGGGGCGCTGGTGCTGATGCGCATGTCGGGTCCGGAGGCGTTCTCGGTGGGGGAGGAGCCTGCCGTCCGCCTCTTCGCCGCGCGGGCCGGCGCGATGCTGTCGGCCGCGCGCCTCTACGGCGAGCAGGCGTCCATCAGCGCGACCCTGATGCGCGAGCTGCTGCCGCCCCGCGCCCTGGAACTGGACGGGGTGGAGGTGGCCGCGCGCTACCGGCCGTCCGGTGACGAGGACCTGGTCGGCGGCGACTTCTACGACGTGTTCCCCGCCGCCGAGGGCGGCTCGCGGGCCGGGGCGCTGGCGGCGCTGGGGGACGTGTGCGGCAAGGGCCTGGAGGCCGCGGTGCTGACCGGCAAGATCCGCACCACGCTGCGGGCGCTGCTGCCGATGGCGGACGACCACCGGCGCGTCCTGGAACTGCTCAACGGGGCCCTGCTGCTGGACGGTGCGGGGCGGTTCGTCACCCTGGTGCTGGCCTCGGCCCGCCGGCAGGGCGCGGACGTGCGGCTGCGGCTGACCGGCGCCGGACACCCCGCGCCGCTGATCGTCCGGGCCGGCGGGAAGGTCGAGGCGGCGCCGACCCGCGGCTCGCTGATCGGCGTGCTCGACGAGATCGAGGTGACGACCGTGGAGGAGACGCTCGGTCCCGGGGACACCTGCCTGCTGTACACCGACGGCATCACCGAGGCCGTCGGCGGGCCGCTGGGCGACGAGATGTTCGGCGACGAGCGGCTCCGCGCCGCGCTGGCCGGGTGCGGCGCCATGCCCCCGGAAGCGCTGGTGGAGCGGGTGCACATGCTGGCCGCCGAATGGGTCGGGACGGGCCGGCACGACGACATGGCGGTGATAGCGATCACCGCGCCCGCCCGCGGACCGGAGGGGAGGACCTCATGACACGCTCGACGCGGCCCCCCCGGCGAGAAGGCCGAGGTGCCGGCGGACGCGCTCTGGGCGGCCGTCATGGACGGGGACGAGTACGCCGCGACCGACATCGTGTTGGCGGCCCTCGACGACGGGATGGACCCCGAGGACGTGCTGATGGACGTCATCGCCCCCCTGCAGGAGAGGGTCGGGCGGGAATGGGCGGCCAACCGGATCACCGTCGCGCAGGAGCACACCGCCACCGCCGTCAACGAGCGCGTGATCGGCGCGGTCGCGCATCACCCGGCCGTCCGGCGGCGGGAGGCGGCGGCCGCGGAACGGCACGGCCGCATCGCGGTGGCGTGCATCGACGGCGAGTGGCACGCCCTGCCCGCCCGCCTGCTGGCCGAGGTGCTGCGGCTGCGCGGCTGGCAGGTCGACTACCTCGGCGCCCAGGTGCCGACCCCGCACCTGATCTCCCACCTGCACCGGACCCGCCCCGCCGCGGTGGCGCTGTCGTCCTCGATCGCCACCCGGCTCCCGGACGCGCACGCCGCCATCACCGCATGCCAGGCCACCGGCACCCCGGTCATGGTGGGCGGCGCCGCCTACGGCCCGGACGGCCGCTACGCCGCACTGCTGGGCGCGGACGCGTGGGCGCCCGACGCCCGCGCCGCCGCCGACCGGCTCGCCCGCGGCCCGCTGCCCGAGCCGCTCCGCCGCCGGACCGTCGACGACCTGCCGCACCTGGCGGACCAGACCTACGCCCACGTCACCGGCGCGGCCCCCCGCCTGGTCCGGCACGTACTGGACGGGCTGCAGGCCCGGATCCCGGCGATGGCCGACTACACCGTCGAGCAGCGGGACCGGACGGCCGAGGACGTCTCCCACATCGTGGAGTTCTTCAGCACCGCCCTCTACCTGGACGACCACGAACTGTTCACCGGCTTCATGGCCTGGACCGCCGACATCCTGGCCGCCCGCAACGTCCCCCCGCGGTTCCTGCTGCCCGTGCTGGACCTGCTCGTCGAGCAACTCGCCGACCATCCGCGCGCCGCAGACCTGCTGACACGCGCCCGAACCGTCATCGAGCAGCACCCCCCGACCCCGCCTGCCCCCGGCCCCCCGAACGAAGACCCGGACCCAGCAGCCGAATGACCTGCCAGGAGCCGCCGGGAAGTCGCTGAGCGCTCGGGGTGCAGCGGCCGGGCCCCGAGGCCGGTCGGCCTCGGGGCCCCGGTTTCAGGGAGCGGGGTGGGATCTGTTGGTGAACGCCCGTAGCAGGAGCGCGGTCGTTGTGGCCGCGGCCAGGCCGGCCGTGCCCAGTAGCGCGATCTCGGCGGGGCGGTGGTTGCGGGCCAGTTCGACGATCACGAGGGTGACCGCGGACAGGGCCGTGATCAGCGCGATGAGCGTGTTGAGCCGGCCCGCCTCCGAGTGGGGCCAGTCCGCCCGGCCGGTGGGCGGCGGTCCGGGGGCCTGCCGCCGGTGGGCGGCCAGCGCCCGGCTCCGCCACGGCGAGGTGTCGACCTTCCCGAGCCGGTGGAGGCCGCCCGCCACGCCGACCAGCAGCAGCGCGTAGCAGGCGATGAAGACGGCTTCTGACCGCATGGCGGGCTCCTTCCTGTTCAGCTTTGCCCGCTGGTGGCCTGGGGGCGGTCGATGACCTCGGTGAACAGGGCCAGCTCCGGTTCCGGCGCGGCTCCGCCGGGGTCGGAGGCGGACGCGGGGTCCGTGGCGCTGCCGCCGCTCTCGCCGGGCAGGTGCCGTCCTCGGTGGCGGACGGCCTGCCAGGTCAGCCAGAGCAGGGGCAGGACCCCGCCGACCATGAAGACCACGTCGCCTGGCAGCCGCAGCCATTCGAACAGCGCGTTGGTGGAGTTGCCGATGAACTCCGGGCTGCGCGCGTCGAAGTACCCGGCGTCCACCGAGCGGTAGAGCTGCAGGATGCCGAGGGGCATCAGCGTCGCGAAGGACATCCAGGCCAGTCCGGCGTTCAGCGACCAGAAGCTGACGGAGGCCAGCCGGTCCGACCAGTACTTCGCGGGCACCAGGTAGCGGAGCGCGAAGACCGCGAAGCCGACGGCGAGCATCCCGTAGACGCCCATCATCGCGGCGTGGCTGTGGTTGGCGGTCAGCGCCGTGCCGATCTCGTAGTAGGAGACGATCGGCAGGTTGATCAGGAAGCCGAACACGCCGGCGCCGAGGAAGTTCCAGAAGCCGACCGCGACGAGGAACATGACCGCCCAGCGGTGCGGGAACGGCGTCGGGCTCTTGGACTCCTGCCGCGCGCCGAGCCGGATGAACGTCCACGCCTCGACGGTGAGGAACGTCAGCGGGATGACCTCGAAGGCGGAGAAGAACGCGCCGAGCGCCAGCACTTCGGCGGGCTCGCCGTTGAAGTACCAGTGGTGCGCGGTCCCGATGACGCCGCCGACGCTGTAGAGGATGATGTCGAGGAACACCACGCGCAGCGCGATCTTCTCCCTGACCACGCCGAGCAGCACGAAGATGTAGGCGACCATCACCGTGGTGAACAGCTCCAGGAAGTCCTCCACCCAGAGGTGGACGACCATGAAGCGCCAGAAGTCGGAGATGGCGTAGTTGCTCTCGTTGCTGGTCATCAGGCCGGCCGAGTAGACGATCGGGAGCGCCAGCGCGGCGAAGAAGAACAGCCAGGGCAGGTTGCCGCGGTGCTCTCCGGTGAGCCGGTGCCGCATGCCGCGCCACAGGATCACCACCCAGAACGCCATGCCGACGGTGAGGAGGATCTGCCACAGCTTGCCGAGGTCGAGGTACTCCCACCCCTGCATGCCGATCCACTTCCACAGGTCGCCGAAGGCGCCGTGGATGCCGGCGAGCTCGCCCAGCAGCGACCCCGCGACCACGATGACGAGCGCGCCGAGCAGCAGGTACGACAGCTTCGCCTGGCCGTTGGGGTCCCTGCGGCGGGTGATCATCGGGACGAGGAAGATCCCGGCGGCGAGGAAGCTGGTCGCCACCCACAGCAGCGACAGCTGGACGTGCCAGGACCGCATCACGTTGTAGGGCAGCCAGCGGTCCAGCGGGATGCCGAAGAAGCTCTCCAGGTCGGCCCGGTAGTGCTGTGCGGCGGCCCCGGCGAACGTCTGGACGAGGAACATCCCGGCCATCACGAAGAAGAACCAGGCCATCGCCCGCTGGCTCGGGGTCAGCGGCACCGTCCGGGGCTCCTTGAACCGGAGCTCGCGGTGGTCGCGGCCGTGCCAGCCGAGCCAGTTCCAGCGCCCGAACGCGGCGAACAGCGCGCCGGTCCCGCCGATCAGGGCGATGAGGCTGATCACGCTCCACACCACGGTGGACCCGGTCGGGGAGTTGCCGACCAGCGGCTCGGCGGGCCAGTTGTTGGTGTAGCTGTAGTGCTTGCCGGGACGTTCCGCCGCGGACGCCCACGCGCTCCAGGCGAAGTACGCGGTCAGCTGCCTCACCTGGGCCGGGTCGGTGATCGCCTCGGGGCGCAGCCCGGTCTTGCCCTGCGGCTGGGAGAAGAACTCGGTGTAGTGCCGGGTCAGCTCGGTGAAGGCGTCGGCCTGCGCCGCGGAGATGGTGAGGGTGCCGGACTTCTCGTCGTAGGAGTTCGTCCGGAAGTCCTTGATCGTCTGTTCCAGCGGGGTGTCCGCCCCGCCGTGGGCCCGGTTGACCAAAAGGGCCGCGCGGTGCAGGTAGTCGGCGGTGAAGTCGGGCCCGAGGTAGCCGCCGTGACCGAAGACCGAGCCGTACTCCATCAGGCCGTTCTTGAGGAAGACGTCCTGGCCGGCCATGACGTCGTCATGGGTGTAGACGGTCCCGCCGCCGGCCGCGACGGTGCGTTCGGGGATCGGGGGAGTCGAGCGGTAGCTCTGGAACCCCATCAGCACGAGGACGAAGAAACCGAAAGCGGTGATGAGGGCGGCCGCCTGGACCCAGCCGCGGCCGATGAGCGGGCCGCGTCGCGTGCGGGGGCGTGCCGGTGGCGCTGTCACGCAACCTCCAGTGAGGGGATTTTCATTGCCGGTGCTAGTTTTTACAAGTCAAACTGTGTGAAAAACAAGCCGCTGGAGGCTGTCAGGCGGGAGACCTTCCCCACATGGGTGCGCGGCCGCAGGTGGCGCCCGGTTCTCGCCTCGGGCGATGTCGCCCGTGCCATACTGCGGGCGGGATGCAATTAGGTTAGGCTTGCCTAACTTCCATCGGAATCGAAGGAGTCACGGTGGACCAGCGATCACTCACGGTTCCCGCCTCGGGGCGTTCCAGCGAACAGGTTCAGGGGCACTGGCTCCTCGCGCGGCTGGGCAAGAAGGTGCTCCGCCCGGGAGGCGTCGGGCTGACCCGGCGCATGCTCGACCGAGCGGACGTCCGCGGTCGCGACGTCGTCGAGCTGGCGCCCGGCCTCGGGCGCACCGCGCAGGAGATCCTCGATCGCGGGCCCGCCCGGTACATCGGCGTCGATCGTGACCCGGACGCCGCCGCCGGCGTCCTGGACGTGGTCGGCGGGCGCGGAACGGTGAAGGTCGCGGACGCCTCGGCGACCGGGCTGCCCGATGCGAGCGCCGACGTCGTGGTCGGCGAGGCGATGCTCACGATGCAGGGCGACAAGGCGAAGAAGGCGATCGTCGCCGAGGCCGCGCGGGTCCTGCGTCCCGGCGGGCGGTACGCGATCCACGAGCTCGGCCTCACCCCGGAGGGGATCGGCGACGACGTCAAGACGGAGGTGCGGCACGCGCTGGCGCGCAGCATCAAGGTCAACGCGCGCCCGCAGACGGCCGGGGAGTGGAAGGCCGTCGTCGAGGAGCACGGCCTCGTCGTCGAGTGGGTGGACACCGCGCCGATGGCGCTGCTGCAGTCGCGGCGGCTCGTCTCGGACGAAGGGCTGGCCGGAGCGCTGCGGTTCGGCAAGAACCTGCTCGTGCAGGGGGACGCCCGCCGGCGCGTCCTCGACATGCGCCGGGTCTTCCAGGAGCACCGCGAGTCGCTCATCGCGGTGGCGCTCGTCGCGAGGAAGAAGTAGGCCCGTCAGTGCTTCGGGCAGCCCGTCGACGAGGCGCTACGTCGCGTCCTGGGGCCGTCCCCGCCAGTCGCCCGCCGCCTCGGGCAGCAGGCCCCGGTGGGCCTGCGCCAGGTCGCAGGCGACCACGACCGCCCCGGCGGGGAGCCGCTCGCCGCCCTCCAGCCGCACCGCCGCGACCCCGCGGGAGTCCGTCTCGACCCGTTCGGCGCGGACGCCGTACCGGATCACGGCGCCGGCCTTCCCGGCCGCGGCGGCCAGGGCCCGCGGGACGGCGTGCATGCCGCCGGACGCCGGGAAGTACACCCCGCCGACGGTGTCCATGTGCGCGACGACCGCGTAGACGGCCAGCGCCTTGGCGGGCGGCAGCCCGACGTACAGCGCCTGGAACGTGTGCGCCCCGCGCCGAACGTGTCGGCCAGCACCTGCGGCATGGTCAGCACCGAGGGGCCCGTGTCGAACCGGTAGCCGCCGGCGCACGCCGATCCGCAGCATCCGCCCGGCTCCTCACGGGCCTCGACCACCACGACGTCGCGGCCCCGCGCGGCGAGATGGACCGCCGCCGACAGCCCGGACAGGCCGGCCCCGATCACGACGACCGGCCCGCTCGCCGCCATCAGCGGCCGCCGCGCGGACCGCGCCAACGATGTCGGGAGTGCACTCTTCCTCCATCATTGTCCGAAAGGTTCTGCACCGTTCTTCGGAACCGGGCGGCCGATCGGTTGCGCGGCGCGCGGCGGCGCGGCCGCAATCGCCCCCCGGATCAGCGCATGGCCGCGGACTGGGACGCGGAGACCCGCTCGTCCATCGAGCGGTGCCCCGGTGTCTCGAGCATGGCCTGGTCCCGCGTCTCCTCCATGCGGAGGGCGATGCCCATGGCGAAGAAGGTCGGGGCCCATTCGCCGACGAAGATGCCCCAGCGGTCGGCGCGTTCCAGGCCCGCGTCCTCCAGTTGCTTGGACGCGGCCCAAGAGGCGAACGACAGGCCGATCGAGACGAGGCCCGCCGTGTACATGAGATTGGACTTGATGCCCATCTTGTGCAGTGAGTTGATCATTTCTCCCCCTTGATCGGTCCGCCCGTACCCCTCTCTGACCTGCACAAGCGCTCCTGTGCTGGATTTTGCCCGCCACGCACGTGCCGATGGCGGCGACGCCGGGCGTCCCGCCGGACCGGGCGATGACCAGGCCGTTCGCGGTGACTATCCGCGTCCGGGGGCGGGTACCGCGATGCGCATGGGAGACAAGGACGAGGAGGCGGCGGCCGAGTTCGGCGAGGCCGTGAACATGACGGCCGGGGAACTGGAGCGGTGGCTGGACACCGAGGAGTCGCGGTCGAGCGGCCAGAAGGACGGCGGCGGGGAGTCGACGGGGCACGCGTCCGGGCGCCGGATCGTCGAGCTGCTCCGCAAGAAGAAGGCGGACCTGAGCGCGGACGACTACGCGCACATGCGGAAGGTGACCGGGTACGTCCACCGGCACCTCGCCCAGCGTCCGTCCGGGGACGTCACCGAGACCAAGTGGCGCTACTCGCTGATGAACTGGGGCCACGACCCGCTCAAGTGAGGCCGAAACTGCAACCGGCGTCTGGAGTTCCGGCGAAGACCTGGCAGGTCGTAGGCTCGGCGGGACGAAGGGGAGCGGGCACATGGGCGGGCCGGCGGAGCGGGAGGCGGGCCTCGGCGTCGGCGCGGTCGCGCAGCGCCTCGGGGTGGCGCCGTCCACCCTGCGGACCTGGGACCGCCGGTACGGCATCGGCCCGAGTGGGCGCAGCCCGGGCGGTCACCGCCGCTACACGTCCGCGGACCTGGCGCGGCTGGAGGTCATGCAGCGGCGCATCCTCGCCGGGGCGCCGCCGGGCGAGGCCGCCCGCGTCGCGCTGGGCACGCCGCCGGGCGCGCCGCCGCCGCCCCGCGCGCACGGCGCCGGCGGCAACCGCGTGCCCGTGACCTACCCAGGAGGGGACGAGGGGCGGGCCGCGGCGGTGCGGGGCCTGGCCCGGGCGGCGATGGCGCTGGACCGTCCCGCGATGGCCGGCACCGTGCGGGCCGCGCTGCGCCGGGACGGGGTCGTGCGGGCATGGGACGGCCTCATCGCGCCCGTGCTGGTCGGCATCGGACGCAAGCACGAGGCGACGGGCGACTGCGTGGAGGCCGAGCACCTGCTGTCCACGGTCCTGCTCGGGTGCCTGGCGGAGACCGCGCCGCCGCTCCGGCCGCGCAACGCCCGCCCCGTGCTGCTCGCCTGCGCGCCGGAGGAGCAGCACAGCCTGCCGGTGCACGCGCTGGCCGCCGCGCTGGCCGAGGCGGGCGTGGACGCGCTGGTCCTGGGAGCGCGCGTGCCGCCCCCGGCGCTGGCCGCCGCGATCCGGCGCACCGGGCCGAACGCCGTCTTCGTGTGGTCGCAGACCGCCGAGACCGGCGATCCCGCGTGGCTGGCGGCGCTGCCCGCCTCGCGTCCGCCGTACCGGCTGGCGGTCGGCGGACCCGGCTGGGAACGCGACCGGCTTCCGGCGCACGCCGCGCCGGTGGCGGCCCTCCAGGACGCCGTCACCGAACTGACGTCCGCCCTCGGAACCGGAACTCGTCCTTGATGTCGGGCTCGTTCCCTTTGCGGTGTCCTGCCGACGGCTTCACCTCGCCTTAACTATGAACAAGTTTTGAAGCGATTTTGCCGGGCACCGGGTCCGCATGACCCTGGAACAGCGGCTCGCCCAAGGCGACGAGGCGGCACTGAGCGAGTGCTACGCCGCACTCGGCCCCCTCGTCCGCCGCCACGCGGGAAGGCTCGTGCCCGCCCACGCCGTGGACGACGTGGTGCAGGTGGTCTTCCTGGAGGTCTGGCGGTCACGCGCACGCTTCGACCCGGCCCGCGGCCTGGAGCCGTGGATCCTGGCCATCGCCCGCAGGCGGGCCATCGACCAGCTGCGGGCCGAGGCGCGGCACAGCCGCCGCTCGGCGCCGCTGGACGACACCGTCGGCGTGCCCGACGCCACCTCGGCCGTGGACGCCGCGTGCGACGTCCGCAGGGCATTGGCCGGGCTGCCGCCCGCGCAGCGGCAGGCGATCGTCCTCGCCCACTACGGGCAGCTGACCCAGCGGGAGATCGCCGACCGGCTCGCGGTGCCGCTCGGCACCGTCAAGGCGCGCACCGCCCGCGGGCTGCGCAGGCTGAAGGACCTGCTGTGACCCCGCCCAGGCCGCCGCCCGCCCCGCCGCCCGGGGAGCCGCCGCGTCCTCGGCTCGCGGTGTCCGACCTCGCCTACCTGGCTCAGCAGACCTACCTCGACCCCTATCCGGCCGATCTCCTCCTCCGCCACCGCATCTGAGCCCGCGCCCGCATCGCCGGGGCCCGCGTCCGCATCGCCGGGGCCCGCGTCCGCATCGCCGGGGCCGCGGCCGGGCATGCTGGGGGTGATCGGCGGAGAGGAGCCGGGATGAGCCTGACGATGAGCGCGGCCGAGCGGGAGGCGTTTCTCGCCGGCCCGCACGTGGGCATCTTGAGCGTGGCGGACGACGCGGGCCGGGCGCCGCTGGCGATGCCCGTCTGGTACGCCTACGAGCCGGGTGGCGAGATCACCTTCATCACCGGCCGGGACAGCCGCAAGATGGCCCTGATCCGGGCGGCGGGGCGGGTGAGCCTGGTGGCCCAGGAGGCCGCGCTGCCCTACCGGTACGTCTCGGTGGAGGGACCGGTCGTCGGGTTCGAGGACCCGGCCCGTCCCGAGGACCGCCGCGCGATGGCCGAGCGCTACCTCGGCGCCGAGGGCGGTGCCGAGTACCTGGAGGCCACGAAGGACGCCGCCGACACGATGGTCCTGACGCGGGTGCGTCCGGAGCGCTGGTACACCCGCGACTACACCAAGCAGCCCCGCTGACGGTCCTGGTGGCCTGAACGCCAAGCGAGATCGGGCCGGCCTTCGCCCGAGTAAGGCAGTGCTAGGAAACGGCCAGGGGGCGGTTAAGAGTCTGACAGCGGCCCGGCCGGCGGCCGCGGGCGCCTCGTACAGCCCGTTCGAGAGCGCACGCATCCGATCAGCTGGAGGTTTCCCATGCGCAAATCCGTCGCCGCCGCCATCGCCGCCAGCGGGCTGGCCATCGGCGGAGCGGGCGTGATGATCGCGGGTCAGGGGCCGGCCGCCGGCACCGGCTCCGGCGACTCGGTCCAGGCCGGGACGGTCGCGGGCGAGAAGTCGCTGCAGCGGAACGACCGGGGCGGCACGCGGCAGTCGCCGGCGGCGCCGAAGGTGACGAACGCCGCGCAGGCCGCCGACCTGGTGCTGCGCAAGGCCGGGGGCGGCCGGGTCACCGGCGTCAAGCTGACCGAGGAGAACGGCCGGGCCGTCTGGAAGGTCACCTACCTCGTCGGGTCCGGACGGCGCGGCGCGCAGGTCGATGCCCTGACCCAGGCCGTCCGCAAGGCCGCGCCCGATCCGAGCGCCACCGGCCCGGGCGGTACGGCGGCCGGCGGCGTCCAGTGCGACGACGACGATGACGACGAAGCCGATGACGATGACGACGCCGACGACGACGATGACGATGACGACGACGACGGCGACCGGCGCGGCGTCGAGCCCAGCAAGTGACCGGGGTCATCGTGGATCTGGTAGACCGCATCGTTCGCATCGTGTACGTGCCAGGCACGGGGCTTCTCGCCTCGGACGTCTACGGACGCGTCCACCTGCTCGACGCTGACTTCAAGGTCGTCAGATCGTCGCCTTTCGTGCGTCAGGGCCGGCCGCTGTACGGACTGGAGGTCGCCGGCGGATGGGTCATCGGAAAGGACCGGATGGGGGCCGTGTTCCGGTGGTCCCTGGAGACGCTGGAACTGGTGGACCGCCTCGACCCGGCCACCGTCTGCGACCCGTCGATGCTCATCCCGAACGAGCGGCCCTCCCCGATGAGCTCTCGGGGGATCTGCGCATGGGACGGACGGGTCTTCGTGACCAGCGGCTACCACCACCAGATGCTCGTGGTGGATCTGCACACCTTCGAAGTGCTCGACATCCGCCCCAACATCTGCGGCGACAGCCCGATGGAATGGGCGTGCACCGACCATCCGACCCGGCACGCCGTGTCCGACAAGAAGGGGAACCTGCGCTTCGGCTCGTTCGCCGACGGCGAGTTCCCGGAGTCGGTGAAACTGGACGACGGCAACATCCACCGGGTCCGCTACGACGCCCGGCACGACCGCTTCTGGGCCACCCAGGACTTCGGCGCCGGAGAGAACGCCGACATCGCCAACGGGATCGTCGTCGTCGGCATGTCCGGGGAGAAGGCCGGCGAGTGCCTCTTCGCCCGCGACGACGTCGAGTTCGTCGGCTTCTCCCCCGACCACCTGCGCGCCTACGCGGGCGGCTTCGACGGTGAGCTGCACATCTTCGACAACTCCGGTCCGCAGCTGCGGATCGTCCGCACGGTGACCGGCTTCCCGCACCAGCTGTCCGATCTGACCGTGAGCCCGGACGGTGACGTCTACGTGCTGTGCCAGGACGGAGAGATCGTCCGCCTGGACGCCGAGGGGGAGTTCCGGGGCGCGGCGGGCTTCCGGCGGCAGGCCGTGTGGGACGTCCAGCCGGCGCCGGACGATCCCCGCACGCTCTACTGCGCCACCGACACCGGCGTGGCGGTCGTCGCCGTCCGGGACTCGGCGGCGGGGCCGATGCTGCGCGTGGAGGCCGAGCACGCGACCGGCTTCGGGTTCACCCGCCGAGTGGCGCCCCTGCCGGACGGATGGCTGGGCATCACGCGCGACCGACGGGTCTTCCGCGCGGGCCGCGACGGCGTCCTCCGGTGGAGCGGTGAGCTGCCCGCCCTGCCGCACACGATCGCCGCCTCGCCGGACGGGACGCGGGCGCTGGCCGCGACCAACGCGGGCGCCGTCGAGCTGGACGCCGCCGACGGGCGGCGGCTGGAGGCGTTCGATGTGGACGGCCTCCCGGTGTGGGCCGCGACCTACCTCCCGGACGGCGACCGGCTCCTGGTCACCCGCAACGGCGTGATCGTCCTGCTGGACGCGGCGGACGGCGGCGTGCGGTGGCGGTTCGACCAGGGCGAGTACCCCAAGCGCCTGTGGTTCCAGGACGGGCGGGCCTTCATCACCGGGGACGGAGGCGTGAAGGAGGTGGTGGTCGGCCAGGGCGTGGTGTGCCGGTGGTCGAAGCTGCTGTCCAACACCGTCGAGAACGCCGCCGTGGACGACGACCTGGTCTGCGCCGGCTCCTACGGGATGCAGCTGGCGGGCTACGACCGGGAGACCGGGGAACTCCTCGGGCTGCTGGAGGAACTGCCCGACTACCCGAAGGCGCTGTCGATGGTCCACGACGCCGCCGGCGTCCCGTACCTGCTGGTGGGCTGCCGCACCGGGCTGCTGTCGCTGTACCGGCTCGACCGGCGGCGCGGGAAGCTGCGCTTCCGCAAGCTGCGCGACCACTGGCTGCCCCGGCGGCCGGCCGCGTTCACCCTCGTCCACCACGACCACGCCGCCGCCGGACGGACCGCCGTGGCGGACGGGGAGGCGGCATGCGTCCGATAGACCTCCGGCCGGGTCCCGCCGGCCACCGGGCCCCCGTCACCCATGTGGCCTTCCGGGCGGACGGCGGACGGCTCGCGAGCTGCTCCTATGACGGGACCGTGCTGGTGTGGGACACCGGCGACCCGTCCCGCCCGGTGCCGCTGGCCCGGCTCCGCCACCGGCGCCTGGTCAACGGCGCGGCGTGGAACCCGGCCGACCCGGCCGTGCTGGCGACGGCGTCGGCGGACAAGACGGCGGCCGTGTGGCGGATCCCCGAGCGCGGCCCGCACAGCCTCGTGACCGTGCTGGCCCGGCACACCGACGACGTCAACGCCGTGGCCTGGATGCCGGACGGGCGCCGCCTGGCGTGCGTCTCCGAGGACGGCCGGGCGACGCTGTGGGACACCCGCACCGGCGCGCTGATCGCCGAGATCGGCGGCCACGCCGCGCACTGCATGACGGTCGCGGTCAGCCGCGACGGGCTGGTCGCCACGGTGGGCGAGGACGGGATGGTCGCGGTCGGCGAGCCGGGGAGCCCGGCCTCCGCCGAGGTCCTGCACTACGCGACGTCGGTCGAGGGCTGCGCCTGGTCGCACTCCGGGAAGGTCCTCGCCGTGGCCCGCGACGACGGCGTGGTCGACCTGCTGACCCCGCGGCTGGAATGCCTGCGCACGGTCCGGGTCTCGACGTCGGCGGCGCGCGGCGTCGCCTGGCTGGACGACGACTCCTCGTTCGTGGTGGGCGCCTACGACGGCTCGCTGCACCATTTCGACGTCACGGGGGAGCCGATCCGCCGGATGCGCGATCCCAGGATGTGGCCGAGGTCGGTGGCGGTGTCGCAGGGGGTGGTCGCGGCCGGGAGCTTCTGGGACGGCCCGCACCTGCTCGACGCCGCGACGGGGCGGGAGATCGCCGGCCCGAGCGGGCCGGGGCACGGCCCGAACGCGCTCGCGGTGCTCGGCCGCGAACTCCTCATCGGCTGCGACTCGGGCGCCGTCGTCGCCGTCGGCGCGGACGACGCCAACGGCTCGCGCGGCGGCCGCCCGCCCGTCCGCGCGCTGGACATGTCGGACAGCCCCGTCCTGTCCCTCGCCGCGCGGGACGGGACCGTGTACTGCGGGACCTACGCCGGGCAGGTGGTGCGCCGCGGCGGCGGATCGCGTGAGACGACCGATTCGCTGGGTGCTCCGGTGTCGTCGCTCTGCCTGGCCGGGAACGACCTGGTCGCCGGAACCTACAACGGCGACCTGATCACGCTGGACCCCCGGACGCTCCGCACAACGGGCCGGGGCGTCCCGCACGCGGGATCGGTGAAGTCGCTCGCGCCGCTCAGCGGCGAAGGTCGGTTCCTGTCCGCTTCGACCGACCGGCGGGTGGCGGCCGGGCCCCTGCACGACCGGGTCACGCTCTGGCAGCACGGCAACCTCGTCAACGCCGTGGCCTGCCTGGACGGCCGGGTCGTCGCGTCCGCGTCGCGCGACCACACCGTCAAGGTCGGCCTGCTGGCACCCGAGGAGCGGACGCCCGCGGTGGAGCGGGCGCAGACCCTCATCGGCGCCGACGAGTCGGTGAAGTGCGTGGGCCTGCTCGGCACCCCGGCGGCCCCGGTCGTCCTCGCGGGCTCCTACGACTTCGGCCTCTACTGCTGGGAGGTGGACTGGGACGACGGCGCGGGCACGCTGGCCTCCGGCCGCCTCGTGACCGAGTTCCGCCAGGGCGTGTCGTGCATGGCCCGGCTGGACGGGCGGCGCATGGCGGTGGCCGGCTGGGACGGGCGGGTGCTGATCGTGGGCCCCGGCCGGGACGGCGCGGTCCGCGAACTGGCGGCCTGGGACATCGGTGACCTCGTCGAGCGGTCCGGCGCGCGTCCGACGGGGGACGCCCCGGTTCCCGACCCGCAGGAGGCGCGGACATGAACCCCGTGGACACGGCGGCGTCGCCGCACTTCGAAGAGCACGCCGACCTCACCGATCCCGAGCTGCTCCGGCTCCCGCACGGTGCCGCCGCCCGGCTGCGCGGCTCCTCCCCGGCGGACCTGGCCGTCACCGTCGAGGACCCGGCCGCCCCGCTCGCCGTGCGCCTCGCGGCGGGCGGGCTGCTGGCCCACCTCGGCGACCCCCGCATCACACCGGTGCCCGCCACCTGCGCGGTCCCGGGCGGCAGCGTCCGCATCGGGCTGCCGCCGGGCGACGTCGAAGCGGTCGCCGCCGCGTGGGCGCATGTGGGGGTGGAGGCCGAGTGGATCGCCAAGGAGACCCCGGAGCACATCGTCGAACTGGCCGGCTACCAGATCGCCGCCTACCCGGTCACCAACGCCGAGTACCGCGACTTCCTGGACGACACCGGCCGCCCCGAGCGGCCGTCCACCTGGTACCTGGGCGCCTACCCTTACGACCGCGCCAACCACCCGGTCGCAGGGGTCCGGCCCGAGGACGCCGACGCCTACGCCGCCTGGCTGTCGGAACGCACCGGCCGGGCGTGGCGGCTGCCCACCGAGGCCGAATGGGAGTACGCGGCGAAAGGCCCGCGAGGACTGGAGTTCCCCTGGGGGGACCGGTTCGACCCGGCCGCCGCCAACACCAGGGAGACCGGCGTCCACACCACCACGCCGGTGGGCGCGTTCCCCGCCGGACGCTCCCCGTTCGGCGCCTACGACATGGGCGGCAACGTCGAGGAGTACGTCGCCGACGACTACCGCCCCTACCCCGGAGGCCCCTACGTCGCCGACGACCTCGCCGCGTCCCGCGGGCGCTACCGGGTGGCGCGCGGCGGCGGCTTCGCCCGCTTCGGCGACCTCGCCCGCACCCGGCGCAGGCACGGCGGCTTCCCCAGCCCGCTCTACCCGATCGGCTTCCGGCTCGCCGCCGGCACACCGAAGGCAGGTTCCCCATGACCGCCCCGACCGTCCCCGACGACCTGTGGAAGCGGCTGACCAGCACCGTCGGCCTGGTCAGCGTCCGCTGCGGCGCCATCACGAACGTGATGGCGGCCGAGTGGTCCTACTTCGTCAACAAGGCCCCGCTGTACGCCGCCGTGGTGCTCGGCCCGCGCGCCGCGACCGGCGCGCTGATCGCCGAGGCCGGGGAGTTCGCCCTGACGCTCTGCAGTGAGGACCAGGCCGAACTGGCCGACTTCGCCGGCGCCTTCTCCGTCGCCGACGTCGACAAGACCGGCAGCGAGCTGATCGAGTTCGGCGCGCCCCGGGCCATCGGGTCGCCGTGGGTGGCCGGCGGGCTGCTCGCGGCCGAGTGCGTCGTCCGCGAGACCGTCCGCTTCCCCGGGCACACCATGTACGCGGGCGAGGTCGTCGCGGCGCACCTGCCGGAGGGTTCGCCCCGCCCCCTGGTCAAGCACGGGGCGATGTACGGGCTCGGCGAACCGGTGCGGCGCGCCGCGGTCGCCGCCACCGCGCAGCTGCTGCCCGGCGGGGTGCTGCGGGTCGCCGCCACCGGACCCGCCGGCGACGGCGACGCGCGCTGGCGGATCGGCCTGGTGAGCGAGGACGGCGCGGTCGAACCGCTGGGCGAGCACGCCTCGACGGCGCACGGCGACGTCCTCGTCGACCTGCCGGTCCCGTCCCGCCCGGCCCTGGAGCGGCCGGCCGGCCGGCGGGTGGTGGTCGAGCGGGACGGCGCCAAGCCCGGATACGCGCGCATCACCCGCCCGTCCCGGAGCCCGCGGTGAACCGGCCCGCCCGCGAGCTGCCCGCGTCCCCGCTGCGGGTGGCGTCCGTCCAGGCCGAGGCGGTGCCCGGCGACGTGGCGGGCAACGCGCGCCGTGCGGCGGCGCTGGCGGCGCACGCCGCCCGCCGGGGCGCGCAAGTGATCGTCTTCCCGGAGCTGCACCTGTGCGGGTACGACCTGGAGACCATCGCCTCCGCGCCGGACCGCGCCGAGCTGCCCGCCGACGCCGGCGGGCGGATCGCCGACGGCCGGCTGGGCCCGCTCGCCGCCGCGGCGGCCGACCACGGCGTGACGGTCCTGGCCGGCGCCGCGGTACGCCGCGCGGACGGCGCCCGCGCCAATTCGGTGCTGGCGTTCGACCCGGCCGGCGCGGCCACCGCCGTGTACGACAAGCAGCACCTGTGGCACGCCGGGGAACGCGGCCTGTTCGCCCCCGGCGCCTCCGGGACGGTCCTGGACGCCGGCGGCTGGAGGCTGGGACTCGGGATCTGCTACGACATGTCCTTCCCCGAGCACGGCCGGGCCGCGGCCCTGGCCGGGGCCGACGCCTACGTGTGCCCGTCCGCCTACGCCGCCGGGAACGAGTACCGCGCGGCCGTCTACCTGGCCGCCCGCGCGCTGGAGAACACCGTCTACGCGTTCTTCGTCAACGCCGTCGGAGGGCCCCGGCGGCGCCCGTGCGGCGGAGGCACCGCCGTCTACGGGCCGGACGGCGCCGCGGCCGCCCGTGCCGCCGGCGCGGGGGAGGAGGTCGTCCTGGCCGACCTCGATCCCCGGGTGCTCGGCCAGGTGCGCGCGTACCTCCACATGCTGGACGAATGCCGAACCTCGCCCGTCGCACCCGCCGTACCCGACTGTGACGCGGTCCGGGTACCGGACCGGCCCGCCCCGCGAAGGATGCCGTGCGATGACCCGACGACTGCTGCTCAGCTACCTGTCGCTGACCCTGGTGGTGCTCCTCGGACTTGAGATCACGCTCGGCACCGTGTTCGCGCGCCGGCAGTCGTCCGACTTCTCCGCCTCGGTCCAGCGGGACGCGGTCATGGTGGCGGAGCTGATCGAGGAGGAGCTGAGCGCGGGGAACGCGGCCGGCGTGGCCGAGATCGTCAAGCACTACACCGACTGCATGGGCGGCCGGGTCGTGGTCTTCGACCGCGGCGGCCGGATCGTCACCGACTCCGCGGCGGGCCGTCCCGCCGTCCCCGCCGCGGCCGCCCGCAACGGGCCCCGCGGGGCGGACGGCGAGCGGCAGGTCGGCCGCGCGGTGTCCGAGGCGCTGCGCAACCGCCCCTCCGCCGGGACGATCCGCGACCGCGCCGGGGGAGGGGAGCTGATGTCGGCCGCCCAGCCCGTGACCGTGGCGTCCAAGGTGCGGGGAGCGGTGTGGCTCACCTCGGCGACCGAGAACACCCGCACCAGGATCCGGATCGCCTGGATCGCTCTGGCCTGCATCGGCGTCGGCGTGCTCCTGGTCGTGACCGTGGTCGCCTTCGCGCTGGCGCGCTGGATCATCCGGCCGCTGAACGCCCTGGAGCAGGCCACCGAGCAGCTGGCCGGCGGTTCCCTCACCGACCCTCCCGCCGCCGACCTGGGGCCGCCGGAGCTGCGCCGCCTGGCCACGTCCTTCAACCGCACCGCCACCCGGCTGCAGCACCTCCTGCGCGCCCAGCGCGCGTTCGCGGCCGAGGCGTCGCACCAGCTCAAGAGCCCGCTCACCGCGCTGCGGCTCCGGCTGGAGACCCTCGAATTCGACCTCGCGCCGCGGGCGCGCGGCACCCTCGACGCGGCCATCGCCGAGATCGACAGGCTCAGCGACATGGTCCGCGGCCTGCTCGCCCTGGCCCGCCTGGAGGACTCGGCCACCGTCCCCGAACCGGTCGACCTCGACGACGTCCTGCGGGACCGCGCCGCGACCTGGGCGCCCCTCGCCGCGGAGCAGTCCGTGACGATCGCCGTCACCGGACCGCCGGCCGGGCGGGTCCAGGCCGTGCCGGACGCGCTGGAGCAGATCGTCGACAACCTCCTCGCCAACGCCCTGCAGATCGCGCCGCCCGGCAGCACCATCACGCTGCGGACCGAGACCCGCCCGCGATCCGGCGCGCCGGGCGACGACGGGACCGTCGGCCTCCACGTCATCGACGAGGGGCCCGGGATGAAGGAGGAGCACCGCCGCCGGGCCTTCGACCGGTTCTGGCGGGCGCCGGACGCGACCCACGAGGGCTCCGGGCTCGGCCTGGCCATCGTGCAGCGGCTCGTCCACGTGAGCGGGGGCGACATCACCCTGGAAGAGGCGCCCGGGGGCGGCCTCGACGCCGTCGTCCGGCTCCGCCCCGCCGCGGACCCGCCGGTCGCCCGGCGCTTCGCCGCCCAGCCGGCGGTCCAGGCGTGACCGGACGCCCGCTCAGCCCTCCGGCGCCTCGACGAGCCGGAACCCCACCCCGCGCAGCGTCTCGATGCGGCCGGGGTCGCCGAGCTTGCGCCGCAGCCCCGCGATGTGGACGTCCAGCGTCTTGGACAGCCCGAAGAAGTCCGGACCCCACACCGAACTGAGGATCCGCTGCCGCGGGCACACCGCGCCCGGATCCTCCGCCAGCAGCACCAGGAGGTCGAACTCCTTCGGCGTCAGCGTCACGGCCTTCCCGGCGACCCGGACCTGCCGGGTGCGCCGGTCGATCCGCAGATCGCCGACCGTCTGCGGCGACTCCTCCGCGGCCGCCGCGCCCGCGCGCTCCCGCCCCCTGGTGCGCCGGCCCACCGCGCGCATCCGGGCGACCAGCTCGCGCAGGCTGAACGGCTTCGCCAGGTAGTCGTCGGCGCCGAGTTCGAGCCCGACGACCCGGTCCGTCTCCGTCCCGCGCGCCGTGAGCATGATGATCGGCACGTCGGAGACCTCCCGCAGGCGCCGGCACACGTCGATGCCGTCCATGTCGGGCAGCCCCAGATCGAGCAGCACCATCTCGCCGTGCGCGGCGTCCAGCGCGGCCGCTCCCGTGCCGACCCGCTCCACCGTGAACCCGTACCGCACCAGGCCGTCCGCCAGCGGTTCGGCGATGGACGCGTCGTCCTCGACGAGCAGCACCCGCATGCCGTGACCCCTTTCCCGCTCGGCCGTGCGACGCGCCGTGCCCGGACGCGCCGCGGCTTCCGCAGGGCAGTACGCACGGCACCGGCCGCGGCGGCGGGCGCCCGCCATGATCATCGCCGGCGGGCGCCGGTTCTCCGCTCGTTACGGGAGCTGCAGCGGGAAGGCCGCCGCGCGGGCGTAGAGCTTGTACAGCTTGAACGGGCCCGCGAAGGACAGCCCGCAGGCGTTGTCGAGCATCTTGGTCGCGTTCTGCTCGCTCAGCGTCGTGCCGCGCGCTCCCGGATGGTCGATCTGGCCGCCCATGAACACCGCCATCTTGCCCAGCATGTGGTCGCGCTGCTCGGTCGTCATCTCGTGCCAGGAATGGCAGGTCATCGCGGCGAGCCTCGCGTCGTTCAGCTCACTGCTCTCCGGGTGGTCGTGGTCGCCGGCGGGCGCCGTCCTGGTCGCGGCCTTGGCGGTCGTCGCCTTGGGGGTCGTGAACCAGGGGCACGGCCCGCCGGGCTTCAGGTTGGCCATGCAGGTGAGCAGCTCGATCTCGTTGCCCAGGTTGCCGAACCCGAAGCTGAGGAACGGCGCCTTGCCGTTCAGGCAGTCCGGCAGGTCGGCGGGCGAGGTGGTCACGGTCCCGTTGCCGTACCAGCAGTTGCCGGTGTTGCCGGGGAAGGCGTCCCACCAGAAGTCCAGGCCGTTTCCGGTCATGCGGTTGCCGTAGAACTGGTTGCGGTGCGAGGTGGACAGCTTGAACGGGTCGCAGCCCGTCATGGGCTCGTCGGCGCAGACGAACGCGTCCGGGACGGCGAACAGCATGGCCCCGCGCCGCCAGTTGTCGCGGAAGGTGTTGTTCCGGATGACGTTGTCGTCGCCGCCGGCGATCCACATCCCCGTCCCCACCGGGACGGGAACGGTCGGCACCACGTCGCTGTCCGCCAGGTAGGGGTTGAAGTTGTTGGAGAAGAAGTCGTTGTTCTCGATGAGGTCGCCCTGCTGCGGGAAACCGGGGTGCCCGGCGGCGGTGAACACGTCGGTGGTGAAGCCGAGGGCGTTGTCGTAGAAGTTGTTGTGGTGCACCCAGGTGGCGCTGCCGTCGGTGCCCGAGTAGCCGCTGGCGTTGTGGTGCGAGTCGCAGTAGCGGATCTCCTGGCTGTAGCGCGCCGTGGGGTAGACCTTCTCGTCGCGTCCGGCCCCGGTCTTCGCGCCCGACCCGGGATACAGCCCGGAGTCGCCGTTGCCTGCCGCCTCGCAGTTCTGGATCAGTCCGTGGTCCTCGACGAAGGTGAGCACGCCGTACTCGCCCGCGTAGAAGGTCTTGAAGGCGTCCAGCAGGTACCCGTTGCTCTCCAGCACGTAGATGTCGTGCTCCTCGGCGTGCCGGACGGTCAGGTTCCGCAGCACGAACCCGTCGGCCCGGTCGGCGCGGATGCCGACGTCCTTCGCCGAGTTGCGCGGGCCGCCGTTGCCGGACGACGGGTCACCGGCGTCCACGACCACGTCGTCGGCGCTCACGCCCGACCCTTCGAGCTGGAGGTTGCAGCGCACGCACGGGCCCCGGTTGGGGATGCCGTGCCGGTCGACGAGCGGCGGGTCCGGGTCCTGGCCGGGGCCGGGGGCCCGGCCGAGCACGGCGATCAGGTTGGCGTCGTTCTGGCACATGTACTCGCCGAGGTAGGAGTACGCGCCCGTGCTCAGCTTGTACTTGTCGCACGCGGGGTCGTGGGTCGGCTTCTGGCGCGCCGTGGGCTCGGTGTAGAGGCCCGGCATCACCACGACCCGGTCGTTGTTCCGCGAGTCGGTCACCGCGGGCTGGATCTCGTCGTACCGGCACCGGTCGAACAGCGCCCGGTTGATCTGCCTGAGGCTCCGCGCCTCGGCGGCGCTGAGCGTCCGGTGGTCGTGCGGGCGGACGTCGTAGCCCGACTTCAGCGCCCGCTTGATGGAGGCGTCCAGCCGCTCCAGCGAATCGGGCCGGCACACGACGCGGGTCGTGCTCCCGGGGACGTCCTCGACGGCGGAGGCCAGGCTCCGCGGCGTCGGCACCTTCCCGCCCGCGCACGGGTCGACGGAGCAGTCGGGGCCGGGGGACGGCCAGTACGACGGCCGCTCGATGTGCGCCAGCGCCGCCGGCGCCATGCCGAGGACCAACACCGCCGCGGCCGCCGCAGGCAGCCACGACCTCCTGAGAAACCGCGGGCCCATGCGGTACTCCCTCGCTCAGCGTTCCATGCCGATCCCCCGAACGCTTGCTCGGTACGTATGGAACCACGATCTTCAAATCCGAGGAAGTCTCACAACCAGACTGTTATCGATCTTCACGGCGGAGCCCGCGGTGCCGGGGGCGGTCATGGCGCGCCGGATCCGGTGATCCTCGCCTGGACGCCGGCGACCAGGTCCGCCGCGTGCGGACCGGCGGCGTAGCGCGCCGCTTCGATGCCGTCGGCGGCCGCGGCGAGCGGGTCGGGGTTGGTGGCGCGGTGCAGTGCGAGCCAGACCCAGCGGTGTTCGCCGTCGTGGAGCTGGGAGCGGCGGGCGCGCCGGTGCGCGTCGGGGGTCAGTTCGCGGGCCGCGATGCTGGCGGTGATGTCGGGATCGTCGCCGAGGCCCGCGTAGCGGGCGGCCTGCGCGGCGGCCCACCAGGCCAGGTCCCGCAGAGCGGATTCGGGCAGCCCGGCCAGCGCGTGGGGGCCGAGCGGGTCGCCGGGCCTGGGACGGCTGGGGAGCAGCGGCGGCAGGTCCGGCACGATCCGGAAGGCGATGTCGGCGGCCTCGATGCGGGCGAGGTGCTCGGCGGTGATGCCGTGGCCGGTGAAACGCTGGACCGCCGTCAGGCCCATCATCGTCTTGCCCCGGTGGAAGTCGGCGAAGTCGAGACCGGCGAGCACCGCGTCGAGCCGGGGCGGCGCGTCCAGGGGGCCGAAGGGTTCCTCCGACAGCAGCACTTCGCCGTGCTCGGCGAACGACAACCGGGTCAGCGCGTTGACGTTCCAGTACATGCTCGCGGCCCGCCCGCCGGACGACGCGCGGGTCAGCACGGGCCCGGTGGAGCCCTGCCAGCCGTTGTACTCCACGGCGAGCACGGCGCCGCCGATGTCCAGCACCGCCACCCAGGGATCGATCGACTCCCGGTCCAGCATGTCCTCGGCGATGGCCCGCAGAGACTCCGGCCGGGCGGGGTCCGCGCCGAAGGCGCGCAGCACGCCGGCCGCGTCCGCCCCGGTCACCACCGTCACCGTCGCGGCCTCCGACAGGGAGCTGCGGCGCACCCACCGGTAGGCGCTCTCCGGCGGCTCGGGACGCACCGGCTCCGGCTCGCCGCGCAGCCGGTGGCCGAGCCGGTCGGTACGGGCGTGCACGATCTCGGGCGCGGCGGGCGCCTCCCACACCACCAGCTCGTAGGACTCGGTTCCGTCTTCGTCGTCCCGGCCGCGGGCGTGCACCCGCAGCCGGTACTCGCCCGGCCAGGGCGGGGTGACCCGGCGCAGCTGCGGCTCGACCGGCCGGGCGCCGACCACCGAGGCGCCGCCGGCGGCCGCCCGCCAGCTGACCTCGACGACCTCGTCCCAGCCCTCGGCGACCTCCGGCGGCGGACTGTCCGACACCTGCAGCACCACCCGGACGTTCCCGGTCTCGACGCCGGTGCGGATCACCGCGCCGCCCGCGACGACCGCGACCAGCCCGTTGCCGCTGAAGCCGACGTCCGGGATGTCGCCGTCCTCCAGGAGCGCGAACCGGTGCCCCGACACCTGGACCGCCCCGGCGCACCCCAGCGGCAGCAGGTATTCCTCCCGCGCCTTGGCGAGCACTGCGGCGGCGTAGCCGGGCGGCATCGGCGCCTCCCGCAGCAGCAGCGCCGCAGTGCCGATCGCGACGCCGATCACCCCCGGCGGTTCGAGGGCCCAGGGCCGGACGCCCGCCCGGTGCAGGACGGCGGCGGCGGTGGACACGGCCAGCGCGAGCCGCGCCGCGCCGTGCGCCGCTGCCGCCTCCCGCTCGTCGGTGACCTCCGGGGACACCTCCAGCAGGGCGGCCACCCGCGGGTGGACGGCCAGCCGCCGGGCCAGCGCGGCGACCAGCGGCACCGCGCCCGGCCGGACCCGGTCCAGCACGGCCGCCCCGTGGACCGCCTCGCTCGTCCCGGCGACGGTCGCCATGCCGAAGCCGCCGGTGAGCGGCTCCCCGAGGAGCCCGGTCAAGTCGGGGGCGCCGGCCAGGTCCAGTTCCGGGACGGTCAGCTCCAGCGCGCCGAGCAGGCGTTCGACCAGCAGGGGCGGCAGCGAGCCGAGCGCGTCCAGCACCGGCGAGTCGCCGGCCCCGGGCCGGCCCGCGATGTGGAACCGGGGCCCGCCATGGGGCCCGCCATGGGGCCCGGCCGCCGCCCCCCGGATCGGCCATGTGCCGTCGGCGGCCGCCCGCAACCGACCCAACTCCGCCGCCGGTGCCTTCGGAACACGGGCGCCGACCAGCCGCATCGCCGCGGCGACCGGCCCGGCCAGCTCTTCGACCACCTCATCGGGAACCTCGACCACAGCACCCCCGCGACCGCCGGCACTTGCAAGACGGACAAGACCCTAGCCGCCGGCCGGGACATGTTCTCCGCTATCCGACGTCCTCGGAGGCTTCGCCGGGGCCGTGGAGGTCGGCGAGCGCGACGTGTTCGGCCACCTCTTCGATGTCGCGGCAGTACGCGACGAGCCGTCCCCGCCGAGTCACCACGAACCATGCCTCGCCTTGCCGTGCGTCGCGATGCTGGGCTTGAGCGAGGGTCAGGTCTCCGTCGTCGAGGGCGACCACTTCGACGCGTATCCCGTCCGGCCCTACCAGGTGCCGCGGATTGGCCATGGCTCGCAGTGTGCACCTGTCGAGGGGCGGGGTCCATAGGTCGCCGTGTGCCGGCGGCAACTGATGGGACGCGGGCGGACCAGGCGGCCGTGAACGTGGGGCATAGCGGGTTCTATGCGATTTTCGGCGCCCGCCGGAGTGTCAGATCTCGGCCGCCGGCGCGCCCGCCGGCTGGATGAACACCCCGTCCGCCTCCACGGTCACGCCTTCGGCGTCGGAGATCGACGCGACCACGAAGACCTTGCGGCCCTCTTCGCGGACGATGCTCGCCTCCAGGTGCAGCGGCCCGAGGGGAGTGCCGCGCCGGTAGCGCATGGTGAGCGTCCCGGTGAAGGTCGTGCGGCGCATCGCGGACGCCGTCACGCCCATGATGTGGTCGAGGAGCATCGCCGACACCCCGCCGTGCACCAGACCCGGCGGCCCCTCGTACGCCGCGCCCAGGACCACGTCGGCGTGGCACCCCGACGAGTCGTGGACGACGTTCAGGGGCGGGGCGATCGCGTTCGCCGCGCCCACGACGGCGTTGCCCCAGTTCCAGGCCCGCAGCTCGCCGTTGTACCTGACGCCGGCGGGGCCGGGCAGCTGGGAGGCCCGCAGCCGGCCGACGAGCGCGGCGACCTCCTCGCGGACCCGGTGGACCTCGTCGTCGTCGACCGTCGTGCGGATCGCCGCGTCGACCAGTTCGCGGACGGTTCCGGCCAGCGACGCCAGCACCGCCTCCCGGCGGTCGACCTCGGGGGTCGGCGTGTCGTCGCGGACGAACCCGCCCACGCCCACCGCGCCTGCATCGGGGAAACGGCCGCTCGTCATGCGCAGACCGTATACCGCGCGGACGCCGGCCGACAAACTTCACATAGATGTTTCTATGTGTCGATCGGGGGCTCGCCGGGCCGCCCCGACCTACAATCGGCCCGTGACTGAGCCCTCGTCCGCCCGGGGCGCGGAGCCGGAGGACCCGGCCGGCGCCGGCCCCCGGCTGAACGCGCGGGGCGCCCGGCTCAACCGGCGCGGCCTGGAGACCCGCGCCCGCGTCATCGGGACCGCGATCGACATGCTCGCCGACAGCGAGCACGGCGGCGGGGTCAGCGCCAACCTCGTCGCGAAGCGCGCCGGGGTCACCTGGGGCACGGTCCAGCACCAGTTCGGCGGCGTCGACGGGCTCTGGGCCGCCGTCCTCGAAGAGCTGGGGGACCAGGGCGACATGCTGCCGTGGACGGAGGCGGACGACGGCTCCGTCCACGAGCGGATGAGCCGCATCGTCGACGCCCTCTGGTCGGGCCTCGACTCGCCGGCCGGCCGGGCGGTGGCGGCGCTGCGGAGCCTGCTGCCCCGCAACACGGCCGAGTTCACCGAGGCGTACCCGCGGACGGCCGAGCAGCTCGGCCGCTGGGAGCGCCGCTGGCGGCGCGCCTACGCGCGGGCGTTCCGCGGGCTCGTCGTCGACGCGTACCGGCTGGAGCGCGTCCGCCACCTCCTGCCGGCCGCCGTCCACGGCCTCTATCTGGAGCAGCGCCTGAGCACCTGGACCGACATCGACGACGCGCGCGCCGTGCTGGCCGAGTCGATCGCGGGCTACCTCGACCGCCGGGACTGACGGGCCGGGGGCGCCGGGCACACCACCGCCCGCGGCCGCCCCGGTTCGAGGCGCGCCGAAATATGGAGCTTCTTCACGAATTGGTATTGCCGGAGAGTGGAACGGGATAATCTAATGATCTTCGATCCCGCACGATTCGATCCCGCACGATGTCCGGAGACAGGGGCACCATGACCGAACAGCATCCTCCCGTCCAGATCCCGACGGACGTTCCCGCCTCCGCGCGCATCTACGGATGGACGCTCGGCGGCAAGGACAACTACGAGATCGACCGGCAGTTCGCGCTCCAGCACCTCCCCGCGTTCCCCGAGATCCTGGACATCGCGCGGGAGAACCGCCTGTTCCTCTACCGGGCGGTGCGCTACCTGGCCGAGGAGGCCGGCGTCCGGCAGTTCATCGACATGGGCTGCGGGCTGCCGACGGAGAACAACGTCCACCAGGTCGCCCAGCGGTTCGCGGACGACCCGCGGGTCGTCTACGTCGACATCGACCCGATCGTCCTGGTGCACGGGCGGGCGCTGCTGGCCGACAACGGGACCACGACCGTGATCAACGCGGACATGTGCGACCCCGAGGCGGTGCTCACCCACCCCGACACCCGGCGGCTGATCGACTTCTCCGAGCCGCTCGCGGTGCTCTACCTGTCGGTCGGGCACCACCTGTTCGACCAGGACGACCCGCGCAAGGTGGTGCACAGCGTCTTCGACCGCGCGGTCCCCGGCAGCCATCTGGTCTTCACCCAGATCGTCTCGGACGACCCCGAGCGCAGGGCGGCGATCGACGCCGCCGCGAACGGCGCGGGCATGCCGTGGCGGACCCGCAGCCGCGCGGAGGTCGGCGCGCTGCTGGCCGGCCCGACCCCCGTCGAGCCCGGCCTGGTCGACATCCGGCGGTGGCGGCCCGACCCCGACCAGCCGCCGCTGGCCCCGGTTCCCGCCGAGCTCGCCCAGTTCGTCGGCGCCTCCGAGAAGCACGGCGACCTCTGCGAGTACGGGGGCGTCCTGGTCAAGTGACGCCGGTCAGACGGGCGTGATCGGCAGCGCGCGGCGGGGCTCGAACGCGAAGCCGGCGCCCGTGCTGAACCGCACGACCGCGACCTCGCCGGCCTCCGGGGCCGGCCGGTCGCGGCGGACGACGGCCAGCCGCCATCCCTCGGCGGTGCCCGCGGCCTCGACGTCCAGATGGGCGTCGGCGGCGCGGACGATCGCCTGGAGCGGGGCCGTCCAGCCGGGGCCGCACAGCGAGATCCAGGCGCCGTCCTCGTGCGCGGGGGACGGCCGGACGACGATCTCCGCGCCGTCGGCCTCGGCGTCGACGTAGGCCGCGGGATTGAGGAGCGGGTGGAGCGCCAGCAGCCGGGCCGCCCCCTCCGCGTCGCCGGGCAGGTCCAGCGCGCGGGCGAGCCGTTCGGCGGCGATGCCGGCGATGCCCACCAGCTGCTTGCGGCGGATCCGGAGCAGTTCGTCGGCGCCGGCGGCCCGTTCCGCCACGGCGAGGGCGAAGGCGTGGTCGAGCAGGTGCATCTGCAGGCACACCTCGTCGGCGATCCGGGCCAGCGCGGAGCGGGAGAAGGCGGCGAAGTCCAGATCGGACAGCAGCGGGCCCGAGTAGTCGGCGAGGCCCTCGTCCGCCGGGTCGATCGGGGCCAGGTCGAGGTTCGCGGCCCGGGAGCGCTCGTTGACCGCGAGCAGGGGGATGCCCTTCGCCTCCGGGTGGGACTCGTCGATGGTGACCGTCCAGGCGCAGTGGGGGCGCCGGTCGGCGGGCGTGCGCGGCGGCCGGTGGATCGGCCGCACCCGGGCCTTCGGGTTGGTGGCGACGGCGGTCGCGTCGAAGGTGGGGTCCTCGATGTTGTGGCACATGGACCGGACGTAGTCCTCACCCATCGGCTCGACGTCCATGAGCGCGCCGCAGTGGTCGAGGTGGAACTCGCCGTGCCGCCGGTCGTGGACGGTGTAGCGGAAGTCCATGAACTGGGGCGGCGCCCCGATGTCGAGCTGGAGTCCCTTGAAGATGGTCGGGACGTCGCCCTTGCCCGGCGCCTCGGGGGCGTAGCCGAGCGCCCGCTGCATCCGCCGGGTGTAGATCGGGCTCGACGCCGCCCACTCCTGGATCGCGATCCGCGCCATCTCCTCGCGGCCGAACGCGGAGATGCACCACGCCATCCCGGAGCGGTCGATGAGCTGCCCGATCAGCAGCAGTTCGGGCACGAGGACCGCGAGCCGCTCCCGGGGCAGGTCGGCGTAGCGGCTCGGGCGCGGCTGGGGCATCTGCCGGTCTCCTCGGTCGCGGGGGTGCGGTCAGCGGGGGGCCAGGCCGAGCCGTGCGGCCGTCCTGTCGAGGTACTTGAGCACCGTGGCCTCGTCGGCGTCCGGCACCCCCCAGATCAGCTCGGAGGCGCCCGCGGCCTCCCATTCGGCCCGGGCCTCGGGGGTGGGTTTCCTGGTGACCAGGATCCGCACGTCGGGCTCGCCCGCCCGCCCGGCCTCGGACCACTCCTTGCGCAGCAGGTCGGCCCGCGCGGCGATGTCGGTCTCGATCGGGGTGGTCATCCAGCCGTCGGCGTTGCGGGCGATCCACTTCATGGTCTGCGGGCCGCCGCCCGCCCCGATGATCACCGGGATCCGGCCCTGCGGCGGCTTGGGGTAGGCCCAGCTCGGCCCGAACGACACGAACTCGCCGTCGTAGGACGCCTCCTCCTGCGTCCACAGGGCGCGCATGGCCTCCAGGTACTCCTTGAGGACGGTGCGGCGCCGGTCGCCGGGGACGTGGTGGTCGGCCAGCTCGTCGGTGTTCCAACCGAAGCCCGCGCCGACCGTCACCCGGCCGCCCGACAGATGGTCCAGGGTCGCGAGCGTCTTGGCGAGGGTGATCGGGTCGGACTCCACCGGCAGCGCGACCGCGGTGGCCAGGCCGATCCGCCGGGTCACCGCGGCGGCGGTCGCCAGCGACACCCACGGGTCGAGGGTGCGCAGGTAGCGGTCGTCGGGCAGGTCCTTGCCGCCGGTGGGGTGCGAGGCGTCCCGGCGGACCGGGATGTGGGTGTGCTCGGGGACGTAGAAGGTGTCGAAGCCGCGCTCTTCGGCGGCCTTGGCGAGGGCGGCGGGGGCGATGCCCCGGTCGGAGGTGAAGAGCACGATTCCGTTGCGCATGGCGCCATAGTAGAACGTGTTCTACATACTCTGGAATACTGACTGGACAGCTGTCTATCCGGAGGAGCAGCATGGCCGTCCGCGTCCTGCACGTGGCGACCGGCAACGTCGGCCGCATCGCCCTGGCGCAGCTGATCGAGGATCCCCGCTTCGAGCTGGCCGGGCTCGTGGTGTCCAGCCCGGAGAAGGTCGGCCGCGACGCCGGTGAGCTGGCCGGGCTCGACGTGGTCACGGGCGTGGCGGCCACCGGCGACCTCGGCGCGGCGCTGGCCGCCCGGCCGGACTGCACCGTCTACTGCGCGCTCTCGGAGACCCGGCTGTCCGAGGCGCTCGACGACGTCCGGCGGATCCTCGCCGCCGGCAGCAACGTCGTCGCCTCCTCGCCGGTGCCGCTGATCTACCCCTGGGGCCTCCTCCCGGACCGCATGATCGACCCCATCGAGGACGCCTGCCGCGAGAGCGGGGTGAGCGTCTTCGTCACCGGAGTGGACCCCGGCTGGGTCAACGACCTGCTGCCCTTCGCGATCGCCAGCACCTGCCAGCGGGTCGAGCAGGTGCGCTGCTCGGAGATCGCCGACTACGCGACCTACGACGGCGGCCCCGTCATGTTCGACTTCATGGGGTTCGGCAGGCCCGTGGGCGACCTGCCGAAGATGTTCAAGCCGGGGATGCTGGCGGCGTCCTGGGGCGTTAGCCTCCGGATGATGGCCCGCGGGTTCGGTTTCGAGCTGGACGACATCACCGAGTGGTTCGAGCAGGAGCCGGCGCCGGAGGCGTTCGACGTGGCCGCCGGGCACATCCCCGCGGGCGGAGTGGCCGCGATGCGCTTCCAGATCCGCGGGATCGCCGCCGGCCGGGAGGTGCTCGTCATCGACCACACCACCAGGCTGCGCGGCGACCTGCGCCCCGACTGGCCGCAGCCGGCGCAGGACGGCGGCTCCTACCGGCTGGAGATCGCCGGCGAGCCCTCCTACCGCGTGGACGTCTGCCCGTCCAGCGCGAGGGGCGACCACAACTACGCCGCGATCGCCGCCGGAGCCGGGCGCATCGTCAACTCGATCCCGGACGTCGTCGCGGCGCCGCCGGGCCTGCGTACCCCGCTCGACCTGCCCTTCAACACCGCCCGCGGCGTCTTCGCGACGGCGCCGGCCGACTGAGACCCCGCCGGAGAGGAGACCAGTGATGGGACGCGTGGCCGGGAAGGTCGCCCTGATCAGCGGAGGCGCGCGCGGCATCGGAGCGGCCGGCGCCCGCGCGCTGGCCGCCGAGGGGGCCAGGGTCGTGATCGGCGACATCCTCGACGACGAGGGCGGGGCCGTCGCGGACGAGCTGGGCGACGCGGCCCGCTACGTGCACCTCGACGTGACGCGCCCCGAGGACTGGGCGGCCGCGGTCGAGACGGCCGTCGGCGAGTTCGGCCGCCTGAACGTCCTCTTCAACAACGCGGGGATCGCCAACGGCGCCGCCATCAACCGGTTCAAGCTGGAGAAATGGCAGCGGATCATCGACGTGAACCTCACCGGCCCGTTCCTCGGCATCCGCGCGGCCACCGACGCGCTGATCGCGGCCGGCGGCGGCTCGATCATCAACAACTCCTCCATCGAGGGCCTCCGCGGCACGTCCTGGGCGCACGGCTACGTGGCCTCGAAATGGGGCCTGCGCGGCCTGACCAAGTCGGTCGCCGTCGAACTCGCCCCGCACGGGATCCGCGTCAACTCGCTGCACCCGGGACTGATCCGCACCCCGATCACCGAGGGCATCCCGGACGACATGGTCCCGATCCCGCTCGGACGCCCGGGGCAGCCCGAAGACGTCGCCTCCTTCGTGGTCTTCCTGGCCAGCGACGAATCGTCCTTCGCCACCGGCTCCGAATTCGTCATAGACGGGGGCACCGTCAGCCAGATCCCGCACAAGGCCTGACCGCGCCGGGCACCCGGGAGAGGGGAGGCCGGGTGCCCGGCGACGGTGTCAGGCGGCGTAGGTCTCGAACTCGGCGACCCTGGGGGTGCCGTTCGAGCCGGTGATGTTGAAGGTGATCTTCCGCAGCGAGACCGGGGAGAAGGCGATGACGCCCGCGCCGCTGCCGGAGGCCAGGACGGCGCCGGTGTCGTGGTCGAGGACCTGCCAGGAGCCGATGTTGCCCACGGCGTCGGCCGCCTCCCGGATGTTGATCTTGGACACCGTGGTGGCGGAGCCCCACTTGATCGAAATGGAGCCGGTCGAGCCGTTCGGCGACCAGTAGGTGCTCATGTCACCGTCCCGGACGTTGCCGTAGCTCGTCCCGCTTGCCTTGCTCGATCCATCCGAGCCCGCGCCGATGCTGAGGTTCGTCCCGCTGGGCGGATCGGTCGGCGTGGGGTCGGTGGGCGTGGGGTCGGTAGGCGTCGGCGTCGGGTCCGGCGACTGAGGTGTGCAGTTGCCGTCCGACACCCGCAGGCCCTTGTTGGCGCCGGCCGTCTGGCTCACGATGTCCGGCACGCAGGAGGCTCCGTCGAGGCTGTAGGAGTACGGAATGCTGACCGAGGTGTTGGACTGCACGTTGGGGCCGGCCGGGTGGTTCTCCTCGCCGGGCCGGCTCCAGGTCACGTTGTCGAAGATGTTGCCGCTGACCTGCCAGTAGCCGAGCTCGTCGGTGTAGAAGGTGCCGAGGACGTCCTTGGAGTCCTCGAAGTAGTTGTTCTCCACCTTCACGTGCGCGCCGACCCGGGAGTTGATGCCCGACTTGCTGAGGCCCACGAAGTGGTTGTCGTAGGTGTGGGCGGTGCCGGCGCGCAGCAGCGGCGTGCGCGAGTCGATGTTCTGGTACAGGTTGTGGTGGAAGGTCACGAAGCCGTTCGACGTGTCGCTCTCGCTGGACCCGATGAGCCCGCCGCGGCCGGAGTTGCGCAGGATGCTGTAGGACAGCGTCACGTACCGGGTGTTGTTCTTCATGTCGAAGAGCCCGTCGAACCCTTCGTCCTCGCCGCCCGACGCCTCCAGGGTGACGTGGTCGACCCAGACGTTGCGGACGTCGCTCTCCATGCCGATGGCGTCGCCGCCGTTGGACGTGGGCGAGCCCGACTTCTTGACGTTCCGGACGGTCACGTTCTGGATGACGATGTTGCTGGACTGGCGGATGTGGATGCCCAGCTGGTCGAAGACGGCGCCGCCGCCGACCCCGACGATGGTGACGTTGCTGATGTCCTTGAGCTCGATCTTGTCGTCGGCGGTGTTGCAGCTGTCGCCCGACACCTTGCTGGTGTTGCCGTGGTTGATCGTGCCCTCGACCTGGATGGTGATCGGGGTGCTGCTGCTGGCCCGGTTGCACAGCGCCGCGTGGATCGCGGTGCCCGTGGTGGCGCGGACGGTCTGCCCGCCCGCGCCGCCGGTGGTCCCGCCGTTCTGCGTCGCGTAGCCGGTCGCGCCCCCGGCCGCCGCCGACGTCTGCGGCGTCGACAGGACCACGCCGGCGGTCGCCGCGAGGGCCGCCGCGGCCGACGCCGCGGAGAGTCTCAGTGCCGATTTCCGTCTCATGCTCGCCTTTCCTTCCGTGTGTGCCGGTTCTGTGCGCTGGTCCCGGCGGCTGGGCTACGGCGTGGCCGTCCGGCCGCCGAAGGTGACGACGAGGTGCCCGTCCGAGGCGAAGTACCAGCCGAGGGAGCCGGCGTAGGACCCGCAGCGGGAGCCGTTGGAGCCGGTCCAGAACTGGTTGGAGCCGTCCGCGTTGCCGGCGGTCTTGTCGTTCGACCCGTCGCCGTCGAAGCGGCAGGAGGTGTTGTTCCGGAAGACGGAGCTGCCCGCGTCGAAGGAGAAGTTGCGTTCCTCGTTGTCGATGCTGACGTTGTCCGAGATCGTCATCGAGCCGGGGTTCCGGTTGTAGGTGAACCCGTGGTGGCCGTTGCCGACGGCGAAGGACCGCCGGACGACGTGGTCGACCGGGATGTCCTCGCCGCCGAGCTTGTAGCCGTTGCGGTCGCCGTTCCCGGCCTGTCCGCCGTTGCTGAGCGTGCCGTTGCCGAAGGACAGGGAGTCCTCGATGGTGACGGCGCCGATCGGGCCCGTCTCGTCCTTGGTGTAGAGGTCCCAGCCGTCGTCGATGTTGTTGTGGGACACGTCGTAGCGGAAGACGTTCCCGGGGCCGGAGGTCAGCTTGGCGGCGAACCCGTCGGCGTCCTCGCCGTCGGAGTCGGCGTTGTCGTGCGACTCCGAGCTCAGGATGAGGTTGTTGGACGGCCACTGGCTCTGCGGGGTGTCGGAGCTTCTGCGCGAGAGCTGGAGCCCGGTGTCGCGGTTGAAGCGCGTCACCGCGCGCTCGATGACGTTGTTGCTGCCGCTGACGAAGATGCCGTTGTCGCCGGCGTGCTCGACGACGATGCCGTACACGTGCCAGTACGACCCGTTGACCGCGAGCCCGCGGTTGGCGGAGTCCTCGCTCATGGCCGAGAAGTTCAGGACGGGCGTCTCGCCCGGGTAGGCCGACAGCCGCGTGCGGGCGCCGGAGGTGCCGCCGCTGCCCTGCGGGATGGTGATCGTCTGCGAGTAGCGGTACGTCCCGCCGCGCATGTAGATGGTGCCGCCGGGGGCGATCCGGCCGATCGCCGAGGTGAGCGTCGTCGGGTCCGACTGCGTCCCGGACGCTCCGTCGCTGCCGTTGGGCGCCACGTAGAGCACGTCGCCGCCGGGCGGCTGGGTGTCGCCGCCGTCCGTCTCGGCGTCGATGTAGTCGATGTTGGGCAGCCCGTTCGCGGTGGTGGGCGTGAACCGGACGGTGTTGCCGCCCGCGTGCACCGGCACCGTGAGGGTCTTCGTCGCCCAGGTGTCCCACGAGCCGGTGCTCTCGAACGACGCGGACCCGGTCGCGGACCCGTTCACCGTGACGTCCGCGGGCCGCGCGGTGCCGGTGCCGTTGGCGAACCGGACCCTTAAGGTCGCCGTGCCCGCGGCCGGGGCGTTCACTGTGAACTGGGCGTAGGCGCCGACCTCGTTGTCGCCGTTGCAGAACCCGCGGCCGGAGTAGCCGCCGTGGTCGGAGTCGATGGTCCCGCTGCACACCGCCGGGGGCTCCCCGGCCTCGTACCGGACGGTGTCGGCCTGCGCCGCGTTTCCGGTCAGCGCGACGAGCGCGCCCGCCAGCAGGGTGCCGCAGGCGATGAAGGATGTCCTTTGCATTGTCGTCTCCAAGCTCGGTCGGCTTGGCCGACCCAGATTTCGGGGGAAAGGCGCGGCGGAGAACTCGCGGGGGCGGCGATGGTCGGGTCACCGGCGCATTCCGCCGCATCGGATCGCTGTTCCTGGGTGGTTTCCGGCGGGGGCGGCGGGGCTCGCCGGCGGGGGAGCGGGCGCATGGCTGGGGCCCTTCTGTGGCGGCTGCGGCTGCGGCGATGCGGCCGCTTCGTGGCGGGGGGCGGACCGGACGGGTCGGCGGTCCGGTGCTAAAGAAAGCGCTTTCTCACACGGTAGGCGTTCACCCGGAACGCGTCAATGAACCTGCCGTTCTTTCATATGGCCGGCGGGGGAGAATTGCGCGGCGGTTTCGCTGAGCCAGCTGAAGGCCGCGTCCTGCATGGGCCGGTCGAATTGGTGGGCGGTGTCGAAGAATGCGCCGGTGTAATGGCCGGGCGCATTCCGGTAGGCCGCGGTGATCTGGCGGTGGGCGCGCCGCATGCCCTCGGCGGGGAAGAGGGGGTCCGCGGTCGCGTAGAGGACCATGAGCGGTGCGGGGGCGC
The DNA here is from genome assembly GCF_040302145.1 of Spirillospora sp. NPDC127506. Classification (NCBI taxonomy): domain Bacteria; kingdom Bacillati; phylum Actinomycetota; class Actinomycetes; order Streptosporangiales; family Thermomonosporaceae; genus Spirillospora; species Spirillospora sp. NPDC127506. The sequence continues at coordinate 51,539 of NZ_JBEORG010000030.1, read as the reverse complement.
GGGCCGCGACCACGCCGGGCCAGTCGGCCAGGCGGGTCAGGCCGGGCGGGAACAGCATCCAGGAGTGCGCGGCCACGTGCTCGTCGCGGAAGTCCCGGAAGGACGCGACCATCGCCGCCACCGCGACCGCGGCGATCCCGGGGTCGAGCGCGCCCAGCAGCGCGGCGCGCGCCCCGCCGCCCGACAGGCCGATCGCGCTGACGGACCCGATGTCGGGCCGGGAGCGCAGGTAGGCGGCGGCCGCGAGGTCCTCCGAGGCGAGGACGCCCGCGAACGAGGTGCCCAGCAGCGCGCAGGACTTCGCCAGGACGTGCTCGTGGTCGCGGGCGGCCCGGTCGTAGCGGTCCGGGTCGCCGCCGGTCCCGGCCAGCGGGAAGCGGCGGCTGCCCCAGGCGAACACGTCGTGGGCGAGCACCGCGAAGCCGCGGCGGGCCAGCTCGCCCGCGTAGGCGCGGCGGCCGTAGAGCGCGGCGCGCAGCCGGACGATCTCCGCGACCGGCGGCTCCGGCCCGTCGGCGATCTTGTCCTTGCCCGCCCACTTCATCCCCGCGTGGCAGTGCATCGCGACGACCCCCGGCAGCGGGCCCGCGGCGTCCTCCGGGCGGAGCAGGTAGGCGCGGGTGCGCGGGCCGAACCCGACCGTCCAGGACAGCTCCTCTCCAGCCAGCCCCGCATCGGTCCAGCGGCGCTCGACCCGGACGTCGCGGGCGCTCAGCTCCAGGACGCCCAGCGCGTCGCGGAGCCGCTCGGGCAGGCCGGGCCCCGGCGGCGGGAACAGGCCCAGGTCGCGTGCGGCGATCTCCGCCAGGCCTGCGAACTCGCCGAGCATCAGCCCGCCCTCCTGGTCCCGCCGGCGGTGAGGGCGACGGGGGCGCCGGTCGCCGCCGACAGGTTCGCGGACACGCCGATCATCACGCTCGCGACCCCCGCGCGGTACCCGGCCCGGCGGGCCAGCGGATCCTCCGAGGGGCCGCGGAACACGTCGTCGAGCAGCAGCGCGTCGCCGCCGCCGTGCGCTCCGGCGCCCCGCTCGACCGGGACCTCCTCCGGCCTCTCCCAGTGCCGCTGCAGCACCAGCCGCTCGGACGCGCCCTCGGCGTGCTCCTTCCCCGACGCGGTCGGGTCGATCGCGGCGTGCGGCGGTGTCCACGCCCGCTCGACGACGTCCAGCTCCAGCCGTCCCGCGGTGCCGTTGAACAGCACCCGGTACCCTTCGGCGGGCGCGTGGGCGTTGAGCGAGTAGGTGAGCAGCGCGCCGCGCTCGTACCGGACGAGGACCGCCATGTTGTCGTCGATCGTCACGCCCTCGCCGAACACGTCCTGGTCGCGGATGTAGCCGTCCTCGTGCTCGGCGTCCAGGTAGAGGCGCTTCAGCCGGGGGTCGGCGGACATGTCCAGCAGGAACGGGTCCGTGCCGAGCCCCGGAGCGTCGAACGCCCGCGCGGGACGGGCGGCGAGCCCGCGCGCCCGGGCGTTGCCGGCGCCGTAGAAGCGCAGGGACGCCTGGGCGTAGACGGACGCGGCCGCGTCGTCGATCCACCAGTTGACCAGGTCGAAGTGGTGGGTGGCCTTGTGCACCAGCAGGCCGCCCGAGTTCGCCCTGTCCCGGTGCCAGCGGCGGAAGTAGTCGGCGCCGTGGATGGTGTCGAGCGCCCACGAGAAGTGCACGGAGGTGACGTCGCCGATCGCGCCGTTCATGATGAGCCGGCGGACGGCGCTGTTGCGGGGCGAGTAGCGGTAGTTGAAGGTGACGATCAGCCTGCCGGCGCTCCGCTCGGCCGCGGCGGCGATCGCCGCGCAGTCCTCGGCGGTGGTGCACAGCGGCTTCTCGACGATGACGTCCTTGCCCGCGTCGAGGGCCTCGACCACGTAGCGGGCGTGCGCGGCGTCGACGGTGGCGACCACGACCGCGTCGGCGAGCCCGAGCATCGCGCCGAAGTCCTCGGGCGCGAAGCACGGCACCTCGCGGCCGATCAGGTCCAGGTAGTAGCGCAGCCGCGTCCGGTTGGGGTCGCAGAGCGCGGCGATCTCGCCGGTGTCGCTCCACGCGCCGAGCAGCGCGTCGACGTACATCTGCGCCCGGTGGCCGAGCCCGACGAAGGCGTATCGCATGGGGGACTCCTGAGAGCGGGGGTGGCGCCGTGCGGCCCGGCCGTCTTCACGGGCCGCACGGCTCGTCGCGGGTTCGCCTGCGACGGGGCCTCTACTGGGACAGCGCGCCGTTGGCCTCGGTCAGGAAGGTCTTGGCCGCCTCGTCGGGCTGCGCCTTGCCGAACAGCACCGAGTCGGTGGCGCGCTTGAGGATGTCCTCCATCTCCATCGCGCCCTTCGGCGGGACGACGATCGGGCTGAGGTCGCTCTTGATCGAGTCCATGAACTCCAGCACCTTCTGGTCGGCCGGGGACAGCTTGCCCTTGATCGCGGCGATGACCTCGGCGTTGGTCGGCAGGCCCCGGTCGCTGAGCAGGATCGCGCCGGCGGCGGGGTCGTTGACCAGGAAGTCGACGAACTTCTGGGCGGCCTCCGCCCGCTCGGTCTTGGCCGAGATCGTGTAGTACATGGCCGGCTGCAGGAACATGCCGGAGGCGGTGGCGCCCGGCGCCTTCGGCATGCGCAGCAGGTCGAGGTCCTGGCCGGAGCCCTTGGTCAGCGCGTCGAGCTGGTTGCTCCACCAGCTCCCGAAAGCGCTTTCGTTGGTGGCGAGCAGCGCCTGGTCGACCTTGGTGCCGGTCTCCAGCATCTCGGCCGCGCTGGGCCCCGCCTTGGTGTCGATGATCTTCTGCAGGAGCGCCCACCAGTCCTTGATGGTCTGCTCGGAGAGGGCGACCTTGCCGCCGGAGTAGAACTGCTCACCGCGCTGCGCGGCGTAGATCTGCAGGAACGCGGGGTTCTCGTTGTACTCGGTGCCCCAGACCTTGCCGCCGCTCTTCTCGGTCACCTTCTGGGACGTCTCGATGTAGTCGTCCCACGTCCACGTCTTGTCGTCCGGTACCTTCTGGCCGTACTTCTTCAGGGTCGCCGTGTTGACGATCATCGGGAACGCGTTGACGCCGGTGGGGATCGCGAACTGCTTGCCGTCGACCTGGCCGGCCTTGATGACGCCCTGGTCGAGGCCGGCGGTGTTCACCTTCCCGTTCATGTCGGCGAGCATGCCGCGGCCCGCGTACTCGGCCAGCCCGCGGATCTCGATCGTCATGACGTCCGGCGCGTCGCCCGCAGCGGCCTTGGTGGCCAGCTTCTCGTAGTAGCTGTCCCAGTCGGAGAAGTCGCCTTCGACGTCGATCGAGGGGTTCTTCCGCTCGAACTCGGCGATGGCCGCCTCGGTCAGCTTCTGCCGGGAGTCGCTGCCCCAGTAGGAGAAGACGACCTTCGTCTTGCCGCCCGACTCGCCGTCGTCGCCGCTGCCGCACGCGGTGGCCGACACCGCGAGCAGGGTGGCGGCCGCGGCCGCCAGAATGCGCTTCATCTGTTGTACCTCCGGGGGACGGGAATGGGGGAGGAGGGGTTCGGGGGATTCGGTTCCTATTTGAGGCCGGTGGTCGCCACACCGCGGACGAGGTATTTCTGGCCGGCCAGGAAGAAACCGAAGATCGGGCCGAGCGAGATGATCGACATCGCGAACATCGGCCCCCAGGAGGAGTCGCCGCTGGAGTCCATGAACTGGCGCAGCGCGACCGGGGCCGTGAGTTTGTCGGAATTGGTCAGGTAGAGGTTCTGGGTGAAGAAGTCGTTCCACGTCCAGATGAACGTGAAGATCGCCGTGGTGGCCAGCGCCGGGACGCAGAGCGGCATCACCACCTGGAGGAACGTGCGGAAGTGCCCCGCGCCGTCGATGGCCGCCGCCTCGTCCAGCTCCCGGGGGAGGGTGCGGATGAACTGCACCATCAGGAAGATGAAGAACGCGTCGGTCGCCAGGAACTTGGGCACGACGATCGGCCAGATCGTGTTGATCCAGTCGATCTTGCTGAACGCGATGTACTGCGGCACGACCGTCACGTGGTGCGGCAGCATGATCGAGATGAGCATGACGGCGAACCAGAGCCTCTTCAGCGGGAACTCCAGCCGCGCGAACGCGTAGGCCGCGAGCGAGCAGGCGGCCAGGTTGCCGACGACCGCGAGGGACGTGATGACCGCGGAGTTCCACAGGTAGTAGCCGAAGGAGTGCTTGAGCGCGTCCCAGCCGCCGGAGTAGTTCGCGCCGGTCACCTCCGTCGGGACGAGCCCGGGCTCCCGGAAGATCAGCTCCTCCGGCTTGACCGAGCTGGAGACCATCCAGAGCAGCGGGTAGAGCATGAACAGCCCGAACACGATCAGCAGGGCGTGCTTGGTCAGCCGCGAGGCGGGCCGGAACAGCACCGGCACGCGCTTACTTGTCGTCGCCATAGAAGACCCAGAATCGAGACATGAGGAAGTTGACGGCGGTGAGGGCCCCGATGATGAGCAGGAGCACCCACGCCATGGCGGCCGCGTATCCCATCTCGTAGTTCTTGAAGCCCTTGAGGTAGAGGTAGAGCGTGTAGAAGAGGGTCGAGTCGACCGGTCCGCCGTTGCCGCCGCTGACGACGAACGACTGCGTGAACGACTGGAACGACTTGATGACCTCCAGCACCGCGTTGAAGAAGATGATCGGCGTGAGCAGCGGCAGCGTGATCGACCGGAACTGCCGGATCCGGCCGGCGCCGTCCACCCGCGCCGCCTCGTAGAGGTTCTGCGGGATCTGCCGCAGCCCGGCGAGGAAGATGACCATCGGCGCGCCGAACGTCCAGACGTGCAGCACGATCAGCGTCCACAGCGCGGTGTCGGGGCTGGTGACCCAGCCCTGGCCGGTGTAGCCGAACCAGCCGAGGAACGTGTTGACGATCCCGTCCGTACCGAAGATCTTCTTCCACAGGATCGAGATCGCCACGCTGCCGCCGAGCAGCGAGGGCAGGTAGAAGACCGACCGGTAGAACGACAGCCCGCGCAGCCCCTTGTCCAGCGCCAGCGCCAGCCCGAGCGCGAACGCCAGCTGCAGCGGGACCGAGACCACGACGTAGGTGGTCGTGACCTTCAGGGAGTTCATGTAGCGGTCGTCGGCCGTGAACATCTTGTCGTAGTTGTCCAGGCCGACCCAGTGGGCCTCGCTCAGCAGGCTGTAGTCGGTGAACGACAGGTACAGCGAGGCGATCATCGGGCCGAGCGTGATGGCGAACAGGCCGATGAACCAGGGGGCCAGGAACAGGTAGCCGGCCCACGCCTGCGAGCGGGCGCGGGAGCTCTTCCGGCGGGCGGTGCGGCGCGCGGCCGTCCGCACGGGGGGCGCGGCCGCGGGCTCGGCCGTACCCGTCACCGTGTCCGCCGCGGCGGGCCTCGACGTCATCACTGGCCCTTCGGTGAGTGGTAGCTGGTTTGAGATAGCGCTTTCTTAGCGCGAAGCCGGAGATGTCGTCAACCCTTTGCAGTGAGATTCCTCACTGACCGAGGGTGCCCGTTTCCGTGTATTTCGAGGTCAGGGCACGAGTCGAGGCCGGAGCCCAATCTGGCTGGCTCCGGCCCCGCTGCTTGTTACTACAACCGTTTGCAGTCGCTCAGGAGAGGCTGAACCGGTACTCCGTGGTCGAGGCGTACTCCTCGCCGGGGCGCAGGACCGCGGACGGGAAGTCCGGCCGGTTCGGCGCGTCGGGGAAGCGCTGGGTCTCCAGGCACAGCCCCGCGAACGGCCCGTACGGGGTGGCGCCGGCGTCCAGCATGTGGCCGGTGTAGAACTGGACGCCCGGCTCGGTGGTGGTGACCTCCATCGAGCGCCCGCTGCCGGGATCGGTGACCGTGGCCCGGCCCTGGAGGACGTAGCAGTGGTCGTAGCGGCCGCCGAGCCGCGCGCCGACCTCCGTGGGGACGGTGAAGTCGAACGGCGTCCCGGCGACCGGCGCGAGCTCGCCCGTGGGGATCTTCCCCTCGTCCACCGGCAGGTACCGGTCGGCCTCCAGCATCACCACGTGACCTCGTACGTCGCCGGAGCCGGCCAGGTTGAAGTAGGAGTGGTTGGTCAGGTTGACCACGGTCGGGGCGTCGGTGGTGGCCCGGTACTCCAGCCGCAGCGCGTCGCCGTCCAGCAGGTACCGGACGCTCGCCGTCAGCGTCCCGGGGTAGCCCTCGTCGCCGTCCGGGCTCACCAGGCTCAGCAGCAGCTCCGCCGGGCCCGCCGGCTCGGCCCGCCACACCCGCTTGTCGAAGCCGCGGACGCCGCCGTGCAGGCTGTTCTCGCCGTCGTTGACCGGGAGGCGGTACTCGGTGCCGTCGAGGGTGAACCTGCCGCGGGCGATGCGGTTGCCGTACCTGCCGACGACGGCGCCGAAGTAGCGGCTGCGGGTCAGGTAGTCGTCCAGCGTGTCGAGGCCGAGCACGACGTTCGCGCCGTCGGCCAGCTCCAGCCGCTGGACGGTGGCGCCGTAGGTGAGGACCGCGACGCGCAGCCGCCCGTTGTCGAGCACGTGCCGTTCGACCTTCTCGCCTTCCGGGGTGGCGCCGAACGCGATGTCGGGACTGGTCATGGAAGTCCTTTCGGGGGAGCGGTGGACTCGCGGACCACCAGGTGCGTCTCCAGCACGGTGGCCGCACTCATCGATTTGATGAGCAGATCGACGGCCATGCGCCCGGCGTCGGCGGTGGGCATGGCGACAGTGGTGAGCTTGGGCCGGTACAGGCGCCCGGTGATGGAGCCGTCGATGCCGATCACGCTGATGTCGTCCGGCACCGCGACGCCCATCTCGTCCAGCCCTTCGATGAGGCCGATGGCGACGAGGTCGTTGTAGGCGAGCACGCCGGTCACGCCGGCGGCGGCCACCCGCCCGGCGACGGCGACGCCGCCCTCCTCGGTGGGCGCGTTGGGGCCGATGACGACCGTTTCGAGACCGGGCACGTCGGTGACGGCCCTGCGGATCTCGCCGCTGGTCCAGGAGCCGGACGGCCCCGACACGAGCGCGACGCGCCGGTGGCCGAGCCCGGCGAGGTGCTCCATCGCGGTGCGCGCGCCGCGGGCGACGTCCATGACGACGGTCGTCACGCCGCGGAGCCGCCGGTTGACCAGCACGAACGGTATCGTCTCGACCAGCCGCTCCAGCGCCTTGTTGGACGATCTGGGACTGCACAGCACGATGCCGTCCACCTGCTTGGAGAAGGCCATGACGAGCTCCTCCTCCTTGGCGGGGTCCTCGTCGGTGTCGGCGACGAACAGGTGGTAGTCCTGGGCGCGGGCGGCGGCCTGCGCCGCCTTGATCAGCGGCGGGAAGAACGGGTTGGCGAGATCGGCCACGATCAGCCCGAGGTTGTCGGTCCGGCCCGTGGTGAGCGACCGCGCCGCCCGGTTCGGCCGGTAGCCGAGCCGCTCGGCCACCGCCAGCACCCGGGTCCGCGTTTCGGCGTTCACCATGTGCGGCGCGGAGAACGTCCGCGACACCGTGGACACATGCACGCCGCACGCGTGCGCGACGTCCCGGATAGTCACTGCCATGGCGACAAGCTTAACGCAACCGTTTGCACGTTCGGAGTGATCATTCACGTCATTTCTGCTGGTCGTACAAGGCTCACTTGACGGGGCGGGGATGCTGGCGCAATCGTTACTGCAACTGGTTGCAGCGAGCTGAGGAGTCCATGCGGTGAGCAGAGTGCTCGTCACCGGAAGCGCGGGCCGACTGGGCCGGAGCGTCGTCACCACCCTGGCGGCGGCCGGACACGAGGTGATCGGCGTCGACAGCGCCCCCGGCACCCCGCGGGAGGCCGCCGAGGCGCTGCCGGCCGACCTGACCGATCTCGGCGAGGCGCACTCGGCGCTCACCCGGTTCCGGCCGGAGGCGGTGGTGCACCTCGCCGCGATCGCCGTCCCGTTCGGCCGGACGGACGCCACGACCTTCCGGGTCAATACGCAGCTGGCGTTCAACGTCTGCGCGGCCGCGGTGGCGCTGGAGGTGCCGAAGCTGGTCGTCGCGAGCAGCCCGACGGTGCTCGGCTACGGTGCGCCCGGCGGCTGGACGCCCGACTACCTGCCGCTGGACGAGGAGCACCCGCCGCGGCCCTGGAACGTCTACAGCCTGTCGAAGCTCGTCGCCGAGCAGACCGTGCAGACGTTCGCCCGCTCGGCGACCGGGACGCGGATGGCCGCGTTCCGGCCCTGCTTCGTCATCGCGCCCGAGGAGTGGGAGGGCGCGCCGACCCAGTCGGGGCACACCGTGCGCGAGCGGCTGGACCGGCCCGAGATCGGCGGCGTGTCGCTGTTCAACTACCTCGACGCCCGCGACGCCGGCGAGTTCATCGGCGCCCTCCTCGCCCAGCTCCCGGTGCTGGAGCGCAACGGCGAGGTGTTCTTCGCCGGGGCGGGGGACGCGCTGGCCCGCGAGCCGCTGGCCGAGCTGCTGCCCCGCTTCGTCCCCGGCACCGAGGAGGCCGCCGCCGCGCTCACCGGGACGTCCCCGGCGTTCTCGTCCGCCAAGGCCGAGCGGCTGCTCGGCTGGACCGCCAAGCGCAGCTGGCGCACCGAACTCGCCTGAGGGGCCGCGATGATGATCGAGGATCTGCGGGTGGAGCTGCGGTCGGTGCCGCTGGCGCGGCCGTGGGGGGCGGACGTCCAGCACAACCACGTCCTGCCGGTCACGCTCACGCTGGACGACGGGCGCTCCGGGACCGGGATCTCCTGGACTCCGCAGATCGGAGCGCACGCGGTCAAGGCGCTGCTGGAGCACGACGTCCGCGACGCGGTGATCGGGCTTCCGGCGCACCCGGGCGCCATCTGGGACGAGCTGTCGGCGCATCTCGGCGAGGCGGGGCGGTCCGGGATCGTCCCGATCGCGATGGCCGGGGTGGATCTCGCGCTGTGGGACCTGGAGTGCGGCGACCGCTCCCTGGTGGACGTCCTCGGCGCGAGGCGCGACAGCGTCCCGCTCTACGGCAGCGGCATCAACCTGCACTACCCGCTGGACGAGCTGACCGCCCAGGCGGAGCGGTGGGCCGCCGCCGGGTACCCCGCCGTCAAGATCAAGGTCGGCCGGCCCTCGCTCGCCGAGGACGTCGAGCGGGTCGCGGCCGTCCGGGAGGTCATCGGCCCGGACACGGCGCTGATGATCGACGCCAACCAGCGGTGGGACCTGCACCGGGCCCGGACCGCGCTGCGGGCGCTGGAGCGGTTCGACCTGTTCTGGGTCGAGGAGCCGCTGCCCGCCGACGACCTCGCCGCCCACGTCGAGCTGCGCCGGAGCATCGGCACGCCCGTCGCGGTCGGCGAGAACGTCGCGACCGTGCACGGCTTCCGCGACCTGCTGACGGCCGGGGCGTGCGACGTCGTCCAGCCGAACGTGGTGCGGGTCGGCGGGATCACCCCGTTCCTGCGCGTCGCCGAACTCGCCCGCGCCTTCGACGTGCCGGTCTACCCGCATCTGCTGACCGAGCTGTCGGGGCAGCTGGCCCTCGCCCTGCACCATCCCGCGATGGTGGAGCACCCGGAGGACGCCACGCTCACCGACCTCGGGCTGCTCGCCGATCCGCCCCCGGTCGAGCTGGCCGGCGCGGAGCTGCGGGCGACGGGCGCGCCGACGAGGTGGTCGCGGTGAGGCCGGTGAGGGTCGTGGTCGCCGGGGTGCACGGCTACGGGCGCAACCACCTGGAGAACGTCCGGCGGCTGGCGGCGGCGGGCCGCGCCGAGCTGGCCGGGGTGTGCGACGTCCGGCCGCCGTCCGGGCTGGGCGTGCCCGCCGCGGCGGACCTCCCGTCGCTGATCAGGGAGACCGGCGCGGAGGTCGCGGTGATCGCCACCCCGATCCACACGCACGCGCCGCTGGCCGTGTCCGCGCTCCGGGCCGGGGCGCACGTGCTGCTGGAGAAGCCGCCCGCGCCGTCGGTCGCGGAGTTCGAGGCGATCTCCGCGGCGGCGGCCGAGACCGGGCTGGCCTGCCAGGTCGGCTTCCAGTCGCTCGGCTCGGCGGCGATCGCGGCCGCGCGGGAGGTGCTCGGCGAGCCGGTCCGCGCCATCGGGGTCGCGGGGGCGTGGACCCGCCCGTTCGGCTACTACACCCGCTCGGCCTGGGCGGGGCGCCGCCGGCTGGACGGCGTCGACGTCATGGACGGGGCCCTCACCAACCCGTTCGCCCACGCCGTGGCCTCCGCCCTGGCCGTCGCCGGAGCGGACACGGTCGACTCGATCGCCGGCGTGGAGCTGGAGCTGTACCGAGCCAACGCGATCGAGTCCGACGACACCTCCAGCGCCCGGCTCCGCCTCGCGGACGGCACCGTCGTCGCGATCACCGTCTCGCTGTGCTCCGGCCGGCGCACCGAGCCCTACCTCCACCTCCACGGCGAGACGCGTTCGGCGCGGCTGTTCTACACCCTCGACGAGATCGAGACCGACGACGGGGTGCGGACCGGCTACGGCCGCGCCGACCTGCTCGCCGACCTCCTCTCGCACGTCCGGGACGGCACGGAGCCGCTGGTGCCGCTCGCGCGCACGGGCGGCTTCACCCGGCTGCTCGACGCGATCCGGCTCGCCCCCGAACCGGAGCCGGTCGGCGGGCGGTTCGTCCGGGCGGAGCCGTCCCGGCTGGTCCTGCCCGGCATCGAGGGCCTGGTCGTCCGCGCGGCCGAAGACCTCAAGACCCTCTCCGAGCTGGGCTTCCCCGAGAGCCTCGGGACGGTGGACGCCCCGTGGCCGGAGACCGTCCTGCGCGCCGGCGCGCGGGAGGTCGCCGCCTACGTCCAGCGCGGGGACCTGCGGGCCACCGACGCGCCGCGGCCGCATCTGCACCCCGTCCGGACCCTCGGCGGGACGGTCGTCACCGAGGTCCAGCCGGACGACCACGTCCACCACTTCGGCGCGGGCGTCGCGATCTCCGACGTCGACGGCGTCAACTTCTGGGGCGGCTCCACCTACGTCCCCGGCGAGGGGCCGAAGATCCTCCCCAACCACGGGCGGCAGCGCCGCCGCGAGCTCCGGCCCGTCGACGGCGGCTACGCGGAGAGCCTCGACTGGACCGGCCCGGACGGCACCGTCCTGGCCGCCGAGGAGCGCACCCTGACCGCGCGTCCCGTCCCGGGCGGGTGGGCGCTGGACTTCGCCTTCACGCTGACCGGCCGGACCGGGCGGCCGCTCGTCATCCAGAGCTCGGCGTGCAAGGGCCGGGCCGGGGCGGGCTACGGCGGGTTCTTCTGGCGCGCGCCCAAGGACTCCTCCGGCCTCGCCGCCTTCACCGGCGAGGCGTCCGGAGAGAAGGCCGTGCACGGCAGCGTCACGCCCTGGCTGGCGCTGACCTCCGACGCTTGGAGCCTGCTGTTCGTCCAGACCGCCGGGCTCGACCCGTGGTTCGTGCGGGTCGCCGAATACCCCGGCGCCGGCCCCGCCCTGGCCTGGGACGAGCCCCTGACCGTCCCGGACCGCCTGCACCGGGCGGTCACGGTGGTCGTCGCCGACGGGCGGCTGACCCCCGACCGGGCGCGCGGCCTCGCCGCCGCGGCGACGGCCCTGCGCGACCGCGAACCCGGCGCGTTCCCCGAAGCCGGGGCGGGACCCTCGTCCCGCCCTGACCCGGTCACGCCAGGCGGGACTCGATGGCCTCGATGATGCGCGGGCGCAGCTCGGCGGCCGGGATGACGGCGTCGACCGAGCCGACCTCGACCGCGCGGCGGATGTCGTGCACGGCGTCGAACTCCGCGGCGACCTCGCCGAGCTTCTCCGCGCGCACCGACGAGCGGAGCTCGTCCAGCTCGGCGAGCAGCGCCGCCCGGTCCGGGCCGGTGGACGCCGCGACGCGGGCCTCCAGCTCGCGGACCCGCGGATCGGCCGCGGTTCGCGCGTCGACGTCCCGGGAGAACACCACCGCCGCGGCCGGGGCGCCGCCGAGCACCGAGGCGAACGACCCCTCCAGCGCCAGGACGGTCATGTTCGGGTTCAGCGCCTTGGAGAACACCACGAACGCGCCGCCGTGGTAGCGCGAGATCACGCAGAACACGATGGGCCCGCGGAAGTTCACGATCGCGCGGCCGATCTCGGCGCCGTACTCCAGCTGCAGCTTGCGCAGCGACTCCGGCGACCCGTCGAAGCCCGACAGGTTCGCCAGCACCACCAGCGGCCGGTTGCCGCTGGCCGCGTTGATCGCCCGCGCGGCCTTCTTGGACGACTGCGGGAACAGCGTCCCGGCGGTGTAGGAGTCGGGGCCGTCGGTGGGCGGGAAGCCGCGCCGCGGCACCGCGCGCGACTCGATGCCGAGCAGGCACACCGGCATGCCGCCGAGGTGGACGTCCTGCACGACCGCGGTCTCCGCGTCCGCCATGCCCGCCCAGCGCTCCAGCACCGGGTGGTCCTGGTCGGACAGCGCCCGCATCACGGTCCGGATGTCGAACGGCTTCTTGCGGTCCGGGTTGGCCTCGGCGGAGAAGATCTCGCCGACGGTGGTGAACTCGCTGCCCTCCACGGTGTGCGGGAAGTCGGAGATGTCGCGGTCGACGGGGTCGGCCGTCTCCGCGCGGCGCGGTGCGTCCTCGCCGGGTGCGACGTAGGTGTGGTCGTAGTGCGCCATCAGGATGTCCCGCGCGGCGACCAGGTTCGGCGCCCAGTACTGCGCCTGCCCGTTCGGGCCCATGACGCGGTCGTAGCCGCCGATGCCGAAGTTGTCCTCGGCCGACACGCCGCCGGAGAAGTCGAGCGACTGCTTGCCGGTGAGCACCATCGCCGAGTCCGGCGTCATCACGAGCACGCCCTTGGTGTGCATGAGCATCGTCGCCTCGGCGTTCCAGTACGGCTGCGCGCCGACGTTGATGCCCGCGACGACGACGTTGATCTCGCCGCCGTCCTGGGTGAACTCGACGATCCGCTTCAGCGCCGCCGCCACCCAGTCCATGTTCTCGGTGCCCGACTCCATCGAGATCCGGGCGCCGGCGGACAGGGCGTACCACTCCAGCGGCACCCCCATCCGCTCGGCCAGGTCCAGCGCGGCGATCACCCGGCGGCACTCCGGCTCCGACAGCGCGCCGAGCGCCTTCGTCGGGTCGCCGAGCAGCACGACCCGGGTGACGCCCTGCGGGTGCCGCCGGGTCCGGGTGGTGACGACGCCCGCGACGATCGCCGCGGTGTTGCGGCCCTTCGGCCGGTCGACCGGCACCAGCCGGCCGTCCTCGTCGAGGTCGTGCTCGGCGAAGTCGCCCAGCACCTCCGTCAGCTCGTACGGGTATACGGTGTTGCGGCTGCGGGCGCGCAGCACCTTCTGCCGGTAGCCGTCGACGGGCTCGACCGGCTCGTCGGACGGCTCCCCGACGCTCAGCGTGGTGCCGCCGGTGGCGTCGAAGGAGACCCGGACGGCGACCTTGGCCAGCTCGCCGGTCCGCGGGTCGCGCCGCCGCGCGATGAACTCGATCTCCTCCAGCCCGGCGCCCGCGGCCGTCGGCAGCATGCGCTCGGCGAGCATCTCCAGCTCCGCGCGGGTCAGGTCGCTCGGCGGCCAGACGTAGATCACGATGCGGTTGGTGGGCAGCCGCTTCTTCGACGGCCGCCGCTCCTGCGCGCGGCGGATCGAGTCCAGGCAGGTGGCGACGGTGAACTCGGCGGTCGGCAGGGTGCGCAGGTTGCCGTCGTGGTCGCGCAGCTCGGTCAGGTCGCGGATCTGCGAGAACGCGACGAGGCGCTCGTCGGACGGGTTGTCCCGCGCGGTGCACTGGTAGAGGTAGACCTCCTCGTCCGACGACGGCAGCCGGGTGAGGTCGAACTCGCGCAGCCGCTCCATCCGCATCCGCTCCGCGATGTGCGGGTGCAGGCCGCGGATCAGCCGCTCCTCGGCCATCCCGGCGGGGGACGGGCGGAACGTGAAGTGGTGGTGCATCACCGCGCCGCTGCTGCCCGCGACGGTGGCGGTGACGCGGCGCACCCGCTCCGGCAGCGGGTGCGCGGCGATGACCCGGTGCAGCGCGGCGGCCATCGCGTCGAAGTCGTCCGGCTGGTTCTCCCAGGAGAGGTAGATGTCGGCGTCGACGGAGTCCTTGCCGTCCGCGAGTTCGGCGAGTCCGCGCAGCGCCCCGCCGAACGCCTCGAAGCTCACCGCGGCGGACGCCAGGCACGAGCCGGCGCGCTCGGCGACGACGAACTCGCAGCCCCCGGCCTCGCGGGTGCGGACGCCGGTCAGGCCCTTGTTGCCGTAGTACCGGCGGGTCAGCACCTCCAGCATGACGGCGTTGTTCCAGTTGCCGCGGAAGAGCCGCTGGCCGAGGAGCCGCACCAGCGGCTCGGTGCTGCGCACCATCTCGGCGATGCGCTCGGCGCGGTCCGGCGCGTCGGGGTGCGCGTCCAGGTGGCGCAGGTGCCGGCGGACGTCGGCGTACACGCGGGCGCGGTTGCGGCGCAGCAGCGGCTGGGCGTACCAGGCGAACACCACGCCGCACGCCAGGTCGTAGACCACCGGGAAGCGGACCTGCGTCGCGGCGATCAGCCGCTCCAGCGCGAGGCCGGCGGGCTCGCGCAGCGCCTCCGCCGGCGGCGGCTCGCGCAGCCACGCGCGCAGCAGCGCGGTGACGACCGCGGCGTCCGCGGACGCGCGCTGCTGGGCGAGGAAGATCCGGAAGAGCGCGGCCTCCAGCTCGGGGGTGCGGTCCAGGCCGGTGACGCCGTAGTGGCCGAGCGCCGTCTCCAGCCTGGCCCGGAACGCCGGCGGCAGCCCGGCCCGCTCGGCGTCCAGGCTCTGCAGGTAGGCGTGGAAGTGCTCGCGGGCGCTGTGCACGTGGCCGTCCGCGCCGTCGCCGCCGTCCCCGGCGCCCGCCGGGCGGTTGCGGCTCAGCTCGGCCAGGTCGGTGAACACCTCGATGAGCGCCAGCTCGGCGGCCAGCGGCCGGTGCCCGTCGGCGGCGGCGGCCTGCCGCGCGGCGAGGTAGTCGTCGAGGACCCGGCGCTCGTCGTGCGGGTCGACGTCGAAGCCGAGCAGCAGGCTGCGCAGATCCTCCTGGCCGCGCGCGGCGCGCCGCCGCGCCGGGACCGCGGCGGGCGCGGCGGGCAGGTCCAGCTCGACCGCGGGGCCGGACGCGGCGTCCTCGGCGCCGTCGTCGGCGAGCGGCTCCAGCCGCAGCAGCGGCGCGCCCGTCTCGACCTGGCTGCCCACCGACACGACGCATTCCTTGAGCCGCGCCCGGAACGGCGCCCGCAGCACCGTCTCCATCTTCATGCTCTCCAGCACCAGCACCGGCGCGCCCGCCTCGACCTCGGCGCCCGCCTCCAGCGGCGTCGCGACGACCAGCGCGGGCGCGGGGGAGCGGACGACGCCGCCCTCGTCCCGGCTGACCCGGTGCGTCACGCCGTCCACCTCGACCAGGTGGACCGGGCCGTGCGTGCCGGTGAGCAGCCGGTACCGGACGCCGTTGACGGTGATCTGCCCGCTGTACCGGTCGAAGCGGTCGAGCTCGACGTCGGCGGTGCGCACGTCCTCGCCCGCCTCGATGGCGACGCGGAACCGCTGCGCGCCGACCCGCGCCACCCGCACCCGGTAGCCGGCGCCGCGCAGCTTCAGGTCCAGCGGCCGGCCGCTCTCGTGCCGCACCTGCGGGCGCCCGCCGGACGCCGTGGCCAGCAGCCGCTGCCGGGCGGCGGCCTCGCCCTCCTCGTACGCCTCGATGGCGGCGGCGGCGAGCGCGACCGCGGAGTGCCGGTGGGAGACGAGGCCGCCCTCGGCGCGGACGCGGTCGATCCAGCCGGTGTCGGCGCTCGCGCCGACCACCTCGGGGCGGTCGAGCAGGTCGAGCACGAAGCTCTTGTTCGTCGCGCCGCCCTCGATGATCACGGTGGTCTGCGCCATCGCCCGGCGCAGCCGGCCGAGCGCCTCGTCCCGGTCCCGGCCGTGCGCGATGATCTTGGCGATCATCGAGTCGAAGTCGGCGGGGATGGTGTCGCCCTCCCGGACCCCGGTGTCCACCCGGATGCCCGGCCCGGCGGGCAGGTCCAGCCGGGCGATGCGGCCGGGTGCGGGCGCGAAGTCGCGGTCGGGGTCCTCGGCGTTCAGCCGGGCCTCGACGGCGTGCCCGCGCTCCACCGGCGGCTCGCCCTCCAGCCGGCCGCCGGCCGCCACGTGCAGCTGCGCCCGGACGAGGTCGAACCCGGTCGTGCACTCGGTGATCGGGTGCTCGACCTGCAGCCGGGTGTTGACCTCAAGGAACGCGAACAGCCGGTCGCCGGGGTGGTAGAGGAACTCGACGGTGGCCGCGCCCCGGTAGCCGACCGCGACGGCGAGCCGCTCGGCCGACGCCTTCAGCTCGGCGGCCTGCGCCGCGCTCAGCACCGGCGACGCCGACTCCTCGATGACCTTCTGGTTGCGGCGCTGCACCGAGCAGTCGCGCACGCCGAGCGCCCACGCGGTCTCGCCGTCCGCGATCACCTGGACCTCGACGTGCCGCGCGCCGGTGACCAGGCGCTCCAGGAACACGACGCCGCTGCCGAACGCCCGCGCGGCCTCCTGGCTGGTGCGCTCGTAGGCGTCCGCCAGCTCGGCCTCGGTGGTGATGACGCGGATGCCGCGCCCGCCGCCGCCCGCGGTCGCCTTCAGCATCAGCGGGTAGCCGATCCGGGCCGCCGCGTCGAGCGCCTCCTCCAGCGTGCCCACCGCGCCGCGGCTCCACGGCGCCACCGGCACGCCGACCTCCTCGGCGATCAGCTTCGCGCCGATCTTGTCGCCGAGCCGGCGCATGGCCTCGGCGCTCGGCCCGACGAACGTGACGCCGGTCTTCTCGCACAGCTCGGCGAACGCCGGGTCCTCGGCGACGAACCCCCAGCCGACCCACGCCGCGTCGGCCCCCGTCTCGGCCAGCGCGCGCTCCAGCACCTCCAGGTCGAGGTACGGCCGCGCCGACGCGGGACCGAGATCGTAGGACAGGTCGGCCTCGCGGACGAAGGTGGCGGTGCGGTCGACGTCGGTGTACAGCGCGACCGTCTCGATCCTCGCGCCGGTCTCGGCGGCGAGGTCCCGTACGGCGTGGATGAGCCGCATGGCGGCCTCACCGCGGTTGACGATGGCGACACGACTGAACACCCGACCGAGCCCTCCTGTAGACCACTGCACACCGCGGGACGGTGCCCCCCGACGGTGCAACCTTTCCGCCTACCGGCCCGTAGCGCCATGTCGCAGACATCGCACGCTGAGCGCCCGCAGTTGTGGGAAACCTGCAAAAGGGGGCCCGCGGTCACTCCGGGACGCGCAGGGCGATGACCGCTATGTCGTCGGCGCCGGTGACGGGGAGGCCGGTGAGGACGCCGTCGCAGAAGGCCGCCAGGGGAGCGGTGGCCAGTTCGGCGGCCTTGCGGCAGAGCCGGTCCAGGCCCACGTCCAGGTTCTCGCCGGGGTGCTCGATCAGGCCGTCCGTGTAGAGGAGGAGGGTGGAGCGGGGCGGCAGGGGCTCCACCGCGCTGACGTAGGGCTGGTCGACGAGCAGGCCGAGCAGGGGGTTGACGGCCTCGTCCAGCAGGCGGGCGCCGCCGCCGGCCGTGACCAGGAGCGGCGGCGGGTGGCCGGCCACGCCGAAGTGGAGCCGCCGTCCCTGCGTCCCGGAGCCCTCGACGCGGGCGAGGACGCAGGTGGCGGTGCTGTCGGGCGACAGGATCGCCATCGCGGTGTTCAGCCGGCGCAGGATGTCGCCCGGCGGCTCCTCGCGGTCGACCGCCAGGCCCCGCAGCATGTTCCTGATCTGGCCCATGTCGACGGCGGCGGACAGGTCGTGCCCGGCCACGTCCCCGATGACCAGGACGGTGGTGCCGTCGCGGAGCACGAACGAGTCGTACCAGTCGCCGCCCACCTCGGCGGCGGCCGGGCTGGGCCGGTACCGGGCGGCGATGTCGAGGCCGGGCACCTCGGGCGGCTCGGCCAGGAGGCTGTGCTGGAGGGCGAGGGAGACCCGCTGGGTGCGCTGGAAGCGCATGGCGGTGGTCAGCGCGTCGTGCGCGTGGTCGAACATCTGGCGCACCAGCGCCACGTCGTCCTCGCTCAGCGGCGGCCGGTCGCCGCACCTGGACGCGGTCACCACGGCCGCGACGGCGCCGTCCACGACGACCGGGAGCAGCATCGCGCTGTGGGCGCCCGCCTGGCTCATCCACTGCACGCTGCTCCCGGGCAGCAGGTTCTCGGGGGGCCGCCCGTGCGGGAACGTGAGCCGCATCGGGCGGCGCCGCCGGACCATCCGGACGAACTCGCTGTCGGCGGCGAACCACTCCTCGCCGAGCGTGAGCCGCGTCGGCAGCCCCGGCCGCGCGGCGGTGGCGATGCGGCGGGCGAGGACGGGAGCGCCCTCGGGGCGTTCGCCGATGTCGGGCAGCAGGAACACGCCGCAGCCGTCGGCGAGTTCGGGGACGAGCACGTCCGCCAGCGCGCCGAGCATCTTCCGCAGGTCGCTGTGCTCGGCGATCGCGACGGCCGCGCGGCCGAGGATCTCCTGGCGGCGGCGCCGCGCCCACTCCTTCTCGACGTCGGTGCAGGTGCCGACCCACTCCACGACGGTGCCGTCCTCGTACACCGGCGTGGCGTGGACCTCGAAATGCCGGTACGCGCCCTGCACGGTCCGCAGCCGGTAGACGTGCCGCCACGGCCGGGCCGTGCGCTGCGCCTCGTTCCAGGACCGCAGGGTCGCTTCGCGGTCGTCGGGGTGCACGACCCGCAGCCAGCCCGTGCCCTGGTACTCCTCCCAGGTCTGCCCGGTCACCCGCTCCCATCCGGGGCTCGGCTCGATCGGGCTGCCCTGCGGGCTCGTCACCCACACGATCTCCGCGCTCACCTGGACGAGGCTCTGGAACCGGTGCAGCAGCCGGCGCCGAGTCTCCGCCATCTCCCCCGCCCGGCGGGCCGCCATGACCTGCTCGGTGACGTCGGCGCTGACCGCCAGGACCCCGGGCGTGCCGTCGCCGTACCGGGAGAGGCTGAAGGAGAAGTAGCGCGTCTCGCGGCCGGCGCCGGGGAAGACCAGGCTCACCGGCGCCTCGGCGACGTTGATCGGCCTGCCGGTGCTCAGCACGCGGTCGAACAGGTCGAGGTAGTCCCGCTGGACGAGGTCGCCGAACGCCTCCCGGATCGGCCGCCCGAGCGGGCGCTCCCCGAAGGTCTCGCGGTAGGCGGCGTTGGCGTAGACGAGGCGGTGGTCGGGGCCGCGCGTGACCAGGACGCCGACCGGCGCGGGGTCGAAGACCTCAAGCGTCAGCCGGCCGGGCTCCTCCTCCCGGGCGTGATCCATGCTCCCCCCGTCGACCGGCCGTTGTCAGGAGGGCCGTACCCCGGGAACCGGCCGAGTATGTGACCTGCGCTCCTCGTCCGCGCGGCCGCCTTCTCCCCGGCCGCCGGGCGCCGGGCGCGGGGCCGTCCGGCCGGTCCCGGGGCCGGCTCCGGACCCGCCCCGGCGGCCCGCGCCGCACCCCTTCACGGGATCTTGACGGGGGTTGCGGAGAGGTTTACCGTCCGCGGCGGGTTCATCGCCGCACCGGCGTTCGGAGGCCGCACATGACGCATGGGGTCCAGCCGGCCGGGAAGAACGCGATGGGCAGGGCGGACGTGCTGGGCGAGGTGCGCGGCCACCTCGCCGGGGGCGGCGGCGTCCTGCTGCTCGGCCCCGTCGGGATCGGCAAGTCGACGCTGCTGTCGCTGCTGGCGGACGAGCACGCGGCGGCCGGCTACCGGATCTTCGCCTGCTGCCCCGCCGAGACCGAGCGCCACCTGCCGTTCCTCGGCCTCATCGACCTGATCTCGCAGGCGGTCGGCGAGGTCGCGGGCCGCCTGCCCGCACCCGAGCGGGACGCGCTGCGGTCCGCGCTGCTGCTGCACGACGTCCCCACGGGGGAGCGGGACCTGCTGAACCTCCGGCTGGGCGTCCTGCACGCCTTCCGCATGTTATGCGCCGACCGGCCCGGGCTGGTGCTGGTCGACGACGCCCAGTGGCTGGACCGCCCGTCCGGGGAGCTGCTGGCCTTCGTGGCGCGGCGCGCGGCCGGGCTGGCGCCGCGGCTCCGGATCGCCGCCTCCGCCCGGCCCGGACCGGCGGCGGGCGAGGACGGGGGCCGGTGGCGGGACGCGGCCGCGCTGTGCCCGAAGCCGGCGCTGACGGTGCGGGTGCCGCCCATGTCGGCCGCCGAGCTGGGCGTCCTGCTCGGCCACCGGTTCGGCCGGAGCTGGCCGCGGTCGCGGCTCGCCCGGATCCACGAGGTCAGCGGCGGGAACCCGTTCTTCGCGGTGGAGCTCGCCCGCAGCGTCCTGGAGCACCCGGAGGCCGACGACCCGCCCATCCCGCAGAGCCTCTCGACGCTGATCCGCGAACGGGTGGCCGCGCTGCCGCCCGCCACCCGCGAGACGCTCCTCATGGCCAGCGCCGCGTCCCGGCCGTCGGTCGGCCTGCTGCGCCGGACGGGCCGCGCCGACCTCGCCGAGGCCGAGCGGCGGGGCATCGTGGAGGTGGACCCCGCCGGGGCGGTCCGCTTCACCCATCCGCTGCTGTCGGCGGTCATCTACGCGGAGGCCGAGACCACCGAGCGGAAGGCGGTGCACCGGGCGCTGTCCCAGGCGGTGCGCGACCCGGTGGAGCGCGCGCTGCACCTGGCCCGGCTGACCTCCGGCCGCGACCGGCGGATCGCCGGCACGCTGGAGGAGGCCGCGGCCGTGGCGCGCCGCCGCGGCGGGCTGTCCACCGCCGCCCAGCTCGGCGAGCTGGCCGCCGACCACACGCCCGAGGAGGCCGGGGACGCGGCGGTCGGCCGGCGGCTGCGCGCCGCCGAGGACGCCGTGGCGGCGGGCGACTACCCGCTCGCCCGGCGGATCGCCCGCCGCGTCCTGGAGACGACGGCGCGGCCCGCCGAGCGGGTCCGCGCCTGGATCGTCGTCCTGGACTCCTCCGGCCAGGCCCTCGCCGAGGTGGAGGAGGTCTTCCCCAAGGCGATGGAGGACGCGCGCGGCGACCCGTCGCTGCTCGCGCCGCTGCACTACAGGCTGAGCTGGCGGGCGTGGATGGTGCGGGGCTCCGCCGAGGCCGCGCACGTGCACGCCCGCCGCTCCGCCGAGCTGGCCGCGCTCGCGGGGGACCGCGCCACCGAGCTGTTCGCGCTGGCCAAGCAGGCGAACATCGAGCTCTTCCTCGGGCACCCGGACGCCGAGCGGACACTGCGCAGGGCGCTGGCCGACCCGCAGGAACCGCACGTGAGGTGGCACCACAACGGCCCCGTCTACCTCAAGCACCGGCACCACCTGATGCACGACCGGGTGAAGGAGGCGCGGGCCGAGCTGCGGTCGCTGATCTACAGTGTCCGCCAGCGCGGCGTGGTGGAGAGCCTGTGCGTGTGCCTGTACTGCATGACCCAGGTCGAGATCTACCAGGGCCGCTGCCGGCAGGCGCTCGGCGCGGCCCGGCAGAGCCTCGAACTGGCCGAGGACTCGGGGCTCAGCCAGGGGCCCTCGTGGTACGCGATGGCGCTCGCGGAGGCGGCCGGCGGCGACCTCGGGCGGGCGCTCTCCGCCGCGGAGCAGGCCGTCCAGCACAGCGCGGACGACGGCGACCAGCTGTTCCTGCCGCGGGCGCTGCACGCGGAGGGCCTCGTCCGGCTGCAGCTGGGCGACGCGGCCGCGGCGGCGCGGGTGCTGGGGCAGGTCCGGACGATGGAGACCGCGCAGGGCCTCGGCGATCCCTCGCTGCGCCGCTGGCACGCCGACCTCGCCGACGCGCTCGTCGCCGTCGGGCGGCCCGGGGAGGCGGCCGCGCTGGTCGCCGAGACCAGGGCGCGGGCCGCCAGGCTGGGGCGCCGCGGCGTCCTCGCCGTCCTGGAGCGCTCGGCCGCGCTCGTCCGCGCCGCCGAAGGTGACCTCGACGCCGCAGAGCGCGGGCTGCTCAGCGCGGTGGAGCTTCTCCAGGCCCTCCCTTATCGGCTGGAGGAGGGCCGGGCGTGGCTGGAGCTGGGCGCGCTGCGCGCCCGGCGGGACGACCCGCGCCGCGCCCGCGCCGACCTGCTGCGGGCGCGCGGCGTCTTCGCCAAGGCGGAGGCGCGGCCCTGGCTGGACCGCGCCCAGGCCGAGCTGCGGCGGCTCGACCACGCCGCGCCGGTGCACCGGGCGGCCGGCGACGACCCGCTCGGCGTGCTCACCGACGTCGAGCGCAGGGTCGCCGTCCTGGTCGCCGAAGGCGCCACCAACCGGGAGATCGCCGCCCGGCTGTTCCTCAGCACCAAGACCGTCGAGGCCGCGCTCACCCGGACGTTCCGCAAGCTCGGCGTCCGCTCCCGGGTGGACGTCGCCCGGCTCGCCGTCTCCGGCCGCTGACGCCCCCGGATCCCGACGTATAGGGATTTCCCTATACATGCTTAGCCAGGCTTCTTAAACCGCTCCCACCTCCTCACACTCGCGCTTGTCCGGGATGCGCGGTGCAACGGAAAGCGCAGCGAAAGGAGCGGCCCGCCGGCGCGTCCGGACGTCCGCCCCTCCCGTCACCACGGGCTCCCTCTTCAGTGGTGAAAGGACATCCACCCCCATGTCCCAACGGACCCTCGCGATCGCCACGTCGGCGGCGGCACTCGTCGCGCTGACCGGCGTCGCAGCAGCCCCGCAGGCCGCGGCCACCCCGCAGGCCCCGCCCCGTCCCCGCCAGCCGGCAGGGCGCTCCGCCTTCACGGACGCGCCCTTCACGCTCGACCCGTCCCCGTCCGTCCGCAAGCGGGCGGTCGGCAAGGCCAAGAAGGCCATCGCGGCGCATCCGGGCCGCGCGCACCGCGTCAGCGGGCACAAGTTCAAGGTCAGGTCGGTGACCGTCGACCGCGACGGCTCCGCCGACGTCCGGTTCGACCGCACCTACCGCGGCCTCCCCGTCTACGGCGGCGACCTCGTCGTCCACCTCAAGCCGGACGGCTCCTACAGCGCGCTGGAGACCGCGTCCGACACCGCCGGCAAGATCAGCACGACGCCCTCGGTGAGCGCGCCGGCCGCCGCCCGGCTCGCGCGCGAGCAGCTCAAGGGCACGGTCTCGGCCGTCTCGAAGCCCAAGCTCGCGATCAGGGCGCAGGGCCGGTCGGCCGCGCTCGTGTGGCAGACCGTCGTCACCGGGGTCCGCGCCGACCAGACGCCCAGCCGGCTGCACGTCATGGTGGACGCGCGGAAGGGCCGGGTGATCCAGAGCACCGACGAGGTCCACACGTTCGCGCCGTCCGGCCTGCGGTCGGCCCCCGCCGCCCCCGTCCGGGCCGCCCTCACCCAGGGCACCGGACACGGCCTCTACGTGGGCACCGTCAACCTCGACCTGACCCAGTCCGCCGGAACCTGGACGATGCGGGACCCCTCGCACGGCAACGGGTTCACGACCAACCTGAACCACCGCACGTCCGGGACCGGCACCACCTTCAGCAACTCCACCGGCGAGTTCGGCAACGGCAGCAACTCCGACCCGGCCTCCGCGGGCGTGGACGCGCACTACGGCGCCGCCATGACGTACGACTACTTCAAGAACGTCCACGACCGGAACGGCATCTTCGGCGACGGCAGCGGCGTCCCCTCCCGCACCCACTACGGCAACGCCTACGTCAACGCCTTCTGGGACGGCACCCAGATGACCTACGGCGACGGCGAGAACAACGCCAGGCCGCTGGTCGAGATCGACGTCGCCGGGCACGAGATGAGCCACGGCGTGAGCGGCGCCATCGTCGGCTGGGGCGAGAACGGCGAGACCGGCGGGATGAACGAGGGCACCAGCGACATCTTCGGGACGATGGTGGAGTTCTACGCCGACAACCCCGTGGACAAGCCCGACTACACCATGGGCGAGCTCATCGACATCTTCGGGAACGGCGACCCGCTCCGGTACATGTACAACCCGTCGCTGGACGGCCGGTCGCCCAACTGCTGGGACAGCCGCAACGGCGGCCTGGACCCGCACTACTCGATGGGCCCGCTGAACCACTGGTTCTTCCTCACCGCCGTCGGCAGCGGCGACCACGGGTACGGCAACAGCCCCACCTGCAACAACTCCACGGTCACCGGGATCGGCAACGACAAGGCCGCCAAGATCTGGTTCAAGGCCCTCGCGTCCTACGCCAACAGCAACGAGGACTACGGCGACGCCCGCGTCGACTCGCTGAAGGCGGCCGCCGACCTGTACGGCGCGCACTGCGCCGAGTACAACACCGTCATGGCCGCCTGGGCGGCGGTCAACGTCACCGGGTCCGACCCGGTGCCGGGCGAATGCCCCGGCCAGGGCGACAACCCGCGCGTCACCGACCCCGGCGACCAGACGAGCACGGTCGGCACGGCGGTGAACCTGGCGATCCACGCCACCGACCCGAACGGCGGGACCCTCACCTACAGCGCGACCGGGCTGCCGGCCGGGCTGTCGATCAACGCGTCCAGCGGGGTCGTCTCCGGCACCCCGACCACGGCGGGCACCAGCACCGTCACCGTCACCGCGACGAACGCGTCCGGCCTCTCCGGCTCGGCCTCGTTCACCTGGACGGTCAACCCGCCGGGCGGCGGCTGCTCGTCGCCGGGCGACAAGGTGTCCAACGGCGGGTTCGAGAACGGCACCTCACCGTGGAGCACCACGTCCGGCGTCGTGTCGTCCAACAGTGACGGCGAGAGCGCCCGCACCGGGACGCACTACGCCTGGTTCGACGGCTACGGCCGGTCCCACACCGACTCGGCGGCGCAGTCGGTGACGATCCCGGCCGGCTGCACGGCGACGCTGACCTTCTACGTCCACATCGACACGGCGGAGACCACCGCCGTGACGCCCTACGACACCTTCACCGTGAAGCTCGGCGGCGACACCGTCGCGACCTTCTCCAACCTCGACGCCAACTCCGGCTACGTCCAGAAGAGCATCGACGCCTCCGCCTACGCGGGCAGGACCGTCACGCTCTTGTTCTCCGGCACGGAGGACGTCGCCCTCTACACGAGCTTCGTCGTCGACGACGTGGCCGTGAACGCGAGCTGACCGCCCCTCCTCAAGCCGCCGGCCCCGCCCGGGGCCGGCGGCGCTCGCATCTGCCCGCCCTTCAGGGGAATGCCGGAGATGTGGAGCCGCTGGTCACGTTCGGTCACGGCACGGCGGGGCGCGCGGAGCTGGCGCGCCTGCTGCGCGGGGCCGGGGTGCGGTCGGTCGTGGACGTCCGCACCGCGCCGGGCAGCCGCCGCAACCCCGACGTCCACCGCGGCGCCCTGGAGGAGTGGCTTCCGGCCGAGGGCATCGCCTACCGCTGGGAGAAGCGCCTGGGCGGCTTCCGCCGGGTCGCCCCCGACTCGCCCGACACGTTCTGGCGCAACGACTCCTTCCGCGGGTACGCGGGCCACACCCGCAGCCCCGAGTTCGCGGACGCGATGGACGAACTGCTCCGGGAGGCCGGGCGGACCCGCACGGCCGTCATGTGCAGCGAGTCGGTGTGGTGGCGGTGCCA
Organism: Spirillospora sp. NPDC127506; assembly: GCF_040302145.1. Classification (NCBI taxonomy): domain Bacteria; kingdom Bacillati; phylum Actinomycetota; class Actinomycetes; order Streptosporangiales; family Thermomonosporaceae; genus Spirillospora; species Spirillospora sp. NPDC127506. Next base: position 26,167 of record NZ_JBEORG010000030.1, on the reverse strand, counting down.
CCGCCGGATCATCGCCGACTTCGCCGTCCTGGCGCGCGGCCGCCCCGTCCTGCACCTCGCCCACGACGGGCGCCTCACCGAGCATCCGCCCACGTCCGGGGCGAGGCTGCGTGACGACGGGCTGCTCGTCTACGACGGACAGTGACGGGCCGCGGGGGTGTTCGCCGCCCTGAGCCGGGGATGAACAGAGCCCAGGGAGGGGGCCAGTGATCCACCCTGGTGCCCCCGGGCCCGCGGACGGTGACAGTTGGGCTGTCACACGGGGCGGCGGGACCGCCCCGTCCTCGACGGCGGCCGGACGGCGCAGGGCGCCCGGCGAACAGAAGGGATCTCGGCATGAAGATCGTGGTAATCGGCGGCACCGGCCTGATCGGCTCGAAAGTCGTGTCGGCGCTGGGCGAGCACGGCCACGAGGCCGTGGCGGCCTCGCCGAACACGGGCGTGAACACGCTGACCGGGGAGGGCCTCGCGGACGTCCTGGCCGGGGCGTCGGCCGTGGTGGACGTGGCGAACTCGCCGTCGTTCGAGGACGCCGCCGTCCTGGACTTCTTCGAGACCTCGACCGGCAACCTGCTCGCCGCGGAGGCGGCCGCGGGCGTCGGCCACCACGTCGGGCTGTCGATCGTCGGGACCGACCGGCCGCCGGAACGCGGCTACTTCCGCGCCAAGCTCGCCCAGGAGAACCTGATCCAGAAGTCGCAGGTCCCGTACTCGATCGTGCACGCCACGCAGTTCTTCGAGTTCACCAGGGCCATCGCCGACGACGCCACCCGGGACAACGCCGTGCACATGGCGCCGGTGCTGTACCAGCCGATGGCCGGCGACGACGTCGCCCGGCAGGTCGCCGCGGCCGCGATGGGCGCGCCGCTGAACGGGCGGGTCGAGATCGCCGGGCCCGAGCGGTTCCGGATGGACGAGTTCTTCCGGGACGCGCTGGCCGCCTGGGACGACCCGCGCGAGGTGGTCACGGACCCGCACGCGCTCTACTTCGGCGCCGAGGTCGAGGAGCGGAGCCTGGTCCCGCTCGGCGACGCCGTCCTCGGCACGGTCCGCTACAGAGACTGGGCGTGACCGCGGCGGCGATGCTCGCCGAGTTCGACGACGTCGCCGGCTGGACGGCGGACGCGGTGGAGGCCCTCGGCGAGCGGCACGCGATCCCGGCCGCCTGCCGGGGCAGCGCGAGCCCGGCGGCGCTGGCCTGGCTGGCGGAGGCGTGCGAGCTGACCGCCGGGGCCGCGCTGCTGGACGTCGGCGCCGGGGCGGGCGGCCCGGCGGCGTGGGCGGCGGAGCGGTTCGGCGTCCGGCCGGTCCTGCTGGAGCGGAGGCCGGTCGCGTGCCGGGCCGCCGCCCGGATGTTCGGGCTCCCGGTCGTCACCGCGGACGCCGCCCGGATCCCGCTCCGGACCGGCTCGGTCGACGCCGCCTGGTGCCTGGGGGTGCTGGACACCGTCCCGGACGAGGGCGCCGTCCTCCGCGAGGTCCACCGGGTCCTGGCGCCCGGCGCGCCGCTGGGGCTGCTGGTGGTCGTCGCCCGGGGCGCGACCGGTTTCGCGGCCCCGGACGGCAACCGCTTCCCCACCCAGGCGGAGCTGTCCGCATCGCTGGACGGCGCGGGGTTCGAGCCGGTCGAACAGATCGACCGGCCCGGCGACGCGCCGCTGGCCTGGTCGCGCCGCGCCGAGCGGGTGGCCGCGGTCGTCGCGGCCCGGCACCGCGGCGACCGCGCCTACCGGCTGGCGGTCCGGCAGAGCGAGCGGCTGTCCCGCCTGTTCGCCTCCGGGCGGCTGTCGATGCAGCTGGTGCACGCCGTCGCCCGCCCGCCGTCCTGATGCCCGTGCACGATGATGGGGGGATGGACCGCGACCCGCCCCCGCCCGCGGCAGGCGCCGGGATCAGGCTCCGCGTGCGGATGAGCGCCCGCCGGATCGACGAGCCGCACCGCGCCGCGAGCCCGCTGGAACTGCTGTTCGACCTGACCTTCGTGATCGCAGTCGCGGCCGTAACGGCGCGATTCGCCCACGACATCGCCGAGGGCCGCGCCGCCGACGGGATCGTCCCGTTCCTCCAGGTCTTCTTCGCGGTGTGGTGGGCCTGGATGAACTTCACCTGGTTCGCCTCGTCCTACGACACCGACGACGTCGCCTACCGGCTGCTGACCATGGTGCAGATGGCCGGGGTGCTGGTCCTCGCCGCCGGGGTGCCGGCCGCCGTCGACCACGACGACTACCGCGGCGTCACGTTCGGATACCTGATCATGAGGATCGGGCTGGGCGCGCAGTGGCTGCGGGCCGGCATCGAGGACCCGGCGGGCCGCCGCACCGCGTTCCGCTACGCCGCGGGCATCTCCCTGCTGCAGGTGGGGTGGCTGCTGCGCCTGCTGTTCGCCGAGATCGGCGTCCTCCCCTCCTCCGCGCTGGTGCCGGTCTTCGCGGGGCTGGTGCTCCTCGAACTGGCGGTGCCGCCATGGGCGGAGCGGGCGGCGCCCACCGCCTGGCACCCGCACCACATCGCCGAGCGCTACGGCCTCTTCACGATCATCCTGCTCGGCGAGAGCGTCCTCGCCGCGACCCGCGGCGTCGAGGGGGCCCTGGAGGAGACGGAGGTCGGCGGCCCGTTCCTCCTGATCGCCGTGTCCGGGCTGGTCGTCCTGTTCGCGCTGTGGTGGCTCTACTTCCTGGCGCCGGCCGGGGACGGGCTCAGGGACCGCCGCCACCGCTCCTACCTGTGGGGGTACGGCCACTACGGCATCTTCACGTCCCTCGCGGCGCTCGGCGCCGGCCTGGAGGTCGCGGTCGAGCAGACCGGGCACGGCGTCGCTGCGTCCCCGGCGGCGATCTGCTACGCCGTCGGGATCCCTCTCAGCGTGTTCCTCTGCCTGCTCTGGCTCGTCCACGCGTCGGTCGTGGCCGAGCCCCTCGCCCATCCCGCCGCGGTCGCGGGCTGCGTCACCGCGATCCTGCTGCTCCCGCTCGGGGCATCGCGTCTGGGGGTCGCCGCGGTGATCGCCGCGTTCGCAGCGATCTGCGTCCTGCTGACCGGGATCACCATCGCGGCCAGGCGCGGCCGGAACCGGTACTTGGGATACGGGCGTGGTTCCGCTGAAATGGGGGAGCACACCTAACGCGTCTTCGCGGGAGCCCCCATGAGCCACGATCCGTCTGCGGCGCCCCCGGCCGGGCGATCGCGTGGACCGCTCGCGAGGTTGCTGGCCCTGGCCGCGGTGCTGCTCGGGGTCGGCGTGCTGGTGGCGCTGACCGGCGGCGCGCTCTGGGGCCACGTCAGCGACTGGGTCGAGTCGCTCGGCCTGTGGGGGCCGCTGGTGTTCGCGCTGTGCTACGTCCTGGCGGTGGTGGCGCTGGTGCCCGGTTCGGTGCTGAACGCCTCCGCCGGAGCGCTGTTCGGCGTCGGCGTCGGCACGCTCGCGGTGCTCGTGGGGGCGACGGCCGGCGCGGCGCTGTCCTTCGGCCTGGCCCGCCTCCTGGGACGCCCTGCCGTGGCCCGCTACACCGGTTCGGGACGGCTCGCCCGCCTGGACGCCTTCCTGTCGCGCAGGGCCTTCGAGTCCGTCCTCGTCCTGCGCATGGCGTCGGTGTTCCCGTTCGGCGCGGTGAACTACGGGGCCGGGGTGGCCGGGATCCGCTTCGCCCCCTACATCACCGGGACCGCCCTCGGCATCGTGCCCGGCACGCTCGTCTACACCGGCCTCGGCGACGCGCTGCGCGAGCCCGGTTCCCCGCTGGTGTGGATCGCGCCGACCGGTCTCGTGGCCCTCAGCGTCTTCAGCTGGTGGCTGGCCCGCCTCGTCCGCTCCCGCACGGCCGGCGACCCCCCAGCCCCCGAAGACGCCGCAGCCTGAAAGCCCCCTCCCCGCACGGACGGCGAGGAGCCGGGCCGGGGGCGTGGTCGATCCCCGTGGGGCGGGGAGGGCGGGGTTAGTCTTCGCTCCAGCCGTGCTTGCGGGCGAAGCTCAGGAGGCTGTCGCGGAGCTTGAGGAGCTGGGCGCCGGTCAGGTCGGGGGCGCTCTCCAGGATCAGCTCGGTCAGTTCGGCGCGCAGCTCCGTCGTGGTGAGGACGTCGCACAGGCCCTCGTCGTCCGGTGAGGAGGCGGAGGGGCGGCCGGCGGGGGCGAAGGACGGCGCGCGGTCGCCGATGATGCTGACGTCGAACGCCTTCAGGCCGCGCTCGCCGTCGATGAGCTCGTACTCGACGGACGTCCCCGTGGTGATGAGGCTCTTGTCGTCGTTCAGGTCGTTCACGTGCACGAAGACGTCGGGACCGCCCTCGTCGGGGGTGATGAACCCGTATCCGCGAACCTCGTCGAACCGCGCGATCCTGCCCACGTGTACCACGACAACATCCTTCACCGAACGCACCTGCCGAAATTCGCGGAGTGATGGGGACCGCGCCGCGTCGTCCCGGCCTGTCAGTCCCAGAGTAGCCAACCCGGCCCCGGCGTCAGCGGCGGTCGGGCCGGTAGGGCGCGAGCGAAGGCTCGTCCTCGTGGAGGTCGGCGGCGATGAGGTCGGCCAGGTGGGGGCCGAGGGTCATGCCGCTGTGGGTGACGGCGGTGTAGAGGCCCGGAGCGTGGCGTCCGATCAGCGGGCGGCCGTCGGCGGGCAGCGGCCGGACGCAGCGGCGCACCTCTTCGATGCGCGCGGTGAGGGCGGGGATGAGCGCGCGGGCGCGGGCGAGGAGTTCGGCGGCGCGGGCGTCCAGTTCCGAGGGCGGCGTGCCGAGGTCGGTCGCGGCGTCCAGGTCGCCGGCCTCCAGCATCAGCCCGCGACCCGGCGCGGGACGCACGTCGATGCCGGGGGAGTGGACGACGCCGTTGATCAGGCCGGGCGCCGGTCCGGTCGTTGCGGTGAGGCCGGGCGCGTCCGACCCCGGTGCCTCGGCGTCCACCAGGGGGAGGCCGAGGCCGGCGGTGGCGAGCAGGGCGGGGCTGCGCCGGCCCGCCGCGCAGATCGTGAGGTCGGCGCCGAGGTCCTCGCCGGTGCCCAGCCGGACGCCGGTGACGCGGTCGCCGCGCTGGGTGAGCCGGGTCGCGGGCGTTCCGGTGATCAGCCGCGCCCCGTTGCCGCGGGCCCGGCCGACCAGGGCGGCGACCGCGTCCGCGCCGTGCACGTACCCCTCGTCGGGGTAGTGGGCGATGACGGCTCCGGGGGCCGGACGCACGGCCGGTTCGAGGTCCCGCAGGCGGGCCTCGGTGATCAGCGAGGCGGCGTAGCCGAGGTCGGAGAGCCGCTCGACCCGGTCGGTCAGCTCGGCCTTGGCCCGGTCGGCGACGGCCCAGGCGGTGTTGCCCGTGACGCGGAACCACCCGGGGTCGCCGAACCCGGCGGCCAGGCGGCGCCAGGTCCGCAGCGCCGCGACGCGAAACGCGTGGTAGGCGGGGTCGCCCGGGTCGTTGGCGTTGAGCCAGGCGAAGCTCGCACCGGACGTCCCGGCGCCGGGCCGGTCCTGTTCGACCAGTGTCACCCCGGCCGTACCGGAGTCGCGGGCGAGCCGGTCGGCCAGGGCGGCGCCGATGATCCCCGCGCCGATGATGACGATGCGCACGCCTCCAGAGTCGCAGGTTCCGGACGGGCGGTCACCCGCGCCAGCCGAGCATCTGCTTCGCCTCGTCGGTCATCATGTCCGGCTCCCAGACCGGATCCCACACGATCTGCGTCTCGACGTCGCGGACGCCGGGCGCGCCCCACAGCGCGGCGCGGATCGTGTCCTCGAAGTAGCCGCTGAGCGGGCAGGCGGGCGTGGTCATCGTCATCCGCACCTGGGCCACCCCGTCGGTCACGCCGACGTCGTAGACGAGGCCGAGGTCGATGATGTTGACGCCGAGTTCCGGGTCGAGGACCTCCCGCAGCATCTCGCGGAGCAGCTGCGTGTCGGGGGTGTCGGCGAGCCATGCCGTCACCTGGCCGGCCTGGGCGGCCGGCTCGGCGTCGCCGTGCTTGCTCATGGCGCATGTCCTTTCCGTCGGGGACCCGCGCCGCGGCTTCCTCGGCGGCGCTTCGGTTCGGCCGGGGCGGCGGCCGCTCGGACCGGCCGCCCCCATTTTTTACAGATGGTGTTGTATAAAAACGAGGAGAGTCCGGACGAACGAGGGAGACGAGCATGGGGAGCGAGACGCTGTCCGCGGCGCTGGAGCGCGAGCACCGCGAGATCGACGAGGGGATCGAGACCTTCACCGCCGGCCTGGCGGAGGGCGCGCCCGACACCGCGCCGCTCAAGCGGGCGCTGGAGGCGCTGCGCCGCCACATCTACCTCGAAGAGGAGTTCCTGTTCCCGCCGCTGCGCGACGCGGGCCTGATGGCGCCGGTCTTCGTCATGCTGCGCGAGCACGGCGAGCTGTGGCGGGCGATGGACGGGCTGGAGGCCGAGCTCGCCGAGGGGGCGGCCGCCGACGCGGCCGGGCGCCGCTGCGAGGAGCTGCTCGCCATGCTGGACCGGCACAACTCCAAGGAGGAGCCGATCCTCTACCCGCAGGCCGACGCGGTGCTGTCGCCCGAGGCGGCCGAGCACCTGCACGGCTTCCTCGCCGCCGGCCGGACGCCCGACGGCTGGGTGTGCCAGGGCGCGCGGGCCTGACCGGCGGGGAGGGGCGGCCCGGCGACCGGGCCGCCCCGGCCGCGCTAGGCGGCGGCGGTGCGGCCGATGCGGACGCGCCACGTCTCCGGCCCCTGCTCCAGGTAGTCCCAGGTGAACTCCCCGTCGTGCTCGGCGGCGAACTGGTAGTAGAGCGGCTTCGGGTCGTGGTCGTTGATGAGCACGAAGCCCTCCCCGTCGCCCAGCGACTGCCACGTCTCGAAGATGAGCGTGTGGCGGCGCGCGGGGGCCTCGGAGCGGACGTCGAGCGGACGGTCCTCAGCGGTCATGCGGGTCTCCTTCGCAGGGTCGTTCCCGGGCAGGCGGGCCAGGTAGTGCAGGACGCCGTTGAGCCGCTCGGCCTCGCCCGGATGGTCGTGGCGGAGCACCGCCCACCCGTCCGCGGCGAGCCGGCTCGCGTCGACGGGGTGGCCCGCCCGGCCGAGCGCGCGGACCGCGCGCGAGAGCAGCCGGGTCAGCGCCGGCACCGGCTCCTGCGTCGTGCTCACCGAATCCGCCTCCCTGGATTTATCCAGCCTTGGTTTGTTTATACAAGAACAGTAGTGCAAAATAGGGGGCGCCGACAACGCCGCTGAGGAGACCTGCCGTGACCTACGTGATCGGTGAGCCGTGCATCGACGTGATGGACCGCGCCTGCGTCGACGAGTGCCCGGTCGACTGCATCTACGAGGGCGAGCGCTCGCTCTACATCCATCCGGACGAGTGTGTCGACTGCGGTGCCTGCGAACCGGTCTGCCCGGTGGAGGCGATCTACTACGAGGACGACCTGCCCGCGTCCCTGGAGCCCTACCGCGAGGACAACGCGAGGTTCTTCGCCGAGACGCTGCCCGGCCGCGACGAGCCGCTCGGCACTCCCGGCGGCGCCACCAAGCTCGGCGCCCTCGGCGTCGACACGCCCCTCGTGGCCTCCCACCCGCGCCCCGAGTAGCCGCCCGCCCGGTTCGCGCGCGCCTGCGGACGCGCGGCGGCGGGACGGCCGGGCGTCCGTGGACGACCGTGTTGAGACCCCGCGCGAGCATGAGCCGGGGCCGGCGCTCAGGCGCCGGCCCCGACCCCGTCGGACCGTCAGACGTTCTTCCGCATGGCCGCCACGCCCATCGCGGCCGCGCCGAAGACGACGGCGACCGCCCCCGTCACGACGTTGTTCCAGATGGTCGAGGTCGTGGACATGTCACCGGCCACCACCCAGGGGGCGATGATCGTCCAGATCCCGATGATCGGGGCCGTCCAGGTCAGCGTGTGGGTGCGGCCGTAGGCGGACGCGAAGCCCGCGGCGAGCAGGGCCAGCGCCACCCCCATGATCAGGTTGTTGATCGTGAGGTTGCTCAGGCCGCTGAACCCGACGATCCACGGGGACGCCGCCAGGTACAGGCCCGTGAGGGCGATCACACCGGTCACGCCCTGCGCGACGGGAGTCTCCGCCGCCGCCTCGTACCGGGCGCGCATCTCGACGATGTCGGGGTGCTGCTCGATGCTTCCCGCAGGATGAGTGGTCATGGGTTCTCCCCTTCCTCTCGTCGTCCCCACGGCTCTCGGCGATCCCGGCCGCGACCGCGGCCGTTATATCGCTTCACGATATTTATGACCGGGACGATGCGGCCCTAACGTCCTCTGCCAAGATTTTTCCCACCGGCCCCTTGACCGACTCCTCCGCATGCGCTAGTCCGACGTTCTTCCTGATGCGCGGGCGGGACGGGGCGTACCGGGATAGCATGTCGGCAAAGATCACTTATTCGGGTGACATGTAAACAGGGTGGGGTTCTGGTGGCGGAGAACGATCCTTGGCCGGGCGACCACGCGCCGTCCCTCGACCTGCGGACCGACGTCCCGCACTCGGCCCGCATGTACGACTACTACCTCGGCGGCAAGGACAACTTCGCCGCTGACCGCGAGGCCGCCGACAAGGTCCTGCAGATCTTCCCCGACGTCGCCGTCGGCGCGCAGGCCAACCGGCGGTTCCTCGGCCGCGCGGTCAGGCTGGCGGCCTCCATGGGCATCCGCCAGTTCCTCGACATCGGCACCGGCATCCCGGCCGCCGACAACACCCACGAGGTCGCCCAGGCCGTGGCCCCCGAGTCCCGCGTCGTCTACGTCGACAACGACCCGATCGTCCTGACGCACGCCCGCGCCCTGCTGGCCGGCACGCCCGAGGGCCGCACCGCCTACCTGGACGCCGACTACCGCGACCACGAGAAGATCCTCACCGCCTCCGAGACCCGCGCCCTGATCGACTTCACGCGGCCGGTGGCGCTGCTCACCGTCGCCCTCCTGCACTTCGTCCCGGACGAGGACGACCCGGGCGCGATCCTGGAGCACTACAAGGCCGCCATGCCGCCCGGCAGCCTGATGATCTTCTCCCACTCCACCACCGACCTCGCGCCGGACCCGGAGGAGGCCGCGAACGTCGTCCGCACCTACCGCGCGGCCGGCGTGAACCTGACGCCGCGCTCCGAGGAGCGCATCACCGGCTTCTTCGCCGGCTGGGACCTCCTCGACCCCGGCGTCGTCCCGGTCACCGAGTGGCGCCCCGACGGCGACCCCCGCGACGCCGCCCTCGACCGCTCCCAGGCCGGCGCCTTCGGCGGCGTCGCCGTCAAACCCGCCTGACCGGGTTCGGCATACCCGCCGGTTCCGCCCGGGAGGCCGCCGCGCAGCGGCGAGGATGTGCGCATGCACGAGGTGTCGAGGGTCCTCTACCGGGCGTGGACGGAGGCGACGGAGCGTGCGGACGCGCACCGCGCGCTCGCCGGCCTCCGCAGTCCCGGACGGGTCGAGCTGCGGTCGAGGTTCCTGCATCTGCTCGACGAGTCGGCCGTCCTGCCCGCGACGCTCGGCGAGCCGCTCGGCGAGGCGCGCTGGGAGGAGATCCTCCGGCTGGAGCACGAGGGCGACGTCGCCCTGGGCCGCGCCCCGAGCGAGGCCGCCGGGCCGTTCGCCCGGCTGGCCGGCCTGGAGTACTCCACCCGGCTGAGGGTCGTCACCGTCCACGCGTTGATCGGCTTGGGGGACGCCGCCCGGCAACTGGACGACGACAGGTGCCTCGACCTGTTCCGCGAGGGCATCGGCATCGCCCGCGCGGACGGCTACCGCCCCGGCCTGATGCGCGCCCTCGTCTCCTGCGGGTATGCGCTGATGGTCGAGGGGCCGCTGATGGAGGCCGAGTCGCATTTCGAGGAGGCGGCGCGGCTCGCGGAGGAGCTCGGCGACCGGCTCTACCAGGCCAACGCGCTGCTCGGCCTCGGCGAGACCAGGATGCGGCAGCGGGACCTGCCCGCCGCGCGGCGGCACATGTGGGCGGCCCGGCGCGCCTTCGCCCGGCTGGGGTCGCCCATCGGCCTCGGGAACGTCCACGAGCGGCTGGCCTCGGTGTTCAAGAGCGAGGGACGGCTGCGGGACGCGGCCGACATGCTGCGCGAGGCCGAGGTCGCCTTCGACGCGGCCCGAAACGTCATCGGACGGGTCAACGTGCTGGAGCAGCTCGGCGACGTCGCGGTGGCCGCCGCCCGGTACGGCGAGGCCCGGGAGGCGTACCGGCGGGCCGAGCGGGAGGCCGCGCGGCACGGCTACCGGCGCGGCCGGCTCAACGCCCTGGAGGGACTCGCCCGGGCGGCCAGGGAGGAGGGCGACTGGCCGGCCGCCGAGGGCCTCTACCGCGAGGTCCTCGGCGGGTACCGGGAGATGGAGGACGTCGTCGGCACCGTCCGGGCCTTCGACGGGCTCGCCCTGAGCCGCGGGGCCAACGCCGGCCCTGAGGAGGAGACGGCCGAACGCATCAGGTCGATCCAGGAGCTGGAGCGGCTGCGCGCCGGCAGCGACCGCCACGACGTCCAGGTGGAGTACCGGAAGCGGTTCACTGGGATGTACGGTGCGGCCCTGCGCTGCGCGGTCGACTCCGCCGACCTGGACGCCGCCGTCTACGTGCTGGAGAGCCTGGCGGGACGCCGGCTCGCCGGGATGGTGGAGCAGGACGCGCGGGTCCCGGACGACGGGCTCGCCGCCCACATGCTGGCCCGCGCCGACCAGCGGCTGCTGGGCAGGCTCCCCATGCCAGGCGGGACGTCCCGGCAGGAGCGGGTGAAGCGGCTGCTGGGCGCCACCGCCGTGCGCAGCACGCTTCCCGGCCGGGCCGCCGCCGAGGCCGACGACGCGGCCGCCGCCCTGTACCTGCCCGCCGACCCCGCCGAGGCGAGCGACCTGCTGGGCGCGGTGCCGCCCGGCTGCCACGTGCTCTTCTGCGGATACGGCCTGACCGGCACCCCGGAGCCGGAGCTGGCCTGGCTGTGGCGCGACCCGTCCGGCGCCACCGGCTGCGGCAGGGCTCCCGCGAGCGAGCATCTTCGATGGTTGATCGAGCGCGGCGGAGCACCGACCGTCGCCGAACGCCTCGGCCCGTCCGTGCGCGGGCCTTCCTGGGAGGACGTCCTTCCGCCGGGTCTGGCTGAGGCGCTCGACGGTCCCGGCCACGGCGACCTGGTCGTCCTGCCGATCGGTGCGATGTGGCGGCTGCCCTGGCCCGCTGTGCGGCTGCCGTCCGGACGCGTCCTGGCCGGACGGGCCAGGCTCAGGCTCTGCCCGTCGCTGACCGTGCACCGCGCCTTGGTCCGGCGGGCGGCCGAGCCCGTTCCGGACGGCGAGCGGATGGCCTGGCGGAACCCGGACCTGTCCGCCCACGAACTCGCGGCGGCGGCATCGTGGCAGGCGGCGTCCGGGCCGGGCGACGTGAGGACGGCGCTGCTGAAGGGCGGTCCCGGCCTGCTCGCCGTCGTCGCGCACGGCCGCCACAACGACGGCGCCGTCTACCTGGAGCTCGCCCCGGGCGAGGTGCTGCCGCTCGCCGACATGCTGACCGCGCGCCCGCCCCGCCGGCTCGCCCTGGTGTGCTGCTGGGGCGGCGCCCCGCCCGGCGAGATCCCCGCGGACCCCGTGTCGTTCGGCCTGGTGGCGCTGCTGCGCGGCAGCCACGAGGTGCTGTCCTGCCTGGACGAACTCGCCGACACCGATGAGGCGACCATGCTCGTGAACCGGATCCTGCACCAGTTCGGACGCCTTCCCCTGCCCGAAGCGGTGCGTCAAGCGTGCGAAGCCCTGTTCAAGCACCCTGTCCTGCGCGCCCAGGCCCTCTACCACTGGGCGCCGCTCGTCTGCCTGGGCGCCTACACCGCCTCCGAGGGGAGCACTGAATGACGACACCCGAATCCTGGCTCGAGACCGGCGGGTTCGACTACTCGTGGACTCTGAAGGCGTACGACCTGCTCGTCGAGGAGAAGATCAAGGCCGAAGTGAGGATCGTCGACAACGTCGAGGTCAGCGTCGTCAGCGGCCCGTGCCCCCGGTGCGGACACGAGTTCACGGACAGCCAAGTGCACACCGCCGTCACCGAACGCGGCACCCTCGGAGTCGACCCGGTCGAGTCCGAGGTCAGGGAGATCGACCTGTGGTGCGACTGCGGCCGTGAGCACCCGGGCCGGCCGGAGACCGGCAAGGGCTGCGGCATCGCCTACCGGGTCATCGCCACCGTCCAGATGCCATGACCGAGCCGCCGCGACCCGAGTCGCCACCACCGTCCCAGCCGCGACGACCCGAGCTGCCACGGCCCACCCGCGGCCCTGACCCGGCCGCGATGCGCGACGCCGACGACTTCGCGGCGCTGGCCGCCGAGTCGGTCCGGCAGGTCCGGGAGAGCGCCGAGCGCTGGCGCACCGGCATGGCCGCACTGGTCACCCTCGTCACGACCGCGCTCCTGCTGAAGGGACCGGAGAAGGCCGCCGAACTGCCGGTCCGCTGGCGCCTCACGTTGACGATCATGCTCGGTTTCGGCCTCGCGCTGGCCATCGCCGCACTGTGGCGTGCTCTGCAGGCCGCCGCCGGCGAGCCAGGTCTCGTCCGGGCGGCCGACATCCGTGCCCGCTACGTCACCATCGCCGCGTTCCGCGTGGCCCAGGCGCAGCGGGCCGCCGTCCAGCTCAAGCACGCCCGCCGGCTCCTCATCCCGGCCCTGAGCCTGCTGGCGGCCGGCATGCTCGCCTGGTGGTGGGCGCCTCCGGCCCCCGCCGAGGCGCTGATCAGCATCGAGTACCGGCCGCCCGGCGCGTCCGGCACCGTGACCGCCTGCGGCGAACTGGCCTCCGCCGATGCTCAGACCGCCGTCGTGAAGCGATCCGGAACGTCCCGCCCCACCAAGATCCCGTTCGCTCAGATCGAGAACATGCGCGTCCCCGCCACCTGTCCCTGAAGCCGGCGACCCCATGGGACCGCCCAAGGCGCACCGGGCCGCGCGGCGGGGGAGGGCCGGGAGGACCACCCCCGCCGCGGTGGTTCGAAGGTCAGCGAGTGCGGGACGCCGGAGCCGGGTGGTCAGCGTGTGGCCAGTGCCTCGGCGACCTCTTCTGCCGCTGCGTAGGCGCCTCGGATCGCGTGTGCGCGGCTTAGCGGTTTGCGTTTGTCCCTCGCTTCGTAGGTCACCCGGACGAGCACGTCGCCGTCTCGGAAGACGACCTCGCCGGGGATGACCTCGGGGATCTGCACGGCGAACGCCTGATCGCCCAGGCCGGTCACGGCGCGGAAGTACTTCCTGTCGTGGACGCTGAGCGTCTCCTCCGCGCGGGCGTCGACGTGCCGCATCACGTATTCGCGGGTGGCGAGGCCGGCGCCGTCGATCAGGCCCGAGCCCGGCATGGCCGTCGCGGAGACCGCCAGTTCGCGGTCTTCGGACGTCCAGGAGCAGCCGCCGATCTTGGCGTCCTTGACGGTGCGGGCGCTGCCGGGCGAGTCGGAGGTGCCGGTGATGTCGTCGCCCCTCACCAGCATGTGCAGTGTCCGCTCGGATACGGCGGTGCACAGGTCGGGGAGCGTTCGGGGCGGGGCCGGTCGCGGCGCCGGGGCGATCGCTGGGTGCGCGGGCGTCCGCGCGCCCAGCGCGGCGGCGACCTCGGACGCGGTGGCGAACGCGCCGTCCCGCGCCGTTCCCTCCGGGAGTGCTCCGAAGAGCGAGCGGTACTGGACCGTGACGTTCGCGTTCCCCACCCGCATCACGACCGTCGCGCCAGTGGACGGGGAGACCTGCACGAACGCCTCGTCGCCCAGGCCCGCCACCGCCGTGCTGGACACGCTGGACCATTTCGGGCCCAGGGCCATCATGGCCGCCGCGACCGGCGCCCGCCCGGTCTGCGGCGCTCCCGGACGCAGCGGGGTGCCGGGGAACACGGCGAAACCGACCGACAGGTACCGCTCGGACCTGCGGTCGTCCTTCCGCGACGACCACGTGCAGGTGCCCTGGCCGCCGTCCTTCGCCGTCCGCGTGCCGGGCACCAGCCGGGCGAGGGTGGCGGCGGAGACGCCGCAGCGTTCCGGGTACGCGCTGACGATCGGCCCCTCCGGCACCCGGTCGGGGCCGGCCGGCGGGTCGGGCAGCCGGTCGAGCGGGCCGGGCGACGGGAGCGCCTTCACCAGGACGACGCTGAGCACGATGACGAAGACCGCGGCGAACAGGACGGCTCCGCCGGTCCCGTCCGGCGAAGCGGCGGGGCGCGGGCTCTGCGTCATGACCGCAGCGACCTCTCTACCGCGACGGCGACCGTGTAGGCGCTGTCGATCAGGCGGTTCCCGCTCAAGGGCGTCTCCTCATCGGCGCCCCGGTAGGACACCTCGACCAGCAGGTTGCGTTTCTGGAAGGCCACGAATCCCTCGTCGCCGCCCGACGAGCCGCGTGCGACCCGGGTGACCGCGAACGCCCGGTCGCCGGGGCCGGCCAGAGGCTTGAAGCCGGTGAACCGGTCCGACCCGGGAGTGTTGCCCGCCCGCAGGTTCTCGTAGGCGGCCAGGTACCGGCGCCCGGCCTGGAAGGCCCCGAGCCCCGGGAGGCGGTCGTCCTCCACGATGATCGCCACCGTGAGGGTGCGCGACTGGCCCTCGTCGGCGAACCGGGACGTGCGCGCCTTCCACGCGCAGGCGTCGGTGGACGTCCCCGGCAAGGTGAGGGCCGGGAACAGGGACGCGGTGGCCCGCTCCCGGTACGCGCCGCGCGCCACCTTGTCGACGGTGGCCGCCGGGACGGCGTCGCACGGCTTGGGTACGTGCCGCACCGGCGGCGTGACCGGATGCTTCACCCTGCTCACCACGGGCCGCGCCGCCGTGCCCAGGCTCTTCGCCGTCTCGGACGCCGCCGCGAAGGCGCCGTCCAGCGCGGTCTTCTTCGGGATCGTCCTGCGCTCGCCGCGTACGGCGTCCCAGCCCCGGTAGCGGACCGTCGCGACGGCGTTGCCGACGCGGAACTTGACGATCGCGCCCCCGGTATCGGTCTCCGCCGAGTAGCGGGCGGTGGCCTCCTCGCCCAGCCCCTCGACGATCTCGGGCGGGGCGGAGCCGCGCACGGGCGACGGCGGCTCGTCCATCTGCCGCATCGCCTCGCCGATCGGCGACTGCAGGCGGTTCCCGGCGAGGACGATGTCGACGTTGAGGACGCGCTCGTTGCGGAAGTCGCCGGTGCAGATGCCGCACTTGACCTTGCCGTCGTCCAGCGAGTACCACATGCAGCTCCCGGGGCCGCCCTCGCGGAAGAGGCCGCCCTTCTCGGCGTCGGGGTCGGAACCGGGCGCGAGCCTGGCGGCCGTGCGCTTCGACACCCCGCAGTCGGCGGGCATCTTCTTCACGATCCGGCCGGCCGGCACGGTGTCGGCGGTCGCGGGCGCGGCGGTGAGAGGCCCGTCGGAGATGCCCGCCGGCTCGGACCGCTGCGCGGCGACCGCGGCGACCGTGCCGCCCAGGACGAGCGCGAGCGCCGCGGCCATCGCGCCGACACGCCAGTTGCGGTCCGTCCGCAACCGGCGCACGAGACCGGATTCGTACTGGGAATCGGGCATGCGAACTCCAGGCCGGGGGCGAGTGCCGGTCCTTGGAGGCCCGATCGGGACAGGACGGTTCCCCGGGACCGGCGTCCGGTTTCGGCCATGCCCAATTCCCAGGCCGGTGCAAGGGTCGGCGGACCGCAATGGGGCGGAGCGTCCGGCCGGCTGAAATGAGAACGGCGACGGCCGAAGCGGGGCGACGGCGAACGACGGCATCCGCGCCGGATCACCCGGGGACGCGCGGCGGCGTCCCGCCGCCTCGCCGCCCGCTGACCCGCCCCGGGCCGAGCTCGTGGTGGCGGGCGCACACTTCTGACCAGAAGGCGGAGGTCGGCAAGCTCGCCCGCAAGCCGGGCGAGGCGCGAGTCAGAGCTTGAAGAGCTTGCTGAACGGAGCGGGGATCTTCACCTTCTGGGTCCCGAAGTCGACGAGGACGGACCGGCCCTCGTGGACTTCCAGGATGCGGCCGAGCCCGTACTTGTCGTGGGTGACCCGGTCGTCCGGCTCGAAGGTCTTGGCCGGCGGCGCGGCGGGCGGTGGCTTGAACGGGCTGGTGGGCAGGTGTCGCCGCCTGCCGGGTTCAGTGGACTTCACCTTTGCAGTATGCGCTCCCGCGGGTCGTCCGCGGACTGTGTTCAGCAGGTGATATGGAAAACGTCACAGTAAAATCCGGGTTCCGGCACCGGCCCGCGAACCGTGTGGTAGCGTCGAGGCAGTTGCGGTTCCCAAGACATGTGCATGCGCCTGCGGATCTACTTCGGCAGGCGCATTTTTTGTTGCTCTGGAATTTTCCGGATGGGCCATCGCGGCGCCCCGGCCGCGCACGGTGTGCGGCCGGGACCGATCAGAAGGAGACCGACCATGGCCACCGGTACCGTGAAGTGGTTCAACGCCGAAAAGGGCTTCGGCTTCATCGAGCAGGACGGCGGCGGCGCCGACGTCTTCGCCCACTACTCCAACATCGCCGCCCAGGGCTTCCGCGAGCTCCAGGAGGGCCAGAAGGTGTCGTTCGACATCACCCAGGGCCAGAAGGGCCTGCAGGCGGAGAACATCGTCCCCGCCTGAGCGCACGCCGCGCGGCGGGCGCCCTCCCGGGGCCGCCCGCCCCGCTCCGCCCCGGCGGCCGCGAGTGCCGCCGGTTCCACTCCGGTTCGTATTGAGAGCACCTCCTCGACGCGCACCGCTTTCGAGGAAGGTCTCTCCCATGCCCCGCACCGCCCAGCCCGGCCGACGAGAACGCCGCCGCCCCGCGAAGCGGCGCGACGCCGTTCCCCCGAGGGCGTCCACCGCGCCGGTCCCCGCTGTCGAGTCGTTCTCGGAGCTGCGCATGCCGGCGCCGCTCCTCGCGGAACTGGCCCGCCAAGGGGTGACGGCCCCGTTCCCCATCCAGGCCGCGAGCCTGCCGAACGCCCTCGCCGGACGGGACGTCCTCGGCCGCGGGCGCACCGGCTCCGGCAAGACGCTCGCCTTCGGCCTGGCGGTGCTCTCCCGCATGGCCGGCCACCGCGCGGCGCCGCGCGCCCCCCTCGCCCTGGTCCTCGTCCCCACCCGGGAACTCGCCCAGCAGGTCGAGAGCGCGCTGAGCCCCTACGCGGACGCCGTCGCGGTGCGGCTCGCCACCGTCGTCGGCGGCCTGCCGATCTCCCGCCAGGCGAACGCGCTGAAGAGCGGCGCGGACGTCGTGATCGCCACCCCCGGACGGCTCGCCGACCTGGTCGAGCGCGGCGACTGCCGGCTCGGCGAGGTGCGGATCACCGTGCTGGACGAGGCAGACCAGATGACCGACATGGGGTTCCTGCCGCAGGTCACCCGGCTGCTGGAGCGGACACCGCCCGGCGGCCAGCGGATGCTGTTCTCCGCGACGCTCGACCGCGACGTCGACCGGCTCGTCCGCCGCTTCCTCGGCGACCCGGTCACCCACTCGGTCGACCCGCCGGCCGGCGCGGTCGCGGCGATGGAGCACCACCTGCTGCACGTCGCCGAGGCCGACAAGCACGAGACGACCGCGCACATCGCGTCCCGCACCGGCCGGGTGATCATGTTCGTGGGCAAGAAGCACGCCGCGGACCGCCTGGTCAAGAAGCTGACGGCGCGCGGCGTGCGGGCCGCCGCCCTGCACGGCGGCAAGACGCAGTCGCAGCGCAACCGCGCACTGAACGGCTTCCACGGCGCGGACGTCACCGTGCTCGTCGCCACCAACGTCGCCGCCCGCGGCATCCACATCGACGACCTCGACCTCGTCGTGAACGTCGACCCGCCCGCCGACCACAAGGACTACCTCCACCGCGGCGGCCGCACCGCCCGCGCCGGACGCGCGGGGACGGTGGTCACGCTCGTCCTGCCCGAGCAGCGCCGCGAGATGGACGACCTGATGAGCAAGGCCGGCATCACCCCGCACACCAGCCGGGTGCGTCCCGGCGACCCCGAACTGGCCCGCATCACCGGCGCCCGCGCCCCGTCCCGCGCGGCCGCCCCGGCGCCCGCCGCGCAGACCGCGAAGCCCCGGCCCGGTAAGCACCAGGCGGCGAAGGCGGGCAAGCCGCGGACGCCCCGCGACCGCGGGCCGCGCCGCCGCCAGTCCTCGCTGAACACCTGACGCCGCGGGCCGCGGCGCCCGCGGCCGGTCCACGCCGAAGCGGCCGGCCGGCGCGGCGGCGGGACACGGCGGCGGGTTCCTGGCCTGCCGGAACGCGGAGCGAACGCTGCGGTGGCGGAAAGCGGTCAGTTCTCCGGGTCGCTTTCCGCTGCCGGGATTTCGCGTGGTAAGCCCGTTGGTGACGCGGTGAGCGGGTGATGACGGGGTGACGCGATGGACGAGGCGGGGAAGGCGGGGGAGGTCGTCGGGCGCGTCCTGGGAACGCAGACCGCGACGCCGCTGACGTTCTGGGTGGGGCTGGAACCGGGCACGGTCGTCCAGCTGGACGAGGTGATCGCCGCGCGGCGGGAGGTGCCCGGACGCGGCGAGGTGCTCATCGCCGGCGTCGTGACGAACGTGGAGGCCCGGCACGAGGGCGCCGCCTACGACTCGGACGTCTTCCTGATCGTCCAGGGGGTGCTGCCGGCCGCCGTGGTCGAGTCCGCCGAGGTCACGGTCACGCGGGTCGAGCCCGAGGTGTACGTGCCGCCGCTGCCGGGGACGGAGGCCCGCCGGGCCGGAGAGGACGACCGGCGGCGGGCGCTGTACTTCGACGTCATGGAGCGGCGGGTCCCGGTCGGGCTGGGGCGGGACGGCGAGCCCGTCCACCTGAACATGGACTTCCTGGACGGGACGCGCGGCGCGCACGTGTCGATCTCCGGGATCTCCGGTGTGGCGACCAAGACGTCGTTCGCCACCTTCTTGTTGTACTCGGTGTTCAACTCCGGGGCGCTGGGCGCCGAGGCCCACAACACCAAGGCGCTGATCTTCTCCGTGAAGGGAGAGGACCTGCTCTTCCTCGACCACGCCAACAACCGGCTCGACGAGGACGCGCGCGCCGCGTACCGGAAGCTCGGGCTGACGCCGGGCCCGTTCCAGAGCGTGCACGTCTTCGCGCCGCCCAGGCCGGGCGACCCCAACGGGACGCCGCATGTGTCCGCGCGCACCCAGGACGTCAGCCCGTTCTACTGGACCCTTGCCGAGTTCTGCGAGGAGGAGCTGCTCCGCTACGTCTTCGCGGACGCCGAGGACGAGCGCGCCCAGTACACGATGCTCATCGGGCAGGTCGCGGCCAGGCTGAAGCACGCGGCCGGGGCGGTGGGGGACGGCGGTGCGGTGCGGCTCGGCGACGGGCCGGTCTGCCGCACCTACGAGGACCTCGTCGGCGTCATCGAGGACGCGCTGACCGACGAGGACGCGCGCCGCGAATGGGGCGCCCAGCTGATGGGGCTCGGCACCGTCAACGCGTTCCTGCGCAGGCTCCGATCGTCCGTGCGGGCCCTGTCGCCCCTGCTGCGCGGCGACCTCCCGGCCCGCGCCGACCGGACGATCAGCACGTCCCGCACCCAGGTCACGGTCGTCGACCTGCACAACCTTCCCGAGCGGGCGCAGCGGTTCGTCGTCGGCGTCGTGCTGCGCGGCGAGTTCGCGGACAAGGAGCGCACCGGCAGCGCCCGCCCGCTGCTGTTCGTGGTCCTGGACGAGCTGAACAAGTACGCACCGCGCGAGGGCGGCTCCCCGATCAAGGAGATCCTCCTGGACGTCGCCGAGCGCGGCCGGTCGCTCGGCGTGATCCTCATCGGCGCCCAGCAGACGGCGTCGGAGGTGGAGCGCCGCATCGTCGCCAACTGCGCGGTCCGGGTGGCGGGGCGGCTGGACGCGGCGGAGGCGGGGCGCGGCGAGTACGGATGGCTGCCGCCGGCGGCGCGGGCGCGGGCCACGATCGCCAGGCCCGGGACGATGTTCGTCGGCCAGCCCGAGATCCCGGTGCCGCTCGCCGTCGAGTTCCCGTTCCCGGCCTGGGCGACCCGCCCGGCGGAGGCGAGCCACCGGGCGCGGCCGCCCGCCGCGGACGGGCGGGCCGCCGACCCGTTCGCGGGCCTCGGCGCCGCGGACGACGACGAAGTGCCGCCCTTCTGATCCGCCCGGAGGTGGACGTGAAGATCCTGCATACCGCCGACTGGCACGTCGGCAAGGTGCTCCGGGGCCGGTCCCGGGCCGACGAGCACGCGAAGGTGCTGGACGAGCTCGTCGGCGTCGCCCGGGCGGAGGACGTCGACGCGGTCATCGTCGCCGGCGACGTCTTCGACTCCGCCGTCCCGACGCCGCCCGCGCAGGCGCTGGTGATGAAGACGCTGCTGGCGCTGCGCGAAGGGGGCCGGGAAGTGGTCGTCCTCGCCGGCAACCACGACGACGCGCGCCTGCTCGACGCCGTGTACCGGCCGGTGCTGGGCCGGCTCGGCATCCGGGTCGTGGGGCGGTTCCGCCCGCCGGAGGACGGCGGGGTCCTGACGTGGACGAGCAGGGCCGGCGAACCCGTCAGGCTCGCGGCGATGCCGTTCCTGTCGCAGCGGTACGTCGTCCGGGCGCTGGAGGCGCTCACCGGCGCCCCCGACCAGCACAACCGCGACTACGCCCACCGGTTCGCGCAGCTCGCCGACGCGCTCACCGCCGGGTTCCGCTCCGACACCGTCAACCTGATCGCCGCGCACGGCACGCTGCCGGGCGGCCGGCTCGGCGGCGGCGAACGCGAAGCGCAGACGATCTTCTCGTACTACTTCGAGTCCTCGGCGTTCCCGGCGTCCGCGCACTACGCCGCCCTCGGCCACCTGCACCGGCGGCAGCGGATGCCCGGCCCGTGCCCGATCTGGTACAGCGGGTCGCCGATCGCCGTGGACTTCGGGGAGGAGCAGAACACGCCGGGCGCGCTGGTGGTGGAGGTGAGCCCGGGCCGCCCCGCCGACGTGCGGGAGGTGACGCTGCGGGGCGCCCGCGTCCTGCGCACGGTCAGCGGCACCCTCCCGGAGCTGGAGGCGATGGCCGGCGAACTCGGGGACGCGTGGCTGCGCGTCGTGGTCCGCGAGAAGCCGCGCGCCGGGCTCGCCGACGACGTCCGGGACGTCCTGCCGAACGCGCTCACCGTCGACATCGACGAGGCGTTCCGGCCCACGGCCGCGCGCCGCCGCGCGGCCGCCGCCGCCGGGGCGGAGCCGCCCACGCCGAGGCGGCTCTTCCGGACCTACCTCGCGGAGACCGGGCACGAGGACGAGCGGGTCGTGGCCCTGTTCGACCGCCTCTACGACGAGATCGACGAGCAGGGGGACTGATGCGTCCGCTGTGCGTGCACATGGAGAACTTCTGCAGCTACCGCGCGCCGACGACGGTGCGGCTCGCCGACGTCGACTACTTCGTCCTCGTCGGCCCCACCGGGTCCGGCAAGAGCACCGTCATCGACGCGGTCTGCTTCGCCCTGTACGGGTCGGTGCCGCGCTGGGCCAAGGAGAACGTGATCAAGCTGGCGCTGGCGCCGTCCGCCAACGCGGGCAAGGTCGCGCTCGTGTTCGAGACGGCGGGCCGCCGCTACGGCGTCGTCCGCTCGCTGGCCCGCAGCGCGCGCGGCGCGGTGACCACGCGGGAGGCGCGGCTGGACGAGCTGGACCCGGCCGCCGATCCCGCCCTCGGCGTCGAGGAGCTGCTCGCCGCGCAGGTCCGCAGCATCGCCGCCGGGGAGCGGGTGACGGAGGCGGTCGAGCGCATCACCGGCCTGGAGTACCGGTTCTTCACCCAGTGCGTCGTCCTCCCGCAGGGCCGCTTCGCCGACTTCCTGCAGGCCGAGCCGAGGAAGCGGCAGGACCTCCTGGTCCAGCTCCTGGACGCCGGGAAGTTCGAACTGGTCAAGCAGCGGGCGGGCGAGGAGGAGAAGGCGGCCGAGGCCCGCGCCGCCGCCGCCGAGGCCCAGCTCGGCAAGCTCACGGAGGCCGACGAGGCCGCCGAGACCGAGGCCGCGCGGCACCTCGACCGGCTCGGCGCCCTGACCGAGCGGGTGCGCTCGGCCCTCGACGACCTCCAGCGGACCGACGCCGAGGTGCGGGAGCGGGAGGCGGAAGCGGACGAGGGCGAGCGCGCGCTGGCCGCGCTGGCCGCGCTCGCCATGCCGGAGGACGTCCCGACGCTCGCGGACGACCTGCGGGCCGCGAGCGACGAGGCCGAGCGGCTCGCGCGGGAGGCCGCCCGGTGCGAGGAACGCGAGTCGGCCGCCCACGACCGGCTCGCCCGCCTCGGCGACAAGACCGTCCTGGACCTGGCGGGCCGCGCGCACCGCGACCACGCGCGGATCAGCGCCGAGATCGAGGACGTCCAGGGCGAGATCGCGGAGGCGCGCGGCGTGCTGGCCGAGGCCGAAGCGGACGCCGAGGCCGCCCGCGCGAGCCTGCGGCAGGCCGAGGACGAGCGGCAGCGCGTCCGCGACGAGCACGCCGCCGCCGGCCTCGCCGCCCGGCTGGTGGTCGGCGAACCCTGCCCGGTCTGCCTGACCGAGGTCGCCCGGCTGCCCGAACGCCACGTCCCGTCGCGGATGAGCGAGGCGGACCGCGCCGTCGACGACCGCCGCGCCGAGTTCGAGGCCGCGCAGCGGGCCGCGCACGCCGCGGGCCAGGCGCTGTCGGGGCTGGAGGCGCGGCTGGACACCCTCCGGCAGAACCTCGACGAGCAGGCCGAGCGCATCCGCGCCCACCCCGACCCCGAGGACGTCGAGCGGCGCCTCGCCGACATCCGCGCGGCCGAGCAGGACATCGTGCACGCCCGGCGGGAGGTGGCCGCCGCCCGCGCCGACGCGGCGAAGGCCGCCGGACGGCGCGACGAGCTGTCCGGCGACGCGGCCCGGGGGCTCGCCCGGCTGGACGAGGCCCGGGACACCGTGGTCGCGCTCGGCGCGCCGCCGCTCGACCGCGCCGACCTGCACGCCGCGTGGACGGCCCTGCTCGCCTGGCGCGACCGCGAGGCGGCCGCGCGCCGTGAGGCGGCCGAAGCCCTGCGCCGCGATCTGGAGGGCCTCCGCGACCGCCGGGCACGGGCGCGCCAGGCGATCGCCGCTGAGCTGGCCGAGCACGGCATCGCCGCGTCCGGCGCGCCGGACTCCCTCTGGGAGGCCGTGCTGAACGCCCGCAACCAGGCCGAGCACCGGCTGGAGCGCATCCGCCGCGACCGCCGGATGGCCGCCGAGCTCGTCCGGGACGCCCGCCGCCACCGCGCGGAGGCCGCGGTCGCGCACGAGCTGACCGTGCGGCTGCGCGCCGACAACTTCGAGAACTGGCTGTGCGGCGAGGCCCTGGAACTGCTGGTCATGGGCGCGTCCGAGACGCTGCGCGAACTGTCGGACGGCCAGTTCGAGCTCGCCCTGGACGGCCGGAACTCCATCGAGGTGATCGACTACGCGGAGGCGGGGCTGCGCCGCAGCGTGCGGACGCTGTCCGGCGGCGAGACGTTCCAGGCGTCGCTCGCCCTCGCGCTGGCGCTGTCGGACCAGGTGGCCCGGTTCGGCGGGGGCGCCGCGGCGCGCAGCCTCGACTCGATCTTCCTGGACGAGGGGTTCGGCACGCTCGATCCCGTGACGCTCGACACCGTCGCCGCGACGCTGGAGCGGCTCGCCTCCGGCGGCGACCGCATGGTCGGCATCGTCACCCACGTCCCGGCGCTGGCCGAGCGGGTCCCGGTGCGGTTCGACGTGCGCCGCGACGCCACCGGCTCGCACCTGGAGAGGAGGACGGCGTGACCACGGCGCCCCCGTCGGCGACGACGATCACCATCGACCCCTGGGACCCCGCGTACGCGACGTCGGTCACCGCCGATGCGCTCGCCGAGCTGGACGCCACGTCCGTCCAGCTCGACCTGGACGTGGAGATGCCGTCCGGCCGGTGGCGCCCGATCACCCCCGCCCCGCGGGAGGCCCCGCCCGGCGGGCTGATCGTCGCCGACGGGGTCCGGCGGATCGAGGCGAGGGTGTGGGTCGGCGACCCGTCCGGCGGGATGCCGGCCGCGGGCATCGCCGCGTCCTGCGCGGCGGGCGTGGTGCGGCGCGTCCCCGGGGGGCGCGCGGAACTCGCGGACGTGGCGGTGCGGCGGTCGCTGTTCACCCCGTCCCCGCACGCCCGCGACCTCGAAACCGGCGCGGGCGCCTACACGGCGGTGCGGGCCGGCGGCGGCACCGCCGAGCAGCTGTCGCTCGCGCTCCAGCGGACCCTCAGCGACCTGGAAGTGAGCCTCGCGACCCGGTACCGGTCGGCCTCCGCGGAGGAGGACCTGCTGATCGTGGACGGGCCGCTGCGCGGCCGCGCCCACCTGCCGCGCACGATCGGGTACGTCAAGACCCACCACGCCGCCTACCTGTCCGGGCCGGAGGCGGCCGTGCTCGCGGCGCTGCGGCCCGGCCAGCGCACCCCGGTCTTCCTCATGACGACGAGCTGGGCGCGCCATTCCTGGTACCTGCGGCTGCCGGCGCCCTCGGGGGCGCCCTGGGCGGGCATCGCCCGCTGCGAGGCCGCCGCCGACCTCTCCCGCACCGAGGTCGCCGACCTCGCCGACGAGTGCACGGCGCTCATCCCGCACCTGGCCGGCGTCGGCTACAAGGATCCGCGCGCACCGCAGAACCTCGTCCCCATCGGCGCGCTGGAGAAGCTGCTCCGCCATCGCCTCGGCGACCCCGGGCTCCTCTACCGCGCGCTCCGCACCGCGACGCGTTGAGGGGAGCGTCCCGCCGGACCACGCGGCCCAGTAGGGTCGGCCGGTGACCTCCCCATTGCGGACCGACCGCCTGCTCATGCGCCGCTGGACCGGGACCGACCGCGAGCCGTTCGCCGCGCTGAACGCCGACCCGCAGGTCATGGAGCACTTCCCGGCGCCGCTCAGCCGGGCCGAGAGCGACGCCCTGATCGACCGCATCGAGGCGCGCTTCGACGAAAGCGGGTTCGGCTTGTGGGCGCTGGAGGTCGCCGCCACGGGCGAGTTCATCGGCTTCGCCGGGCTGTCGGTGGCGCGGTTCCAGGCCCACTTCACGCCCGCGGTCGAGATCGGCTGGCGCCTCGCCCGGTCCGCCTGGGGCCACGGCTACGCCACCGAGGCCGCCCTCCGCGCGCTGGGCTACGCCTTCGACGACGCCCATATCGACGAGGTGGTCTCCTTCACCAGCGTCCTGAACGTGCGGTCCCAGGCCGTCATGCGGCGCATCGGCATGTCCCGCGACCCGTCCGGCGATTTCGAGCACCCGCTCGTGCCCGAAGGCCATCGCCTGCGGCGCCACGTCCTGTACCGCATTACCGCCGTACGCTGGAAGGACGTTCGTCCCTAGTGGCTCCGACCCCCATACCGAAGGGTGGAGATAAGACCGAACGAGGGGGACGCATGGTGCAAGCGAAGAATCTGCAGGACGTCGACGTGGCCTTCGAGGTCAGGGGCGACGTCCCGGACCGGTTCGTCGAGGCGGCCCGCGAGAAGGTCGCCGCGTCGTTCAGGCAGGCGCCCGGCCCGGTTCTGTTCGCCCGTGTCAAGCTGTCCACCGCTCCCGACCCGGCGGTGGAGCGCCCCGCGATGGCGCAGGCCAACGTCGACGTGAACGGCCGCCTGGTGCGGGTGGAGGCCGCGGCGGAGACGATGCAGGAGGCCGTCGACCTCCTGCCCGACCTGCTGCGCGCCAGGTTCGAGCGCATCGCCGGCCGGCGCGAGGCGTCCCGTGCCCCGAAGGCCGGGCGGAACGCGCACCGGCCCGTCCGCTCCGTCCTCCCGCCGCACGAGCGGGAGATCGTGCGGCGCAAGACGTTCGCGCCCGAAACGCAGACCCCGGACGAGGCCGCGTTCGACATGGACGTCATGGACTACGACTTCTGGCTGTTCACCGACGCCGAGACCGGCCGGGACGCCGTGCTCTACCGCGACGACGGCGGCTACCGGCTCGCCCTGACGGACCCGGACGCCGACCTCCGCGGCCCGGTGGCGATCCCGCTGACCGTCAGCCCGCACCCGGCCCCGCGCATCTCCGAGAAGGAGGCGATCGAGCGCCTGGAGGCGCTCGGCCTGCCGTTCCTGTTCTTCGTGGACGGTGCCACCGGCCGCGGCAAGGTCCTGTACCACCGCTACGACGGCCACTACGGCCTCCTCGAATCCACGCCGTGACCGCCGCGGAGGGCCGCCCCGCCGGTTCGGCGGGGCGGCCTTCTCATGGTGCGCCCAGCATGGGCGATTGCTTGGGGGTGAAAGTCCCCTGGAGGAAGAGGTGGTGCTAACTCCGAGCCGGAGGCAAGGGCGTCGTCGT
>NZ_JBEORG010000029.1:33546-108745 GCF_040302145.1 Spirillospora sp. NPDC127506 | reverse complement strand
CGCGACCCCGTCACAGGCGCGGTCTTCCTGTCCGAGCTGTACCTCTCCACCGACCCGTCGTTCCAGGGCCGCTACACCGGGGGCCCGGGGGTCGCCCCCCGGATGAACACGACGAAGGAGTGGCGGCGAAGGAGCCACAAAGCTCCGAGCACACCACTCCCAACTCCGAAGTGGGCGATACTGGGATTGAACCAGTGGCCTCTACCGTGTCAAGGTAGCGCTCTCCCACTGAGCTAATCGCCCTTGCGATGCGAGGTGGAGACGGGATTTGAACCCGTGTACACGGCTTTGCAGGCCGTTGCCTCGCCTCTCGGCCACTCCACCAGAGCGAGACCTGATGGGGCCTCTCAGAGCGGACGACGGGATTCGAACCCGCGACCCTCACCTTGGCAAGGTGATGCTCTACCAACTGAGCCACGTCCGCGTGCCGGTCCGGAGGTCGCCCTCCGGGCTCGCATGGACAACTCTAGCGGAATCCTGGAGTGCTTGCGTACAGAGCGGGGGTCTCCTCGGTGAGTTCGGCGTGGAGGGTGTTCCAGAAGTCGAGTTCCTTGTCCTCTTCGAGGTGGGCGATGCGGCCCCAGAACTCGCGGTCCTCGGCCTCGTGGGCGGCGGCGAGGGAGAGGGCGGGCATGAGGGTGGTGCCGGCGTCCGCGGCGTCGAGGTCGGCGGGGGTGACGTCGGCCGGGAGGGCGACGGGGGTGGACGGGCGGTGGTGCTTGCCGCGCTTGCGGACGCGGATCGGCGGGGAGGTGGGGGCCTTGGCGGCGGCGGCGCGGCCGGCGGCGAGCGCGACGGTGCCGCAGAGGATGAAGGCGAGGATGCCGCCGAGGACGACGTCCTGGGCGGGGAGCGGCTCGGCGGCGCCGTTGTGCTCGGCCTCGTGGGTGTGCGTGGACGTGACCGGGGCGCCGACCTGGTCGACGGTGGGGGCGGGGGCGGCGTGCTTGGGGGTGTACTTGGCCTCGACCTTGACCTTGGACGGGTACCCGTAGCCCACGACGGTGCCGGTGTCGCGGGTCTTGCGCATGAGCTTGTAGCCCTCGGCGTTGCCCTCGATGGTGTGGAGGGTGTGCCCGTCGACCTTCTCGACGATGCCGACGTGGTCGATCTGGTCGATATCGTGGGATCCGTTCCAGTCGTAGAAGACGATGGCGCCGGGTTCGGGGTCGTGGCCCCAGGCGTCGTGCTTCTTGAACCACTTGGCGTGCTCGACGGTCGAGGCGAACTGCCCGGCCTGGTCGGTGACGTCGGCCTTGTCGGCGGCCCAGGCGAGGAACATGTCGCACCAGGGGGCGGTGGAGAAGTACTCGTCGTGGTCGCCGTCGACGTTCTTGCGGTACCACTCGCCGAACTTGGTGTAGCCGTCGCCGTGCTCGGTGTAGCCGAGCTCCTTCTTGGCGATGTCGAGCAGCTTCTTGCCGATCGGGTCCATCTCGCTCCCAGCGCCTCGCTCGTTCGGGCAGGGTGCGCCCGACCGGGGGGAGGAACGTGCCCTGTCTGTGCCCCGTCGTCTGAAACGACCGTTCCAATGGTCACGTTCCGATCTCGACGGAATGTAATGCAGGTAAACGACGGGCGGCAACCTGTTCCGGGTAAACGGTCAAAACGGACTACTCAGTAGTAGCCACGCGGGAGGACGGTGACCGGACACGGGGCCGCCCGCAGGACCTTCAGCGCGACCTCCCCCAGGAAGACGCGGTGGGCGGCGGCGTCCTCGCTGGACGCGCAGACGAGGAGCTCGCCCTCGGGCCAGTCGACGTCGTCCAGGGCGTCGGCGACGTCGTCGCCCTCGGCGAGCTCGGCGGACACCTCCTCGGGGAGCAGGTCGGCCGAGTCGAGGGCGAGCCGGATGGCGAGCGCCAGGTCGTCGCGGAGCGGGTCGCCGTCCACGTCCCCGATGGCGAGGGTGACCAGCCGGAGCGGGACGTCCAGGCGCTCGGCGGCCTGCGCGGCGCGGATGACCGCCTCGTCGCACTGGGGCCGCCGGACGTACATGACGGTGATCCGGCCGAGCTCGTCCGGCGGGCTGTAGCCGGACGGCGCGAGCATCACCGCCTCGGTCGCCGAGTGCAGCAGGTGGTCGGCGGCGGCGCCGACGCCGATGCGGCCGCGGGCGCCGCCCTCGGGGGAGCCGACGACGATCAGATCGGCGCCGATCCGGCTGGCGAGCACGGTGAGCCCGCGCCCGACGCTGCGCCCCTCCTGGACGATCAGGTCGGCCGGCTGGCCGTCCAGGAGGTCGGCGAGCGGGTCCAGGACCGCGCGGGCCTCCCCGGCGGCGGCCGGCAGGTCCGGCGGGTGGACGTGCGCCACGCTCAGCCGGCCGCCGGTCAGCGCGACGATGCCGCGCGCGAGGTCGAGCGCCTCCCGCCCGCCCGCGTCGGGAACGTATCCGGCGAGCACGTGTTCACCGATCATGTACCCGAGCATTCCCCCCCGGCGGCCCGTCAGACCAGATGTGGTTCGCGACGGGCACCTGACGGCGACGGCGTCCGGCCAGACCGCCGAGTGGGCGAGCCAGTGCTCCAGGAGCGACGCGTCGCCGGTCGCCTTCACCTCGGCGGCGTCGTCCGGGGCGAGCCGGCGCGCCGACACCGGCAGCAGGTCCTGGACGGGCCCGGTGGCGGTCACGTCCGCGTCCGCGGACCCGTGCTCCCAGACCGGCCCGCCGGGCGTGCGCGTGATCAGCCACCCCGGCGGGGACGGCTCCCCCGGACGCAGGCTCAGCGTCTCGCCGCCCCGCCGGGACGGTCGGCGCCTGGCCGGTCGACGCGCTCGAACGGGACGTCGCCCGCGCGGCCTGACGCGGCAGGAATACGGGCCCGCCGCGCGCGGTTCCGATAGAATGATTGAACGTTCTACTATCTCGGAGGCCGCCATGCAGTTCGGGATCTTCTCGGTCGGCGACGTCACCCCCGATCCGACCGACGGCCGCGTCCCCACCGAGGCCGAGCGGATCAAGGCCATGGTGACCATCGCCCTCAAGGCCGAGGAGGTCGGGCTGGACGTCTTCGCGACCGGCGAGCACCACAACCCGCCGTTCGTCCCGTCCTCCCCGACGACGATGCTCGGCTACATCGCGGCCCGCACCGAGCGGCTCATCCTGTCCACCGCGACGACGCTGATCACCACCAACGACCCGGTGAAGATCGCCGAGGACTACGCGATGCTCCAGCACCTCGCCGACGGCCGGGTGGACCTGATGATGGGGCGCGGCAACACCGGACCCGTCTACCCGTGGTTCGGCAAGGACATCCGCGACGGCATCCCGCTCGCCATCGAGAACTACCACCTCCTGCACCGGCTCTGGCGCGAGGACGTCGTCGACTGGGAGGGCAAGTTCCGCACGCCGCTGCAGTCGTTCACCTCGACGCCGCGCCCGCTGGACGGGGTGCCGCCGTTCGTGTGGCACGGCTCGATCCGCAGCCCGGAGATCGCCGAGCAGGCCGCCTACTACGGCGACGGCTTCTTCGCCAACCACATCTTCTGGCCGAAGGAGCACTTCCAGCGCCTGATCGGCCTGTACCGGCAGCGTTTCGAGCACTACGGGCACGGCTCCGCCGACCAGGCCATCGTCGGCCTCGGCGGGCAGGTTTTCATGCGGAAGAACTCCCAGGACGCCGTCCGCGAGTTCCGCCCGTACTTCGACAACGCCCCCGTCTACGGGCACGGGCCGTCCCTGGAGGAGTTCACCGCCGAGACGCCGCTCACCGTCGGCAGCCCGCAGCAGGTGATCGACAAGACGCTGACGTTCCGCGACCACTTCGGCGACTACCAGCGCCAGCTGTTCCTGATGGACCACGCGGGGCTGCCGCTGAAGACCGTCCTGGAGCAGCTCGACATGCTGGGCGAGGAGGTCGTCCCGGTGCTGCGCAAGGAGTTCGAGGCGCTCCGCCCGGCGCACGTCCCGGCGACCGCCCCGACCCACGCGTCCCGTCTCGCCGCCCTCCCCGCAGAGGGGGTCAAGTGACCACGCTCGCCGTCGTCTCCGCCGGTCTCGGGCGGCCGTCGTCCACCCGGCTGCTCGCCGACCGCCTCGCCGCCGCGACCGCCGAGGCCCTGCGCGGCGACACCGCCGTCGAGACGATCGAGCTGCGCGACCACGCGCACGCCATGGTCGACGCCACCCTGACCGGCTTCCCGTCGGGGGCGTTCCGCGCCGCCGTCGAGACCGTGACGGGCGCGGACGGCCTCATCGCCGTCACACCCGTCTTCAACGCGTCCTACACCGGCCTGTTCAAGACGTTCTTCGACGTCCTCGACCGGGACGCCCTGGAAGGCAAGCCGGTGCTGCTCGGCGCGACCGGCGGCACCGCCCGCCACTCCCTGGCCATCGACTACGCCATGCGGCCGCTGTTCGCCTACCTGCGCACCAGCGTCGTCCCGACCGCCGTCTACGCGGCGTCCGAGGACTGGGGGAGCGCCGACACCGCCCTCCCGGACCGCGTCGCCCGCGCCGGCGCCGAACTCGCGGCCCTGATGGAGGCGCGTCCGGCCCCGGCGAAGGACGACCCGTACGAGAACCCGGTTCCCTTCGAAGAACTGTTGTCCACAAGTAGCCGTTGACCCGGCGGACTCCCGCGCCTGCGGGAAAAATGAGCATGTGCTTGGAGACGCGATCGGTGCGCCGCCCGGCCCGAGGGGGCCGATGCGCGGTCGCGGCCGATCCGCGACCCGTCCGCGGCCGGCCGTGAGAGTCCGGGCGGTCGGCGCGGCACCATCCGCCGGCGTACGCCATCGGCGCCGGGCCCACCGCCGCGGCGGAGGCGGTCATGGCGCCCGGTGAAGCGGAGAGCACGCACCGCTTCACGCGCGAGCACGCCCGGAGGGCACCGCGCGGCAGGTCGGCCGCGATCCGGCTCTGGCTCGCGAAGCCCCCGCTCGCCATGGTCGCCTCCGCCTACCTGAAGACCCTGGACCTCGCGCGGCTCGCCTTCGGCGCGCGACGGCGGCGCAGCCCGCCGCCGCTGCCGCCGCCCCGGCGGGACGCCGACGACGCCGCGATTCTGGACGTCCCGCTGCGCGACGGCTTCCGCTACGTCCACGAGCCGCTGAGCCGCGCCGAACCCGGCCTGCCCGACCTCGCGGACGGGTCCCTGGCGGAGGCGCTGCGGGAGCGGATCACGTTCTCCCGGGGCGGCACGTTCCTCATCTCCGGGTTCCGCGGGGTCGGCAAGACCACGCTCGTCCAGCGCGTGCTGGAAGATCTGGAACGAGACCCTCCGCCCGGACGCCGCGTCCTGCCCGTGGTGCTGAGCGTGGCGCGCCCGATGTCCACCGAGCATCTGCTGTTCGCGATCGTCCGCCGGGTCTTCGAGGCGCTGAACGAGGCGGGCGCTTTCGAGACGCTGCCGGACACCACCAGGCAGGCGCTCCTCCTGACCTACATGCGGACGTCGCTGTCGTTCAAGGAGATGCGCTCCGACGCCACCGAGCGGACGGCCACCGCCGACATCGGCATGTCGGCGCTCGCCGCGAAGCTCGCCGGATCCACCGGCGTCTCGCTGCCCAAGGTCGGCCTCTCGGCCAAGCGGACCCGGTCACTGGCGACGGAGGCGGCGTTCCTGGCGTACTCCGAGACCGACGTCGAACACGACATGATGCGCGTCGTCCGCATGCTGTCCGCCGCCCCGCCCCCACCCCGCGGCCTCCTGCGCGGCCCCCTGCGCGGCCTCGGCAGGTCCCGGCGTGGGCCGTTCCCGATCAGCCTGGTCGTCGTCCTGGACGAGATGGACAAGCTGACCGCCGTCCAGGACGGCATGGCGGTGGTCGAGAAGCTCCTCGGCGGCATGAAGAACGTCGTGACGATGCCGGGCGCCTACTACCTGATGGTCGCCGGGCCCGACTTGCAGGACCAGGTGCTCCTCGACTCGGGCCGGGGCAACAGCGTCTACGAGAGCGTCTTCGCCTGGCGGCTCTACACCCCGTGCAACTGGGACGCGCCGTCCGTCCTGCTGGACGGCCTCGTCGACGGGCCCGTGGACGAGGCGGCCAGGGAGCCGCTGGACGCGCTGCGCCGCTACCTCGCCTTCAAGGCCCGCGGCGTCCTGCGCCGGCTCCTGCAAGAACTGCACACCTTCGTGGTGTGGCGGCATGGCCGGCCCCGGCTGCGGATAACCGACGCCGACTGGGGCAAGGTCGCGTTCTACGCGCAGATGGAGGACACGCTCCGCGCCTTCTTCGCCGACACGCGCGGGAAGGTGTTCCCCACCGAGATAGACCAGGACCGGTGGCGCCTCGGCGGCTACTACGTCCTCGACTGGATCCTGCGCAGCGACGGCCTGCCGTTCACCTCCTCCGACATCGTGAAGGCCGTCGAGGAGGGGGACTTCGACGCGCTCCTGCGGATCACGCCCGCCGCCGTGGACCTGCTCCTGGAGCACCTGGAACGGACAGGCGTCCTGGCAGTCGTCCGCCGGGTCGACGCCGATTCGACGTTCGTCGTGGACGTCTCGGACTCCCGGCTCACCTCCTACCGGCTGGCGGACGACACGATGCGGCGCCTCCGCGGGCTCGCCGTGACGAGCCAGACCGAGCGCGCCGAACTGGAGTTCACGCTGTCCCCGCAGATGCTGGGGGACAGCACCGTCACCCTCCGCCGGCCGCCTCCCTCGGGGGCGGACCGGCACGAGCCGCCTCTTCCCCGTCCCTCCTCCGGGCCGTCCGAGCCTCGGCCGGCCGCCCGGCCCGCACCGGAGCTGCGGCGCAAGGGGCTGGGCGACCGCTACGAGCTGCGCCGCCTGATCGGCGAGGGCGGGATGAGCTCGGTGTACGAGGGCTTCGACCTGGTGCTGCAGCGCGTGGTGGCCGTCAAACTGCTGCGCACCGCCCTGGCCGACGACGGCAACGCCGTCCGGCGGTTCAGGCGCGAGGCGGAGATCAGCAAGTCCGTCCGCCACCCGAATGTGGTGGAGGTGTTCGACATCGTCGAGCAGGAGGACGGGTTCGCCATCGTCATGGAGTACCTCCAGGGCGAATCGCTCAGCGACCTCGTCGCGGGGTCGCGGACGGGGCCGGCGGGCGGGCTGCCGCCGGGCGAGGCGGTCGGCATCGCGATCACCATGGCGGAGGTGCTCGGCTACCTGCACTCCCAGGGGCTGGCGCGGCTCGACATCAAACCCGGCAACATCATCATGGTGCGCGGCCAGGGGCCCGTCCTCATCGATCTGGGCATCGCGAAGTCGGTCGAGAAAAACCTTGAGTCCTGGGACACCCAGATCGGCGTGGTCGTCGGCACACCGCTGTACATGGCGCCGGAGCAGGCACGCGGCGCGCCCGTGGACGGCCGCGTCGACATCTACGCGCTCGGCGTCGTCCTGTACGTCTGCCTGACCGGCCGGCATCCGTTCGCCGAGCGGCCCGCGCACGAGGTGATGGAGGAGTTGCAGCACGGCATCCCGCTCGACACCGCGTCCCTGCCGGTCTCGGCGGGGCTGCGCCGCGTGATCGACCGGGCGACGGCCGCCGACCCCGCCGCACGGTACGAGAACGCGCGGGAACTGGCGGACGACCTCCGCGCGACCGACGAGGCGGCGGAGGGGGACTCCTCCGCCGCTCCGCCCGAGGACGAGGCCCGCCCGCCACTCGACGCGACTCGGGCGGATGATCTTTCTTAAGTATTGGCTTATATAAGTGAAGGCTGTACTTTGAGTCTCGTGCACGCGTTCGATGTGCTGGGCGACCCCGTGCGGCGCCGGATTCTGGAGCTGCTCGCCGACGGCGAGCGGTCGTCCGGCGAGGTCACGGCGGTCGTCCGGGAGGAGTTCGGGATCTCGCAGCCCGCGGTGTCGCAGCATCTGAAGGTGCTGCGCGACAGCGGGTTCGCGGTGGTGCGGGCGGAGGGGACACGCCGGCTGTACGCGGTCGACGCCGCGCCGCTGCGCGAGGTCGACGCCTGGCTCGACCGGTTCCGCCGGTTCTGGACACCGCATCTCGACGCCCTGGCGACCGAGATCGCCCGAGGCAAGCGCGCACGCCGCAACGACCCAGGGAGCGAAGCATGATCGAAGTCACGGGGCAGATCAACGCGGTACGGCGCAAGGTCGGCGAGCGGGTGCTGGAGGCCGGCACCGCGCGCACGGCGACCGTCAGCCAGGTCTACGACACCGACGTCGAGGACCTGTGGGACGCCGTCACCAACCCGGAGCGGATCCCCCGCTGGTTCCTGCCGATCTCCGGCGACCTCCGGCTCGGCGGCCGCTACCAGCTCGAAGGCAACGCCGGCGGGACGATCGAGACGTGCGATCCGCCCAAGAGCTACTCCGCGACCTGGGAGTACGGCGGCCAGACGTCCTGGATCGAGGTCCGCCTGACCCCGGAACCGGACGGCCGGGCGCGCTTCGAGCTGGAGCACATCGCCCACGTCGACGACGACATGTGGGACCAGTTCGGCCCGGGCGCCGTCGGCATCGGCTGGGACATGGGGCTGCTCGGCCTCGCCCTGCACCTGGCGACCGGCAAGAACGCCCCGGAGGAGGTCGGCCCCGACTGGGCCACGACGGACGAGGGCAAGGAGTTCAGCCGGCAGAGCGGCGAGGCATGGCGGGAAGCCCACGTGGCGTCCGGCGCCGACGAGGCCACCGCCCGCGCCTGCGCCGACCGCACCATCGCCGCCTACACCGGAGAAGCGGAGTGACCTCCGCCCGGTAGGAGGGAGTGACCTCCGCCCGGTAGGAGGGGGTGACCTCCGCCCAGTAGCAGCCTTCGTATCGAGGGTCGCGCGACCCGGCGTCCCGCCTTCTTGACGGGGAGTAGGACGTACCTTGTGCCTCCTTTCCAAGCCTTAGGCGGGGCGCCGGGAAGGATTGGCGGGGTGGATGTCAGAGTGGGCGTCCGGGTCGAGGGGGTCGTGCAGGGCGTCGGGTTCCGCCCTTTCGTGCACGGGCTCGCGACCGGGCTCGGACTGTCCGGCCTGGTGGGCAACGACGCGCGCGGCGTGTTCATCGAGGTCGAGGGCGCCCCCGACGTGGTCGGACGGTTCCTCGAAGGGCTGCGCACGCGCCCGCCCCGGCTCGCCGTCGTCGAACGCGTCACCACCCGCCGGTTGGACGCGGAAGGACGCGACGGGTTCGCGATCGTGGGCAGCGACGCGTCGGGGGAGCGTCGCGCACTGGTCTCCTGGGACTCCGCGACCTGCGACGACTGCCTGCGCGAACTCCACGACCCCGGCGACCGGCGCTACCGGTACCCGTTCATCAACTGCACGAACTGCGGGCCGCGCTTCACGATCGTGAGGGACGTCCCCTACGACCGTCCGTACACGACCATGGCGGGCTTCGCGATGTGCGGTCCGTGCGCCGCCGAGTACGAGGACCCGGCCGACCGGCGGTTCCACGCCCAGCCGGTGTGCTGCCCGTCCTGCGGCCCGGCCCTCACCTTGCACCCGCACGCCGGCGATCCCCTCCCCGCAGCCCGCGACCTGCTCGCGGGCGGCGCCGTCCTCGCGGTGAAGGGCCTGGGCGGCTACCACCTGGCCGCCCGAGCCGCGTCAGAGGACGCGGTCGCCGCGCTCCGCTCGCGCAAGCACCGCGAGGACAAGCCCTTCGCCGTGATGGTCCCCGACCTGGCCGCCGCCCGTGATCTCTGCGTGCTCTCCGCGGCGGAGGAGGAGCTGCTGGCAGGCCCTAGACGCCCGATCGTCCTGGCCCGCCGCCGCCCGGACGCGGCAGTCGCCTCCGGAGTCGCGCCCGGCAACGGACACATCGGCCTGATGCTGCCCTACACCCCCCTGCACCACCTCCTCATCACCGAACCAACCGTCTTGACCAGCGGAAACGTCTCAGACGAGCCGATCGCTCACCGCGACGACGACGCACTCCACCGCCTCGCCGGCATCGCCGACGCCTTCCTGCTCCACGACCGCGCCATCCACACCCGTACCGACGACTCGGTGGTGCGGGTGTTCCGCGGCCGGACGCTCCCAATTCGCCGATCACGCGGCTACACACCGGAACCCGTGCCCATCGCAAAAGGGCGACCGGTCCTGGCATGCGGCGCCGAGTTGAAGAACACGTTCTGCCTGACCCGCGACGGCCGGGCATTCATCTCCCACCACATCGGCGACCTGGAGAACTACGAGACACTCCGCGCCTTCGAAGAGGGCATCGAGCATTTCCGCCGGCTGTTCGACGTCAAGCCGGAAGTCATCGCCTACGACCCGCATCCCGAATACCTGTCGACCAAGTACGCGCTCGACCAGGAGCTGCCGGGCGTCGCCGTCCAGCACCACCACGCGCACATAGCGTCCTGCCTGGCCGACAACGAAACGGACGGCCCGGTCATCGGCGTCGCCTTCGACGGCACCGGATACGGGACGGACGGAACCCTCTGGGGCGGCGAATTCCTCATCGCCGACCTGCGCGGTTTCGAACGAGCCGGGCACCTGGAACCGGTCCCGATGCCAGGCGGCGCCGCCGCGATCCGCGAGCCCTGGCGAATGGCCGCCGCATACGGCGCACCCTCAGACCTGCCGGTGGCGCGCCGCCCCGACTGGTCCACGGTCGCGGAAATGGCACGGCGCCGCATCAACGCACCGCTCACCTCAAGCATGGGCCGCCTGTTCGACGCGGTAGCCGCCGTCCTCGGCGTCCGCGACCGGATCAACTACGAGGGCCAAGCAGCGATCGAACTCGAACAACGCGCCGACCCTTCCGACCGGTCCGCGTACTCGGCACCCATCACCGCAAAACCCGTCTTCACCGTCGCCGGCGGCGACCTGCTGAACGCAGCGGTGGCCGACCTCCGCGCGAACGTCCCCGTCCCAACGATCGCGGCTCGCTTCCACAACGGCGTCGCCGCGCTGACAGTGGACGCCGCGTCCCGAATCCGCGAGGAGACCGGCCTCGGCACAGTCGCTCTCTCCGGCGGCGTTTTCCAGAACATGCTCTTGCTGGAACGCGCGGTATCCGGCCTCACCGACGCGGGCTTCAAGGTACTGACGCACCATCGCGTCCCACCGAACGACGGCGGCATAAGCCTCGGCCAGGCCGCCGTAGCCACCGCCCAAGCTGATGCGCACTCCTGACCTCGTGCGAGGTTCGCTTCGGAGAGGTCCACGATGTCACCGAAGCCCCTCTCGTTGAGTGGCCGGGTCTCTTCGTGAGCGGCGGGATCTCTTCGTGAGGGGCCGGGTCTCTTCGTGAGCGGCCGGGGCTCTTCGTGACGTGGCCGACGCTCGGCTTTCTGTGGCGGTGCCTCGGGACGGGCCGCCGATCATCTGCGTCGACTCGACCTGGCGGAGATTGCTGCAACTCAGCGCGATGTGGATTTCTGATGCCGTGCGAGAGCCTGTTCAGGCTGGTCAATGGTGTCGTCGAAGCTCGTTTCGCTGCCATCGCCTTCATTCGAGGAGACGGGCTCTGGTACGCCTGCCTGAACGGTGTAGACGCCTTTGGCGGAGTGGCGGAGGGCAGCTTCATGGCTGGGCCGACGGCCATCTCCGGCTGCGGAGTCGCCTACGCCTGCTGATCGGCCCAGACCGGCTCCTCGGATGAGGGATCGAGGGCCTGCTCCGAAACGGTCTCCGCGTTCCTCATTGAGCTGGATCAGGGCGGAAATCGGCCTGCGTTGCTAGCGAGTGTTCTGCTTGCGGTAATGGTGACGGCGGTCTTTTCTCGGATTTGTGTGGTTGCGGTGGGTGCCCAGTTGCGGTGGCCACTGGCGGGTCGGCGCGCAAGTTGAGGTCGCCGTGGGCTGGAGTCACTTCGGCTGGGGTCGGCGGCTGGGGATGGTGTCCAAGCTGCGGGTCTGCGCGGGGTTGCGGCTCTTCGTGTCCGCTGCCGGGTGACGGTGTCGGGGCCTTCGGCCCCGACGGTGGCGGCGAGAAGGCGGGGTGATATTTCCTGACAAATGGTTCGCGGCAGCGTGCACTTGGCATCGGACTCCCGGGCAGAAATAGCTGGACGGTCTGCCGACTATCCGGAGAGCCTCAATATTCTCACCTGCACGAGGCGATAAGGGTCGCAATCATTCGATAGCATAGAGTCATGTGTTCGAGCGAGATCGACATCGCGTCGATGTCCACCGGCGAACTGGTGGACGCGGCGGCGTCGATTGCGGCCGAACTCGCTCGGCGCGAGGCGTCCGCCTCACCGGCCGTGTGCATGGCGCAGGCCGAGGTCCTCGCGCGCGCCACCGACCAGCATGAGAGTGCGCTGGCCGCTTTGATCGGACGAGTCGACGCCTCCGCGGAGATGCGCCGGTGGGGCCTGCCGTCCACGCTGGCATGGCTGCGCACCCGCCTGGGCATGCGTGAGGCCCGCGCCAAGGAACGCCTCCACCTCGCCCGCCAGCGTCACCGTCTTCCCGAAGTGGCGCGTCGACTGGCCACAGGTGAGCTGTCCTACGGATATGCCTCCACCATCGGCGCAGCGGTCGCGCGGCTGAACGACGAGGACTGCGCGACCGCTGAAGAGATCCTCCTCGACCTGGCCGGGCAGGGCTTCTCCGCGGGGAAGGTCGCCTCCTTCGGCAACAAGATCACTGATCTTATCGCCGAGCGTGACGGCTCCGAACGGGCACCCGACGACGCTCGTCGCGGCTACGAACGCTCCTGGATCGACACGACCCGGTCATTGGACGGCGGCCGCTACGTCAAGGGGTGGCTCAACGCCGAAGACGCCGCGATCTGGGACGGTGCTCTCGCGCCCCTGGCCAAACCGGCCGGTGCCGACGACCGCCGTGACCTGTCCGAGCGCACGGCTTCCGCGTTGACGAGCGTCCTGTCGGACGGACACAAGGCCACCCGCGTCACCGTCATCTGCGACCTCGAAACCCTCACCGGCGGCCACGCACCGGCACGCCTCACCGACGGCACTCCGATCCCCGCCGCCCAGGCCCGCCGCATCGCTCTGGCGGCCGGGGTCTCAGCCCTCATCCTGGGCCGCGGGAACGTTCCGCTCTACCTCGGTCACCGGCAACGCTTCGCCAGCCCCGCCCAACGCCAGGTCCTCCAGACCCTCTATCCGACCTGCGCGGTCCAGGGCTGCGAGGTGCCCGGGACGCTGTGCGAAGTCGACCACGTCACCGGCTGGGCCCTCGGCCAAAGCCCCACCGACATCGACAAACTCACCCTCTGCTGCGGCTGGCACAACCGCTTCAAACACGCCAATCCGAAGCAGATCCACATCACCCGGGATCAAACCGCAGGCCGCTATGTCTACCGCGTCCTGCCGCCCGATAACCCCACCTCAGGGACTCCACCCGCCTCCAACCTCTGGACCGCCACATCGCACAGCGTCCGCCCACGCCTCCGCCACGTCCGGCGCTCCTCACCCAGAGCCCACCGCCAACCCGCCGGCCCGTAAGCCTCGGCCGAACCGTCGGCACCGCCTTGCCCGAGACGCCCTCCTGGCGCCGCGCGAGCCCCGCTTAGTCCGCGCCCGTGATGTCGCGGAAGCCCGTTCGCTGACCTGTCGGGCCGGTTACTGACGTCCGCTTCCAAGACGACATCCGAGGCAGTCCCGCTGAGCAGCCGCGATGATCTGGCGAAGCTTCGCCGCACTCCGGCCTCACGCGCGCTCCTGACCTCGGGCGAGTCCTGGCCACGGTGTCGCCGAAGCCGTTCCGACCTGCTGGGCCCCACGGGTGACGTGGCCGACGCCCGGCTTCCAGCGCCAGTGCCCAGGGCCTTGTCTGGCCGGGTGAGCGGATCCGGGCGGCCCACCGGCCGAGGGGCTGGTCAGAGGTTGCCTAGGGCGCGGGTCGGGGTGATTTCTATGACCACGCGGTTCGGGTTCGCGCGTGGTGGTTTGTAGCGGACGGTGTACAGCTGTTCCGCGTGCGCTACGGAGGCCGGGTCCGTTTTGAGGGTGGCGCGGCCTTCGATCGTCGACCAGCGGCGGCCGTCCACTTGGGTCACCGCTACCGGGAGGCCGGACTCGCCGGCGGCGCGGACGTGCCGGGCCTTCGCCGAGGCGGCCGAGGTGATCACGCGGACGGTGCCGGCGTCCAGGGTGGCGCCTACCGGGACGGCGTGCGGGGTCCCGTCCGGGCGGAGCGTGACGAGCGTGCACACGCGCCGCTCCCGCCAGAACGCCTGGAGGCGCTCGTCGGTCAGGTCGAGCCGGTGTTTTCCGTCCACCGGACGGATCTTAGGCGGCCGCACGATTTGAGTAGAGGCCCGGGGGAGGTGCCCCGAAAAGCCGTTGCCGACGGGTTCTTCGCGCTGGCACGGTGTGGCGGGCGTGGCAATCGGAAGCGGCGACGGCTGGCAGTGAGGGTTGACTATGAAGCTGGACGCGGAACTCGTTCGCGCCCTGGTTCGTGAGCAGTTCCCCGAGTGGGGCGGGCTTCCCGTCCGGCCCGTCCCGCGGCAGGGGTGGGACAACCGGACGTTCCGGCTCGGCGACGGGCTCGTGGTCCGGCTGCCCAGCGCCGAAGGCTACGTGCCCGCCGTGGAGAAGGAGGACCGCTGCCTGCCGAGGCTGGCGGGGCACCTGCCGCTGCCCGTGCCGGTGCCGGTCGCCACCGGACGGCCGGGCCTCTGCTACCCCTTCCCGTGGTCGGTGCGGCGCTGGCTGCCGGGGGAGACGGTGGAGACCGCCGCGGACGTCGACCGGATCCGGCTGGCCCGCGACCTCGGCGCCTTCCTCGCCGCGCTGCGCGAGGCGCCCGAGAGGGGGCCCTTCGGCGGTCCGCACTCCTACTACCGCGGCTGCCACCCCAGCGTGTACGGCCATGAAGTGGAGTCCGCGCTGGACGCGCTCGGGAACGCGGTCGATGTGGCCGCATGCCGGGCCGTG
Organism: Spirillospora sp. NPDC127506; assembly: GCF_040302145.1. Classification (NCBI taxonomy): domain Bacteria; kingdom Bacillati; phylum Actinomycetota; class Actinomycetes; order Streptosporangiales; family Thermomonosporaceae; genus Spirillospora; species Spirillospora sp. NPDC127506. Next base: position 94,001 of record NZ_JBEORG010000029.1, on the reverse strand, counting down.
TGGGCGGACGCCCTGGGGTCGGCGTGGCCGGAGGCGCCGGTGTGGTTCCACGGGGACGTCGCGGTCGGCAATCTGCTCACGACCGGCGGGGTGCTGTCCGCGGTCATCGACTTCGGCACGTGCGGCGTCGGCGATCCCGCCTGCGACCTGGTCATGGCGTGGACGTTCTTCGACGGCGCCGAACGGAAGGTCTTCCGGGAGGCGGTCGGGCTGCCGGACGACGCCTGGCGGCGGGCGCGCGGGTGGGCGCTGTGGAAGGCGCTCGCGACCATGGCCCGCCTGTCGAGCCCCGATCCTGAGGGCTTCCAGAGCCGGGTACTGGAGCGAATCATCGCCGACCCGGTGGTGGGTTGATGGGGCGCGGGCCGGCGGAGTGGTCGCACCCTGGGCGCGCTCTGGTGAGGGTTCCAGGTCGTTCGTCGCGATGGCATGGAACGCCGGGTTTATGATTAGTTAGCGTAGGAAACTATCTGCCGGGGGTACGCGTGCCGTCCAAGCACTATCCGTGGGTCGCGCTGAGCAACACAACGCTCGGCATGCTGCTGGCCACGGTCAACTCCTCGATCGTGATCATCTCGCTGCCGGCGATCTTTCGCGGCATCCACCTGAACCCGCTGGAGCCGGGCAACGTCAGCTACCTGCTGTGGATCCTGATGGGCTACATGCTCGTCTCGGCGGTGCTGGTCGTCACGCTCGGCCGGCTCGGGGACATGTTCGGACGCGTCCGGATGTACAACGCCGGGTTCGCGGTGTTCACGGTCGGGACGCTCCTGCTGGCGCTCGATCCGCTGCACGAGAGCGCCGGGGCGATATGGCTCATCGGCTGGCGGGTGTTCCAGGGCATCGGCGGCGCCATGCTCATGGCGAACTCGGCGGCGATCCTCACCGACGCCTTCCCGGCGCACCGGCGGGGGATGGCGATGGGCGTCAACCAGGTCGCCGGGATCGCCGGGACGTTCATCGGGCTCGTCGCCGGCGGCCTGCTCAGCGAGATCAACTGGCGGCTGGTCTTCTTCGCGTCCGCGCCGATCGGCATCGTCGGGACGCTCTGGGCCTACCGCAGCCTGGTCGAGACCGCGCGGAGGGCGGTCGCCGCGAAGATCGACTGGCTCGGCAACGCGACGTTCGCGGTCGGGCTGACCGCGCTGCTCGCCGCGATCACCTACGGCATCCAGCCGTACGGCGGGCACGACATGGGCTGGACGAACCCGTGGGTGATCGGCGGGATCGCCGGCGGCATCGCGATGCTGGTGCTGTTCTGCTGGATCGAGACCAAGGTGGAGCAGCCGATGTTCCACCTGTCGCTGTTCCGCATCCGGGCGTTCACGGCCGGGAACGCGGCCGGGCTGCTCGCCGCGATCTCACGCGGCGGGATGCAGTTCATGCTGATCATCTGGCTGCAGGGCATCTGGCTGCCGCTGCACGGCTACGACTACGAGGACACGCCGCTGTGGGCGGGCATCTACCTGCTGCCGCTCACCGCCGGGTTCCTGGTGGCGGGGCCGCTGTCCGGGCACCTGTCCGACCGGCACGGCGCCCGCGCGTTCGCGTCCGGCGGGCTGGTGCTGTCGGCGCTCGCGTTCGCCGGGCTGCTGGTCATCCCGACCGACTTCGGGTACACCACGTTCGCGCTGCTGATCTTCCTGAACGGGGTGGGCTCCGGGCTGTTCGCCGCGCCCAACACCACCGCGATCATGAACTCCGTCCCGGCGGACCAGCGCGGCGTCGCGTCCGGCATGCGCGCCACGTTCATGAACGCCGGCATGGTGCTGTCGATCGGCGTGTTCTTCTCGCTGATGATCGCGGGGCTGTCCAACGCGCTGCCGAGGACGCTGACGCAGGGGCTGACGGAGCACGGCGTCCCGCCGGGGCCGGCGGCGCAGGTCGGCGAGCTGCCGCCGGTCGGCACGCTGTTCGCCGCGTTCCTCGGCTACAACCCGATCCAGAACCTGCTCGCGCCGTTCCACGTGCTCGGCAGTCTCGCGCCGGACGACGTGGCGACGCTGACCGGGCGCTCGTACTTCCCGCACCTGATCTCCGAGCCGTTCCACCACGGCCTGGTCATCGTGTTCACCATGGCGATCGCGATGTCGCTGGTCGCGGCGCTGGTGTCGCTGCTGCGCGGGCGCCGGTACGTGCACGAGGAGGACGTCGCGGACGAGCCCGCCCTGCAGCGGGCCGGGCGGGACGCCGCCTAGATCCGGACCCCGGGAGGGGAGCCCCCGGCCGCGGCCGACCTCAGATCACGAGGCCGTTGCGGCCGGGGGCTTTTTCGCGCCCGCTGTTGACACTGTTCCGCAAACGTTTTCATAATCTTCGCCATGAGCGCAGACGGCACCCGGGCCTCGATCCGGGCGGTGGCGAGCCTGGCGGGGGTGTCCCCCTCGACGGTCTCGCGCGCGCTGAACTCCCCGGAGCTCGTGAACGCCGAAACCCGGCAGCGCGTGCTCGAGTGCGCCGAGCGGCTCGGCTACCAGCCGAACCGCGCGGCGCAGTCGCTGGTCCTCGGGCGGACGCGCAACGTCGGGCTGATCGTCCCCGACATCGCCAACCCGTTCTTCGCCCCGTTCATCAAGGGCGTCGAGGCCTACTTCCGGGACACCGAGTTCGCGGTGTTCCTGGCCGACACCGACGAGGACACGGCGACCGAGGTCCGGCTCGCCGAGGCGATGGTCGAGCGGGTGGACGGGCTGATCCTGTGCGCCCCCCGAATGTCCGGGACGCGGCTGCGCGCCGTCGCGGCCAAGACCAGCGTCGTCCTCGCCTACCGGACCAGCCGCACGGCCCCCTCGGTCCTGCTGGACTTCCAGCCCGGCCTGGACCAGGCGGTCGCGCACGTCCACGCGCTGGGCCACCGCAGATGCGCGTACCTGTCCGGTCCGGCCAACTCGTGGTCGAACCGGCAGCGCCGCAAGTTCCTCGGGGCGGCCTGCGAGGAGCGCGGCATCGAACTGGTGGACCTCGGCCCGTACGAGCCGCGGTTCACCGGCGGCTACCGGGCCGCCGACGAGGTGGTCGCGGCGGGCGTGACCGCCGCGTTCGCCTACAACGACCTGGTCGCGCTGGGTGTGCTGTCACGGCTCACCGAGCGCGGCGTGAAGGTACCCGGCGACATCAGCATCGTCGGGTTCGACGACATCCCGATGGCGTCGATGACGAATCCGCCCCTGACCACGGTGGCCATGCCCGTGAACGCGCTGTCCCGGGCGGCGGCCGCCACCATGCACGCGACGCTCGACCCCCGGGCGCCCAAGGCGCCCCCTCTTCCGCCGGCCTCCGAGCTGACCACCCGACTCCTCATCCGAGGCACCACCGGGCCGGTGTGAGCCCGGCCTTACCCGTGCGGGGCCGCGCGTCCCGCCAGGAGGACCCACCCCATGAGAACTCCTCGATCAGCCCTCCTCGCCCTCGCCACCGCCGCCGGACTGCTGCTGACCGCCTGCGGCGCGCCCAGCTCGGACGGCAAGTCCGCGGCCGAGCCGGACGCCGGAGACGTCAAGCCGCCGTCCAAGCCCGTCACCCTCAACGTCATCGACGTCGCCGGGAACCTCCAGCTCACCCAGCAGATCTTCGAGAACTACAAGAAGGAGCACCCCGAGCTCATCAGCAAGATCACCTATACGAAGGCGACCGCGCCGGAGCTGGCCGGCAAGGTCAAGGCCCAGCAGGACGCCGGGCGGCTCGACATCGACCTCGTGCTGACCGGCACCGACGGCCTCTCGGCCGGCCTGGAGCAGAACCTCTGGGTGGACCTGCTCGGCAAGTACTCCGACAAGCTGCCCGACCTCAAGTCGCAGTACCTGGAGCCCGCGTCCAAGATGCAGGACCTCGCGCAGGGCAAGGGCGTCGTCGTGACGTACTACCCGTCCGGCCCGCTGCTGGAGTACAACCCCAAGAAGGTCTCGAACCCGCCGAAGACGGCCGACGAACTGCTCGCCTGGGCGAAGGCCCACCCGAACAAGCTGGAGTACGCTCGCCCGTCCAACTCGGGTCCCGGACGCACATGGCTCATGGGCCTGCCCTACATCCTGAAGGACTCCGACCCCAAGGACCCGACGAACGGCTGGTCCAAGACCTGGAAGTACCTCAAGGAGCTCGACCAGTACATCGAGTACTACCCGACCGGCACCACGCAGACGATGAAGGAGCTCGGCGAGGGCACCCGCGACATCATCCTCAGCACCACCGGCTGGGACATCAACCCGCGCGTCCTCGGGCAGGTGCCGAAGGACGTCAAGATCCAGGCGCTCGACGGGTTCACCTGGGTCACCGACGCCCACTACATGGTCGTCCCCAAGGGCGTCTCCGGCGAGAAGCTCGCCGTCCTGCTCGACATGATGAAGTACTCGCTCCAGCCGCAGCAGCAGGCGATCACCTTCGACAAGGGCTACTTCTACCCCGGTCCCGCCGTGAAGGGCGTGACCCTCGACATGGCTCCGGCCGAGAGCCGGCAGGCCATCCAGGAGTACGGCCGCCCCGAGTACGACAAGCTCATCGCCGACAACCCCAAGGCCCCGCCGCTGGACGCCAAGGCCCTCGTCACCGCGTTCGACCGCTGGGACCGCGAGATCGGCGGCCAGAAAGTCAAGAAGTCATGAGCCCGCACAGCCAAGAAGTCATGAGCCCGCACAGCGCCGGTTCGGTGCAGGCGCCCGGCGGCGGGGCGCGAGGCCGCTCGGCGGGTTCCGTGTCCGCGGCAGGGACGTCATGACGGTGGAGACCGCAGTGGAGAAGGGCACGCAGGCCGCGTTCGGGCGGTTGCGCCTGGACGGGGTCACGCGGCGGTTCGGGAAGCAGACGGCGCTCAGCGGCTTCGACCTGCGGATCGAGGGCGGCGAGTTCATCGCGCTGCTCGGCCCGTCCGGCTGCGGCAAGTCGACCGCGCTGAACTGCCTGGCCGGGCTGCTGCCGCTGTCGGACGGCGCGATCTGGCTGGACGAGGAGCGCATCGACACACTGCCGCCGGAGAAGCGCGGGTTCGGCATGGTGTTCCAGAACTACGCGCTGTTCCCGCACCTGTCGGTCCGCAAGAACGTCGCGTTCGGGCTGTCGGTCCGGCGGGTCGGGAAGGCGGAGACGGCGCGCCGGGTGGACGAGGCGCTGCGCACGGTCGAGCTGACCGAGCACGCCGACAAGCTGCCCGGCCAGCTGTCCGGCGGCCAGCAGCAGCGCGTCGCGATCGCCCGCGCGATCGTGCTGCGGCCGAAGCTCGTGCTGATGGACGAGCCGCTGTCGAACCTGGACGCCAAGCTGCGCGTGCAGATGCGCACCGAGATCCGCCGCATCCACCAGACGCTCGGCCTGACCACCGTGTACGTCACGCACGACCAGGAGGAGGCGCTCGCGCTCGCCGACCGGGTGGTGGTGCTGCGGTCCGGGAAGGTCGAGCAGATCGGGACACCGGAGGAGGTCTACACGTACCCGGCCAGCACCTACATCGCCGGGTTCATGGGCTACCGGAACCTGCTGGAGCTGCCCGTCCTGTCGGTGGACGACGGCAGGGTGACGCTCGGGGAGACCGGCGGGCTCACGCTCACCGGGATCGGGCAGGAGCCGATCACCGGTGGGCGGGCGGTCGCGGCCGTCCGGCCCGAGGACTTCCGGGTCGCCGGCGCCGGGGAGGCGGAGAACCGCATGACCCTCCGGGTCGAGGTGTCGGAGTTCCACGGGCGCGAGGTCGCCGCCGAGGGCGTCACCGATGACGGGCGCGTCGTCCACTTCAAGTCCCCGGAGCGGATCGCGCCGGGGGAGAGGGTGGCGCTGACCGTCCAGCCCGAGCGCGTGCTCGTCTTCCGGGAGAGCGTGCGGGAGGCCGCCCGGGCCCTCGACGGAGAGGACCTCGGCGGGCAGAACCTTGGCGGGCAGGGCCTCAGCGGGCGGGCGTTCGACGGGCCCGCCGGGACGGGGGCGCCGGATGGCGGTTGAGGCTCCTCCCCGGCCGGAGGCGCCGGCGCCCGGGCGCGGCGGCCTCCGGCACCGGCTCGCCGAACGCGGCGTCGACCGGGTGCTGCTCCTGCTGCTGCCCGCCGTGCTCATCATCGGGCTGCTGTTCCTCTACCCGATGATCTACGGGGTGGGGCTGTCGCTGCAGCCGAAGAACGGCGGCGGGCCGCTCGGCAACTACGCCGACTTCTTCACCGACTCCTACCAGCGCGGCACCGTGTGGAAGACGCTGAAGCTGGCGCTGCCCGCCGCGCTGATCAACGTCGGCGCGTCGGTGCCGATCGCGTACCGGCTGCGCGGCCGGTTCCGGGGGCGGCGGGTGCTGACGGCGCTGCTCGTCCTGCCGGTGACGCTCGGCACGGTCCTCGTCGCGGACGGGCTGCTGCGCTACCTCGGCCCCAAGGGCTGGTTCAACCGGATCCTGCTCGACCTGCACATCGTGGACGAGCCCGTCCGGCTGATCTACAACTACTGGGGCGTGCTGTTCTCGCTGCTCATCACCGGGTTCCCGTTCGCGTTCCTGCTGGTGCTGTCCTACATGTCGGGGATCGACCCGACGCTGGAGCGGGCCGCGGCCACGCTCGGCGCCGGCCCCTGGCAGCGGATGCGGCGTGTCGTCCTGCCGCTGCTCGCGCCGGGCCTCGCCACCACGTTCGTGCTGGCGTTCGTGCTGGCGTTCTCGGTGTTCCCGTCCGCGAACCTCGTCGGCGAACCGGCCGGGGAGACGCGGGTGATGGCGATCGCGGCGTACCAGGCGGCGTTCGAGAAGTACGACTACTCGATGGCCTCGACCATCGCCGTGCTGATGGGCGTGTTCGAGCTGCTCGTCATCTCGGTGACGCTGCTGCTGCGCGGCCGCCTCTACACCGGGCCCGCGATGGGAGGTAAGGGATCATGACGACCGCCGTCACGCGCCCGGCCGGGCTGCCGAAGCGCGGCCTGCCGAGGGGCCGGCCGGGCACCTGGCTCGTCTGGGCCTGCGTCGCGTTCTTCCTGGTCAACCTGTTCGCGCTGATCCTGTCGGTGGTCGTCAACTCGTTCGGGACGAAGTGGTTCGCCGGCTGGCTGCCGCAGGGCTTCACCAGCACGTGGTACTCCGACGCGTGGGACGAGTTCGCGCTCGGCGAGGTCCTCACGGTCACCCTGGAGATCACGCTGGTGGTGGTCGCGCTCGCGCTGCTGATCGGCGTCCCGGCCGGGTACGCGCTCGCGCGGCGCGACTTCCCCGGCAAGCGGATCGTGATGTTCCTGCTGCTCCTGCCGGTGCTGCTGCCGCCGATCACCTACGGGATCCCGCTCGCGACGGTCCTCTACAAGGTGCATCTGGCGGGGACGATGACGGGTGTCGTCGCGGCGAACCTCGTCCCGGCGCTGCCGTTCGTCATCCTGGTGATGACGCCGTTCGTGGAGCAGATCGACACCAACGTGGAGTCGGCGGCGCGGATGTGCGGCGCCCGCACCCGGCAGGTCTTCACCCGGGTGCTGGTGCCGCTGCTGCTGCCCGGCATCCTCGCCGCCGGAATCCTGGTGCTGGTCCGCACCGTCGCCATGTTCGAGCTGACGTTCCTGGTGGCGGACGCCGACAGCCAGACCCTGATCGTCGCGCTGTACAGTGCCGCGTTCACTCCGGGGATCCGCGCGGCGCAGGCCATCGACGCGATGGCGGTGATCTACATGGCGCTGTCGGCGGTGCTGCTGATCATCGCGCTGATGTTCGTGAACCCGACGCAGATCGTCGCCCAGGTGAGGGAGACTCCGGCCGAATGAGAGCTGTCCAGTGAGGGGTGTCCGGAGGGGTGTCCAGTGAGGGGTGTGCAGTGAGGGGTGTCAGGTGAGCGCTGTCACGTTCGACTACACGGGGGAGCGGGTGCTGGTGACCGGCGCCGCGGGGCTGATCGGCCGCGCGCTGGTGCACCGCTTCGCGGACGCGGGCGCCGACGTGCTCGCCGTGGACGTGGACGCCGACGGGCTCAAGGTCTTCGACGCCGTCCCGCGGGTGGCGACCATGACCGGTGACCTGTCCCGCGAGGACGTCGCCGACGCCGTGTTCGCGCGGCTCGTCCGGGACGGCGGCCTGGACGTGCTGGTCAACAACGCCGCGATGACGGAGCTGCGCACCCCGTTCATCGACATCGACGCCGACGTCTGGGACGCGGTGATCGCCGCGAACCTGCGCTCGGCGTACCTGCTGTCGGTGCGGGCCGTCCGGCACTGGCGGGACGCGGGGCGCGGCGGCACGATCGTCAGCATGTCGTCGCCGGGCGGCTCCCGCGCCCACGACGACCAGAGCGCCTACGACGTCACGAAGGCGGGCATCGAGGCGCTGAGCCGGGCGATCGCCGTGGAGCTCGGCGGCCTCGGCATCCGCGCGAACTGCATCGCCCCCGCCAGCGTCGTCGGGGAGATCCGGCCCGCCACCGACATCCCGGCGGGCCGCACCACCGCGCCGGAGGAGGTCGCGGACGCGGCGCTGTACCTGGCGTCCCCGGCGGCGGCGCAGCTCAACGGGCACGTCCTGCGCGTGGACGGCGGCCTGCACGCCCGTCTGCGCACCGATCCCACGCAGGAGCAGCAGCGCGAACCCTAGCGTCCGGACGGGTCCGCGCGTCCGGACGGCGCGGGGCACGGTCCCGCCGGCGCCGGCGGTTTCTCGGATGCCGCCGGCGCCGGCGTCTGTCCGGGCTTCCGGGCGGGCAGCCCGGGGCCGGTGCGGCGCGTGTTGTGCGCCTTCATCACCGACTGGAGGTCGGGAAGGCCGCCCCCGCCGTCGGCGTCGGACAGCGCCGGGCACGCCCAGGCGTCCTGCCGTCCCCACGAGTAGCTGATGTCGAACGCGGGCCGCGGGACGAGCCGGTCCCAGCGGCGCAGGATCGACCGGAGCTGCCCCTCGCCCGGCAGCCGCCAGTTCCGCTCCCCGTCGTTGCAGGACTGCCCGAACGTCTGGAACACCGGGACGATCATGCGGCGGGGGAATCCGGCGCGGTCGGCCTGCCCGACCATCGTGTCGATCGCGCCGAGGTCGCAGGTCTTGCGGCCCGTCCGGCAGGGGTAAGGGTCGAGGCCGATGAGGTCGAGGTGCGTCTCGGACGGCTTGAGCGGCCGCATCGGCCAGTCGGTCAGCGACGCGAACGCCTTCTGCCCCGGCGCGTACCGGTGGACGATGTCGGCCCGCTTCCGGATCTTGCCGGCGATGTCGGGGCATTCGTCCGGGTTCGGCTCGTCGGACAGGTACCACCCGTACACGCGGTCGTTGCCCGCGAACCGCTTCACCGTGGCGGTGAACGCGGACGTGCTCTCCTGCTGGAAGCCGCCGCAGGTGGTGTTGCCGACCCACAGCAGCGCCCGGCCGCCCGCCGGGAGCGACGCGATGTCGTCCTCGTCCGGGTCGACGTCGAACAGGTCGTAGCCGAGCGCCGCCGCCGCGGCGCGGTCACCGGCCGGCATGTTCAGCGCGAGATGCAGCGTGCCCGTCGCGAGGGCGGCGGCGGGACGGGCGGACGCGCCCCCGGGTGACGGGGCGATCAGGTATCCGGTGACGGCTCCGCCGAGGGCGGCCGCGGCGGCCACCGCGGCGAGGTGGGTGCGCATCGACTTCATCGGCTCTCCCCGCGTCGCTGGTGCGCCCAGCGTCGCACGAACGGAGCGTGATCGTGCCAATACGGCCGAGGCCGGTAAGGGGGCTGAGACCGGTAAGAGACGAAACCGGTAGGGGCGAAACTGGTAGGGGCGAAACTGGTAGGGGCGAAACTGGTAAGGCCGAGACCGGTAAGGGCCGAGACCGGTAAGGGCCGAGACCGGTTGGGACCGAGCCTGGTATAGGGATGAGACCGCCGAGGGGAGCAACGCCCGGTAGGGAAAGTGGCCCCCGCATGGGGACAGACGGAGACGGCCGCCCGCAATGGCGCGGGCGGCCGGTCCGGAACGAGCCCCTAGATCGCGATGGCCGGGTTGCGGCTCGGGATGACTTCGCGGCTCGGTTGACTGACGGCGGGGTCAGACACGCCAGGACTGGACGAGCGCGTCCAGCGTGGCCTTGTCGTAGACGATCCCCTGCGAGGTCAGCTCCTGGGCGACCAGGTCGCCGTCGCCGTGGTGCTTGGCGAGCAGCCGGTACACCGCGTACGGGAACCAGTGGTTGTCGCTGATCCGCTGGATCTCGGCCTCGTCGCAGTCGTAGCCCTCGGCCCTGACCTCGGCGAGCGTCGCGGCGACGTCCCCGTGCCGCCGTTCGAGGATGTCGATGACGAGGCCGCGCAGGTTCTCGGGGGCGGGCGCGGACACGGGCGCCTCGGCGCCGGTGCCGTAGGAGCCGGCGCCATAGGACTCGGCGCTGTAGGACTCGGTGGTGGTGCCGTAGGAGCTGCGGCCGTTGGGGCTCGCGGCCGCGGCGGCGGCGCTGACGACGGCGAGTTCGGGCTCGGGCTCGGGCGCCGGGGCGGGGGCCGGAGCCGGAGTCGGAGCCTGGGTCGAGGCGGCGGCCTGGGCGGGGGCGCTCGGCGCGGCCTTGGGGGCGGGGCCGGTCTTCTGCGCCGCGCCGGACTCCGCCGTCTGCTGCGCGGCCGTCCGCTGCGCGTCCGCGCCGGACTCGATCGCCTTGCCGGAGTGACCGGGGACCTGGATCTGCGGGAGCGGACCGGTGTTGCGGAACGGCATCAGCGTGATCTGGTTGAGCGTGACGGGCCCGGCGATGGCGCGGGTCTGCTGCTCCTGCTCCTTGGCCTGTTCCTCCTCCGTCTTCTGCGAGACGTACCGGTGCAGGGTCCGTAGCAGGACGAACAGGCCGAGCATCGACACGATCGGCGGGACGGCGGCGGTGGCCTGGTAGGAGAACGTCTTGTGCCCGACGTGACCGACGTTGAAGATGAGGCTGGCCGTCCAGCCCGCGAGCGCGATGATCAGCGGCAGGCAGAAGTCGAGCCAGCTCATCAGGGCCTTGCGCTTGATGACGAAGGCGTCGATCGCGAGCAGGAACAGGCCGAGCTCGCCGACGATGATGAACAGGTCGACGAGCAGGGGGAAGGATTCGGCCTTCCAGCCGCGCAGGCCGTGTTCGAGGGCCCAGTGGTAGAGACCGGCGTACGATTGGGCGAAACCGCCGGCGGTGGCGGTCAGGACCGCGGCCGCCATGAAGGCGATGGCCCCCCACCGTGTGATGACCTGTGCCCGGTTGGCAGCGCTCATGCGGCGTGTGCTCCCAGTTTTCTTTAGCCGACCAAGAGTGAGTCGGTGGGAGACTATCCATTCCTTTGACGTTCCGTGGCCGATTCACATTACGTGTCGGTCGCATTTCTGGGTGGACTCGGGCGAACGAGACAAACGGAGCACGGGACCGAGACGCAGGGGTATGCGCGCCGTCCCCGCCGGAGCCCACCGGTACCCCGGCGGGACCGTGGATTCGGCGGGAGCGGCGGCGGAATCCCGCTTCGGACCTGCTGCGGCACCCGCAGGACGAAGCCGAACGCCGCCGCTTTCCCGCCGTTCGGGTGCGGCCCGGGTAGAGGCCGGGCGCGACCGTTGTCAGACTGAATCGTCCTGCTGTGTCCATGTATTGAGGTCTGCGCAATGTATATCCGTAATTGTCGTATCTGCCGCAATAGTCGGACTGGCGGAAGTCGAGCGTGCGCGGCTCGCCGGGTGACGCGACAGGGAGTAGACGATCCTCGGTGTCGGTGTCGGTGTCGGTGTCGGTGTCGGTGTCGGTGTCGGGGGCAGCGGGGCCGCGCGGTCCTGCCCCTGCCCGCCGCGCCTTCGGCGGCGAGTGCCAAAGCCCGCCCGGACCGTCGTGCTGACTCGCTCATTGACCTTCTTGACGGGCCGTAGAAGCCTGGCGGTGGCGTCCGAGACCCGCCCGCCGACTTGAGGAGCGTCATGCCCACGCTCGTTGACACCTCGGACCACCCTGCCCGGGACCAGGCCGACTACCGGCGGTACCTGATCACCTCGGCGTTCGGGCCGCTCCATGTTCGGCCGCGGCGGCCCGGCGGGTCCGCCGCCCGGTTGTCCGCCCGCAGGCTCGGCCCGGTCGAGGCCGGCGACGTGGGGGCGCCCGCGCACGCGGTGCGGCGCATCGCCCGGCGGATCGCCCGCGACACCCGCGAGTGCCGCAGGCTCGCCCTCGTTCTGCGCGGCTCGTGCGTGCTGTGGCAGAACGGCCGCCGCACCGAGGCCGGGGTCGGGAACGTGGTGTTCTACGGCTCGTTCCTTCTACGCGCGCCGGTGGAGAACATCGCAGAGAACGTCACAGAGAACACCGTTGGCGGCACGGCGGCGTCCGATCCCAGGGCCGGCGGCGGCCGCGCGGTCGAGGGATCCCACGCGCGCAACCTCGGCGGCGCGGTCGAGCCGGTGACCGGTGCGGCAGGCGACAGGCCGGGCGAGCCGCCCGCCCCGTCCGCGGAGAGCGCGGAGATGCTGCGCGCGATCCAGGAGTGGATCGAGGAGCGGCTGCACGACCCGGTGCTGAGCCCCGCCGCGATCGCCGCGGCGCACCACATCTCCGTCCGGCAGCTGTACCGGGTGTTCCGGCCGGCCGGGACGACGGTCGCCCGGTACGTCCGCGCGCGGCGGCTGGAGAACTGCCGCCGCGAGCTGGGCGACCCGTTCCTCGGCGCCCGGCGGATCGGCGCGATCGCCGCCCGCTGGGGCCTTCCGGACGCCGCCGCGTTCAGCCGGGCCTTCCGCGCCGCGTACGGGCAGACCCCCACCGCCTACCGCGCCCGCGCGACCGGCCCGCACCGGGACGTCTAGTCCGAGGTAAATGCCGGGTTTGCCCTGCATCGATGCTGGGATCGGGGGAACGCGGAGAAGACAAGGAAAACGGGGGACATCGCCATGCCACGGCCGGGAAACCGCAGGTACGACACCGAGCGCGCGTGGACCGGAAAGCGGCTGCGGGACGAGGTGGTCGCCGGCGGTGGGGAGGCCGGCGAGCGGGCGAACGCAGATCCATAACTGGACGAACCGCGGGCCCCGGCGCACCCAGGGGCGCACCCAGGGACGCACCGAGGGGCCGAAGGGGGAGCGGAGGGATCGCAATGAGCCATGGGCTGAGCCATGACGGGCCCGATACCGACGACGTGCAGGGGGCGGCGCTGCCGCTCGAGTACGAGGCGGACCTCGATCCGCTCATGGACCGGATCGGGGACGCCCGCTGCGTGCTGATCGGCGAGGCCAGCCACGGCACGCACGAGTACTACGCGTGGCGCGCCGCGCTGACCCGCCGGCTGATCGCCGAGCGCGGCTTCGCGTTCGTCGCGGTAGAGGGCGACTACCCGGACTGCCGCCGGGTCGGCCGCTCGGTGACGCTGGCGCCGGGAGCGCCCGCGGACCCGGGGGACGTCCTGGACGCCTACGAGCGCTGGCCGACGTGGATGTGGGCCAACGAGGAGACCGTCCGGTTCTGCCGCTGGCTGCGCGATCACAACGCCGGCCTGCCGCCCGCCGAGCGCGCCGGCTTCTACGGCCTGGACGTCTACAGCCTGTGGGAGTCGCTCCGCGCCGTCGTGGACCATCTGGCGGAGCACCGCCCCGAGTACCTGGACACGGCGCTGGAGGCATACCGCTGCTTCGAACCCCACGGCGAGGACCCGCAGGCTTACGGGTGGAACGCCGCGCTGGTCCCGGACGGGTGCGCCGATGAGGTGCTGGCGCTGCTGACCAGGCTGCGCCGGCCCGTCCCGCCGGCGGAGCCCCGCGACCCGGCGGAGGAGTTCGACGCTCGGCAGAACGCCGAGGTGGCGGCGAACGCCGAGCGGTACTACCGCGCCATGATCGGCGGCGGGCCGGAGTCGTGGAACGTCCGGGACGTCCACATGGCCGACACCCTCGACCGGCTCATGGAGTTCCACCGGGAGCAGCGGAGCGAGAGCCGGGGAGACGGCCGGGGAGAGGGCCGCGCGGTGGTCTGGGCGCACAACACCCACGTCGGCGACGCGCGGGCGACCGACATGGCCGCCGCCGGCATGATCAACCTCGGTCAGCTGGCGCGGGAGCGGCACGGCCGCGACCGGGTCGTCGTGGTCGGGTTCGCGGGCGGACCCGGCGAGGTCGTCGCCGCGCCGCGCTGGGGCGGCCAGATGGAGATCATGCAGGTCCCGCCGCCGGCCCACGGGTCGCTGGAGGCGGTGCTGGCGGAGTCGGAGCTCGACCGCGGGATGTTCATCGTGCCGCCCGAACCGGACAAGCCCGGGTTCTTCACCCGGACGCTCGGGCACCGCGCGATCGGCGTCGTCTACGACCCGGACCGGGACCCGCGCCACTACGTGCCGACCAGGCTCGCCGACCGGTACGACGCGCTGTGCTGGTTCCGGGCCACATCCGCGCTCATTCCGCTCCACCTGGAGGCGGCCCGCCGTGGTGAACTTGAGACGATGCCGTCTGGAGTCTGAGGGCCGTCCGGGATCGCGGGTCGTCCGGCGTGCGACGGCCCTCCGGGCGCGATGACCCGAGTGTGAGGAGTCCCCATGTCCTTGACCATGCGGCCGGGGCCGCTCGCGGGCTCGCCCGGCGACCAGGTCAACTTCACGATCGACGGGCCGAAGCACCGGCTGTTCATGCACGAGTTCCCGCGGCGGGTGCACGCCTGGTTCGCGGAGGAGATCGTCTTCGACACCGAGCGCGGGCAGCTCCTGCATGAGACGGGCCTGCTGCCCGTCCTGTACGTCCCGGAGGAGGACGTGCGGACCGACCTGCTGGTGAGGACCGACCACACGACGCACTGCCCCTTCAAGGGCGACGCCGCCTACTGGACGATCCGGGTCGGCGACCGCGAGGCGGAGAACGCGGTGTGGGCGTATCCGGAGCCGAAGCCCGAGGCGGCGTGGCTGCGCGGCTACATGGCGTTCTACTGGAAGCCGCTGGACGCCTGGTACGACGAGGACGAGGAGGTCCACGGGCACCTGCGCGACCCGTTCCACCGCGTCGACGCGCGCCGCGCCCGCCGGCACGTCCGGGTGCTGCGGGACGGGGAGGTCGTCGCGGAGACCGAGCATCCGCTCGTGCTGTCGGAGACCGGGCTGCCCAACCGGTACTACATCCCGGCCGAGGACGTCCGCCGCGAGCTGCTGACCCGGAGCCGGAAGCGCACGTTCTGCCCGTACAAGGGGGAGGCGTCGTACTGGTCGCTGGAGGGCGCCGAGGACGCCGCCTGGTCCTACGAGGAGCCGCTGGAGGACGCGACCAAGATCGCGGGCTACCTGTGCTTCGACCACGAGGCGCTGACCATCGAGTCGCAGCGGCCGCCCAGTGCATAGGGGCCGGCGCATAAGGGAAGGCCGGCCAGTCCCGCCCTCTACCCGGCGGACCTCCGCCGGGCGCCTACGTGTGACCCCCGCCACGGGGTTCTCGCGGTGCCCAAGGAGAGGCTCTCCGGTTTACAGTTCAATTGACGGTGAGCACGGAGGGCGAGCACGGAGGGCGAGCAGAGGCGCCAATCAGAGGCGATACGCGGAGGCGGCGAGCAGAGCGGTAGGCAGAGCAGTAGCCAGAGCGGTAAGCAGGGACCGCGAGCAGTAACGGCAGGCAGTAACAGCAGGCAGTAACGGGCGAGCAGGGCCGTCGGCGGTGACCGTGGGAAGCGCGACGGCGGGGCGAAGGAGACGGGCTGTTGGCAGCGTACGCGGCGTCCTCCCCGCGGCCGGCGTTCTGGGCCGCGCTCGACCCCGCGCAGCAGTCCGCGCTGCGCGACGTGGCGCGCCCCCGGCAGTTCCCGGTGAAGGCGCCCCTCGTCTACCAGGGCGACGAGTCCGACCACGTGATCATCATCGAGCGCGGCTGGGCGAAGGTCACCTCGTCCACCGCGGACGGCCACGACGTGGTCCTGGCCGTCCGCGGCCCCGGCGACCTGATCGCCGAGAGCGCGGTGCTCGGCGGGCGGCCGCGCGCCGCGACCGTCACCGCGCTGTCGCCGATCCGCGCGCTCGTCGTGCCCGCGGCCCGCTTCACCGGGTTCCTGGACGCGCATCAGGACGTGTGGATGCTCGTCACCGGCACGTTCGTCGAGCGCATGGACGAATCCGGCCGCCGGGTCACCGCGAACGTGACGAGCCGCGGCCCGCAGCGCCTCGCGCAGCTGCTGGCGGACCTCGCCGAGCTGTCCGCCCAGCACGCGCCGCCCGCGCCCGACGGGTCGATCGAGATCGGCCCGCCGCTGTCCCAGGAGGAGCTGGGCAGCTGGATGGACGCGTCCCGGGAGACCGTCGCGCGCGCCCTCAACGGCCTGCGCCGCGAAGGGCTGATCCGCACCGGCTGGCGCAAGATCATCGTGATGGACCTGCCCCGGCTCCGCGAGTTCTCCAAGGAGAACGACTGACGGGCCCGCCCCTATGGCGCGGCCGCATGGCGCGGCCGCGCGGCTACATCACGGGGCGGATCTCGACCGTCGGGCACGACGGCCAGGTCTTCGCCATCGCGACCGCCTCGTCCAGGCCGCCGACCTCGACCTCCACGTAGCCGCTGACGACCTCCTTGCCCTCCACGAACGGCCCGTCGGTCACGAGCGGTTCGCCCCCGCCGAGCCGGACGGTGGTCGCCGTCTCGCCGCCCTGCAGCCGGGTCTTGTGGACGATCCGGTCGGCGTGCTCGTCCAGCCACTTCTCGACCCTGGCGTACAGGTCCTGCTTCTCGTCCTCGGACCTCGCCTCCCAGTCCTCCGCGTAGCGCGCGTTGTCGACGAACATCAGCACATACCTCATGCGCCTCACCTCCTGCCCTGAAGACGAACGGCGGCGCGGCGGATCCGACACCCCGCACATAGGATTTCCCGGGTGAGCGGTGCGGGAACGAGCGGCGACGGCTACCACCACGGCGACCTGCGGCGGACCATCATGGCGGCCGCGGTCGCGGCGATCGCCGAGTCGGGCCCGGCCGGGTGGAGCCTGCGCGAGCTGGCCCGCCGCGCGGGCGTGTCGCACGCCGCGCCCGCGCACCACTTCGGCGACAAGGCGGGCCTGCTGACCGCCGTCGCCGCCGAGGGGTACGGCCTGTTCGCGGACGCCCTCGAAGCCGCGGGCGACGACCTGCACGCGGTCGGCCTCGCCTACGTCCGGTTCGCCGTGGAGCACCGGGCGCACTTCGAGGTGATGTTCAGCCCCGGCCTCTACCGCGCGGACGACCCCGGGCTGGTGGCCGCCCGCGCCCGCGCCGGCCGCGTCCTCGCCGAGGGCGTCCGGGACGTGTCACCGGGCCGCCCGGAGGACGCCCGCACGCGCGGTCTCGCCGCCTGGTCGATCGTGCACGGCTTCGCGCACCTGTGGCTGAGCGGCGCGCTGCCGCCCGACCTGGGCGACGACCCCGTGGCCGCCGCCGCCCCCGTGATCGGGCACCTCTTCAAGCCCTGACCTGCCAGCCCTGACCTGCCAGCCCCGACCTGCCCGACCTCCAAGCCCTGACCGCCGCCCCTCACGCGGTCGGCGGCGGCCCGAGCAGTTCGATCCCGTGCCGCGCCGCGACATGGCCCAGCGCGCCGGGATCGCTCGGCCCCGGGTCGGGCAGGCGCCGCTCCGCCGCCGGCTCGCCCGCCTCGGCGGCGAAGTGCTCGAACCCGCCGGGGGTCGTCAGCCGGAGTCGCCCGGCCCACGGTGACCGCCGCGTCCGGCTCCAAGCCCGCGCTGCTCAAGCAGGTCCTCGACCAGGCTCTCGCCGGGGACGACGAGCCCGTGCCGGTCGCCGACCGCCCGTGGTTCCGACCGGTCTGGGACGCCGCGACGCCCGCCGCGACGCTCGACGCCTACGCGGACGTCTGCATGCTGATCGGCGCGCGCGGCGCGGATCTTCGAGACGGTGCGGCGGACGCCGCGCCGGAGACGGCCGAGCTGTGGCGGACGGTCCGCGCCAACCGGCGGGCCGGCGCCCGGATGGTCGTCGACCACCTGGTGGCGCTCGGCCCGCTGCGCCCCGGCCTCGGCGTGGAGCGGGCCGCCGACGTCCTGTGGACGTTCAACGACCCCGCCCACTACGGCGCGCTCGTCCACGAGTCCGGATGGCCCGAGCCCGAGTTCCGCGACTGGCTGGCCGGCGTCATGCGCGCCACCCTGCTTCCGGGGTCAGCCGGATGATGAGGACTTCTCCTCAAGGGCTGGGCGGTCGCCGCCGGCGTCCAGCGGCGGCCGCTCGGGGACGACGGCCAGGTCGGCCCGGAAGCGGCGGTTGAGCGCGGCGCGCAGCCGGCCGGACGCGCTGCGGGCGCGCGGGCTCTCGATGCCGTCGATGGGCGGCGGGACGTCCAGGTCGACGGCCGGCGCCGGGCGCGGATCGGTGATCGCGGCGATCGCCTCGTCCGGCAGCGGCCGCTCGACTTCGCTGAAACCGCCGTCCGGCGACTGCCGGATGATGCCGGTCTCCAGCCCGTGCGTGGCAAGGCCCAGGTCGCGGCGCTGCAGGCCGACGCAGATCCGGTAGGCGACGCTGTAGGCGATCACCGGCCCGAGGATGATCAGGAAGCGGAAGAACCAGGTCGTCCAGAACAGCGAGATGTGGAACCGGTCGGCGAGGACGTCGTTGCCGCCCGCGAGCCACAGCGTCCCGTAGAAGACGATGCCGGCGAAGCCGATGCCGGTCCGCGCGGGCACGTCGCGGGGCCGGTCCAGCAGGTGGTGGACGCGGTCGTCGCCGGTCACCCAGCGTTCCAGGAACGGGTAGGCGGCGAGGCCGGTGAACAGCAGGCCGGGCACCACGAGCGCCGGGATGAGCACGCTGAGCGCCACCGTGTGGCCCCACGCGTTGATCTCCCAGGCGGGCATGATCCGCAGCGCGCCCTCCAGCCAGCCCATGTACCAGTCGGGCTGCGAGCCGGAGCTGATCGCGCCCGGGTCGTAGGGGCCGAACAGCCACACCGGGTTGATCTGGACGAACGCGGCCAGCAGCGTGGTGACGCCCAGCAGCCACAGGAAGAACGCCGTGGTCTTGGCGATGAACACCGGGAAGAACGGGTAGCCGCGGACCGTCGTGTTGGTGCTGCCCTTGCCGGGGAACTGGGTGTGCGTCTGCCGCCAGGTCAGCACGATCGCGTGCAGCGGGATGAGCGCCGCGAGGATCCCGGGGATCAGCAGCACGTGGATGACGTACAGGCGCGGAATGATGTCGGTCCCCGGATACTCCCCGCCGAACAGGAACATCACCGCGTACGAGCCGACCAGCGGGATCGCCGCGAGGGCGCCCTCCAGGATGCGGATGCCCGTGCCCGACAGCAGGTCGTCCGGCAGCGAGTAGCCGAACAGCCCGTTCAGCATGACGAGCACGAGCATTGCGACGCCGATCAGCCAGTTCAGCTCGCGCGGCTTGCGGAACGCCCCGCTGAAGAAGTTCCGCAGCATGTGCACGAGGATCGCCGCCATGAAGATCAGCGTCGCCCAGTGGTGCATCTGCCGGATCAGCAGCCCGCCCCGCACATCGAAGCTGATCTTGAGCGTGGAGGCGTACGCCTCGCTCATCTCGACGCCCTTCAGCTTCGTGTAGGAGCCGTTGTAGACGACCTCCTGCATGCTCGGCTTGAAGAACAGCGTCAGGTACACCCCGGTCAGCAGGATGATCACGAACGAGTACATCGCGATCTCGCCGAGCAGGAAGGTCCACTGGTCCGGGAATGCCTTGCGCAGCGCCTTGCGGGCGAAACCGGCGGTGCCGAACCGATCGTCCAGCGCCCGCGCCGTGGCGTCGACCGCCCCGCCTCGCGTCCGCGGCATCGTCCCCGCCATCGTCACCATCCCTCCGTCGTACTTCTGCGCATAAGACGGCAAAGGACGGGCGAATGTGACACTTGGAGATGTGCGCCCTGTCACACGGCCTGACGCGCGGGCCTGTCGCACGGCCTGTCACACGGGCCTGTCGCACGGGCCTCTCACACGGACGGGCCGTGCTCCGGGCTCAGCAGGCGGATGCGGCCAGGCGGCTGCGGCGCTGGTAGCGCGGCCGCCAGGTGACCCGGTAGCAGAGCCGGATCGGCGGCGGCATCAGCCGCAGCACCGCGCGGCGGATGGAGTCGGAGGCGCCGTCGAGCAGCCAGGGCAGGAAGGTGCCGAGCCCCCGGAACCCCAGCTCGCGGCGGAACTCCACGTCGAAGGTGCCCCATTCGAAGGGCGTCAGGGTCTCCTGGATCAGCGGCAGGACGTTCGACTCCTTGAAGTCCAGGAGGGCGTTCAGCGATGCGCGCAGCTCACGCGCGTACCGGGAGAACAAGCGGCGGTCGCGATGCTCCAGGGCGGCGTCCACGCCGTCGATCAGCGGGATGACCCGCAGCGTCCGCACCGCGAGGGCGTCGAGGACGACGCCGACGCGGCCGAGATCGCGGTCGGGCGCCTGCTCGTCGGCGTCCTTGGCGTACATCACCGTCCACAGGGCGCGCTTCTCGGCGTTGTCCTGGATACGCCAGTAGGAGGTGAAGAGGGACCAGGTGTTCGCGACCGCCGCCCCCTCGGGCCCGGTCGCGGCCTCCAGCCGGGCCGCGTCGCGGCGGAACGCCTGGTACGCGGCGTGCAGCATCGTCAGGTTGTACTGTCTGGCCACGCTTTCCATGCCGCCTCCTCGACCTCCGCGCCGGTGCCGCCATGAAGTAGACGCTCAGGGCGCCTCTCAGCGTGACGCGATCTGGAGCCTGACGACTGTGACGTGCCCCACGCCGGACGATTCATGCGATGGCGGGCTGGCGGGGGCGGTGGGCCAGGGAGCCGTCAGGTCGGTGCAAACCGGATCGGCTGGAGATCCCGGGCGGGCCTTCCTTGTACGTTGGCGGGACGCCCGTCAGGAACGGGACGTCCGTCAGAAAAGGGTGCGTGAATGGCTGTTGAGGCGGTGGGCGTCGATATCGCGTCACTGGTGCTGCGGTTGTCGGTCGGCGGCACGCTGCTCGCGCACGGCTGGAACCACGCGTGGGGCGGCGGCCGGATCCCGGGGACCGCGGCCTGGTTCGAGTCGATGGGGCTGCGGCCCGGCCGCCTGCACGCGCTGATGGCGACCGGCACCGAACTGGGCGCCGGCGTCCTGCTGCTGCTCGGCCTGGTCACCCCGCTGGCCGCCGCCGGCGCGGTCGGCACGATGGCGGTCGCGTTCGTCACCGCGCACCTGCGCAACGGCTTCTTCATCTTCCGGCCGGGGCAGGGCTACGAGTACGTCCTGATGATCATCATGGTGGCGTGCGCGCTCGGCGCCCTGGGCGGCGGGGCCGTGTCGCTCGACCGCGCGCTCGGGATCTCCGACGAGCTGTCCGGCTGGGCGGGCCTCGCGATCACCGCGCCGGCCGGCGGTCTCGGCGCCGCTCTGCTGCTGGCGGTGTTCTGGCGCCCGGCGAAGCAGACCGCCGACGAGTAGCGCGAGCGGGCAGGGCCTGATGGCAGGGCCTGATGGCAGGGCCTGATGGCAGGGCCTGATGGCAGGGGCTGATGGCAGGGCCGGCCTCCGCACACGGTGAGGCCGGCCCTGCTTCATCGGGAGCGGCTATCTCCAGGTGTCGTTCGCGGTGTGGCCGGACGTCCCCGTGGTGTAGGTGCGGTTGGCGCCGTTCTCCCATGTCACGGCACCCGCGTCGGTCTTCTTGATGTACTTGTACTCGATCCTGGTTCCGGCCGGCAGCGTCACCGTCCCGCTCCAGGTCGGGTAGCGGTCGGGGGAGAGCTTGATCGCCTTGGACGTATCCCAAGAGCCGAGCGCCGGGATGTCGCCGACGATGTAGACGCTCGTCCCCCAGGTCGTGGTGGCGTAGACGTTGAACGTGTCGGAGACGGTGGTGGGGGTCGAGGTGGGCGTCGAGGTCGGTGTCGCGCCCGACCGGGCGTTCACGTGGATCGCGACCGCGCCGTGCGCGGGGATCGTCACGGTCGCGTTGCCGCCGGACACCGACACCGAGGTGCCCGCGCATCCGCTCGCCCCGAGGCCGCCGGTGATGACGTCGCAGTAGACGCCGTCCGAGAGTCCCGTCCGGTAGGTCGCGGTCGACGCGCTGGACGAGTCGTTGAGCCCGATCCAGCCCTTCGAGCCCCGGTGGAACCCGATGACGCCGCTCGCCGTGGCGGTGAAGTCGGACACCGTCGTGGCGGACGCGGTGGCGTTGTGCCAGCCGACCATGCCCTTCATCCCGGTCGACTGGGTGACGCACTGCCAGCCGGCCGAGCAGTTCGCGTCCGTGACGAGGCCGCCGGAGCCGGCGGGCGGCGACTGCCCGGCGGACGACCACGTGAAGCCGTCGAACACCGACGGCCTGCCGTACGGGTAGGCCAGCATGAAGTAATTGGCCAGCACGTAGTCGGCGCCGTTCTTGTAGCTGAGCGTCGACCCGTCGCGCTCGGTGTCGTGGTTGGTGATCATGGCGAAGGTGTGGGCGCCGTCCGCGTCCAGCGACCACGACGGGATCCCCGACAGGTTCGACAGCGTGCCGTTCTGGAACTGCGTCTTCAGGCCCTGCGCGTAGGAGAAGCCGAGCACGTCGCCGTTCCCGGTGAACGCCGACGGCTTCAGTTCGGCGGTGCTCGCCCCCGGGACGACCTCCTGCGCGATGTAGGGGGCCTTCCCTTCGGCGGTCGTGGTGCGGAGCATGCCCTTGATGGCGGCGAAGTCGCTTTGCGCGATGTGCTTGGCGGCGTCGATCCGGAAGCCGTCCACGCCGAGCCCGAGCAGGTCGTTGAGGTATCCGGCGATCTTCCCTCGGACGTAGCTCGACTGGGTCTTGAGGTCGGACAGCGACACCAGTTCGCAGTTCTGCACCTCGGAGGTGTTGTTCCAGTCGTCAATGGCCGCGTCGTCGTCGTTGCAGTACCCGTCGCCGGCGTGGTGGAAGTCGCCGTAGCCGTACGGGACGGCGGGGTAGGAGAACCCGGCGGGATCGAACGCCGACCCGCCGTAGGTGGTGTTGAGCGTGTTGTTGTGGCCCGCCATGTGGTTGATGACAGCGTCCACGTAGACGCGGACCCCGGCCTCGTGGCAGGCGGCGACCATGGAGGCGAACTGGGCGCGGGTGCCGAGCCGGCTGGTCAGGCCGTAGGAGACGGGCTGGTACACCTCCCACCACGGGTGCGCGCCGTCGCTCGTCGAGGCGAGGCTGACCGACTCGGCGGGCGGCGCGACCTGGACGGCCCCGTACCCCGCGGGCCCGAGGTGGTCGGTGCAGGCCGCCGCGACCGACGGCCAGTTCCATTCCCACAGGTTGGCGGTGACGTCGCCGGCGTTGAGGGAAACGGCGGCGCGGGCGGAGGAGTCGGGGAGCAGGGCGGCGGCGGGCGCCGGCCCGACGAGGACGAGCGCGGCGGCGGCGAGCACGGACCGGCGGCGGAGGACCCTTGCGCGGGGCTTTCTAACGCGTTGCATGCGGCGAACTCCTGACACGAGGCGCTTGGCGGGCGCCTGGAGGGGGTGGGGGACGGCCGTCCGCGAGCACCGTGAGAATGCTCTCTTCTTGCAGTTCCGTCAAGAGCTTGCGCAAGATTTCAATCAACTTGCAGAAAGGTGACTTGCGGAATGGTGACAGCGGAAAGCCGAGGAAAGAGGGGCGGAGGCGGCGAGCGGGCTCAGGTCGTGGCCCTGGCGCCGCCCGCGTCGACGCGTTCCCGCTGGGGGACGACGGTGTACTTGGGGTCCTCGGCCGACTGGATCCCGGCGTAGAAGATGCCGAAACGCGTGCAGGCCGAGCCCGCCAGGAGCGCCGCTCCGCTGAGCGCCGCCGCCGCGCGGCCGCGCCCCGCGAGCAGCACGCTCCCGGCGGTGCCCGCGGCCGACAGGATCTCGCCCGCGCGCATGAACCGGCCGGCCTTCCCCTTCTTGTACGGCTCGGCGGCCAGGCCGGCTCGGCGCTCCAGCAGCCGGGCCGCCGCCAGCTCCAGGGCGGCGCCGGACACGGCCGCGGTGCGCATCGGGCCCGTCTCGCGGACGGGCGCGGCGACCAGCGCCATCCCGGCCGCGGCGGCCGTCGCCGAACCGGCGAAGACGAACGGCAGCTCGCCCCGCCCCTCATGCCAGGCGGGCACCGCGGTGTCGGCGATCAGCACGGCGGTGTAGACGGTGACGGCGGGGCCGAGCGCGGCGGCGACGGCGGTCGCGGCCCCGCCCAGGTGCGGGAAGCGGCCCGCGGCGTCCAGGACGGCGGCGCCGCCCGCGGCCGGCCCGTAGGCGGCCAGGATCCACGATCCCATGCTCATCGGCGAGGTCGGCTTCATCACCCGCAGCATGTTGTAGAACCGCGCGGGACGTCCGAGGTCGTGGATCAGCGCGGCCGTCGATCCGGCGATGGCGGCCAGCGAGGAGATCTTCAGCGCCCGCGCGGCGGCGGGCCGCCCGGTGAGCTGCGCGCCCGCGGCCATCGTCGACCCGGCGCCGGCCAGGCCGCCGAGGAAGAGGTACGCGGCGACGTCGGCGGCCTTCCAGACCGGCGGGTTCAGGACGGGCAGGCCGTAGTAGGAGGTGAACTCGGCCTCCGGCACCATCGCCTTCTCACCGCGCCCACCGCGCCGGCGCCCCTGCCGGCCACCCTGCCGGCCACCGTGCCGGCCATCGCGCCGGTCCCCGCGCCGCCCGCCGTCGCGGGGCCGCAGGCCCCCGCCGACCTCCGCCTCCCGGCCGGGCCGCGCGCCGTACACGCGCTCCTTGCTGACGCCCGAGTCCTTCATCGTGCCCCTCCCGTGCGGCCGTGGACGGCGAAGACGGCCGCGAGCCCGCCGACCAGGGCGGCCGCGGCCACGCCCGCGTGCTTCCACATCGACGGCAGGTCGCGCGTGGTGACGACCGGGTCCGGCGGCAGGCCGTAGACCTCGGGTTCGTCCAGCAGCAGGAAGAACGCGCCGTCGCCGCCGACGCCGTCCTCCGGGTCGTGGCCGTAGAGGCGGGCGTCCTCGACGCCGATGCCGTGGAGCTGCTCGACGCGGGCCGCGGCCCGCTCCCGCAGCTCGTCCAGCGGCCCGTACTGGATCGAGTCGGTCGGGCACGCCTTCGCGCAGGCCGGTTCCAGGCCCTCCCCGAGCCGGTCGTAGCACAGCGTGCACTTCCAGACCCGGCCGTCCTCCTTGCGCTGGTCGATGACCCCGTACGGGCAGGCGGGCACGCAGTAGCCGCAGCCGTTGCAGATGTCCTCCTGGACGACGACCGTGCCGAACTCGGTGCGGAACAGCGAGCCGGTCGGGCAGACGTCCAGGCAGGCGGCGTGCGTGCAGTGCTTGCAGACGTCGGACGCCATCAGCCAGCGGAAGTCCGTCCCGCCGCCCTCTCCGGAAGCGCCGTCGGGAGCGCCGGGGGGAGCGCCGCCGGGCGCCGCGCCGGGGGAGCCGCCGTGGTCGACGCCGGGCTCCGCGCGCCCCATCGGCTTGTTCTGCTCGATGAACGCGACGTGCCGCCAGGTGTCGGCGCCGAGGCCCTGCGTGTTGTCGTAGGACATGCCGGTGAAGTTCAGGCCGTCCTCGGGGATGGCGTTCCACTCCTTGCACGCCACCTCGCACGCCTTGCAGCCGATGCACACCGACGTGTCGGTGAAGAACCCCATCCTGGGCGGATGGTCGGTATAGCCGGCGTCGGCGGCGACGTCCGTTTCGGCTCCGGCGAGCAGGTTCCGTCCGACCAAGCTGCTCATCCCAGGACCTCCAATGCGCCGCGCCGACGCCCTCCGACTTCCCTGCGACGCGGCTCCTACACGTTCCCTCCTCCGTTGACGCGGATTTCGCGGGCCGGTTAGCTTCGGGGGATGACGGTTGATCGCACCGGTTACGCGGGCCCCCTGGACCAGACGCTCGGCCTGGTCGTGACCGAGGCGTCCGACCAGGAGGTCGTGGCCGAGCTGGAGGTCACCGACAAGCTCATGCAGGCGTACGGGATCGTGCACGGCGGCGTGTACTGCGCGATCACCGAGACGGTGTGCAGCATGGGCGCGGCCCTCACCGTCGGCCTCGACAACCAGGTCGTCGGGATCAGCAACCACACGCGGTTCATCCGCGCCGTGCGCGGCGGCCGCCTGGTGGCCCGCGCCCGCCCGGTCGACCGGGTGGACGACCACGTGACCTGGCAGTCGACGATCACCGATGAGAAGGACCGCGTCGTCGCCGAGGGCACCGTCAACCTGCTGAGACTCTCCCCGCAGGTCTAGTTCCCGCCGCAGGTCCGGCCCCGCTCGGGGACCGGGCAGGGGTCAGTCGCCGCTCATCGCCTTCCACTGGCGGTCGGCGACGGGCCGCCAGGTGTCGTGGCGCTCGTGGAACAGCGTGTACGCCTGCGAGCCGCTCCAGTCGTCCGGCAGCAGCTCCGCCGGCAGGCCGGGGTCGAGGAACGGGAACCGGCGCCATTCCTGCACGAGCCGCGTGTGCGCCGCGAACGTGCCCGGATCGTCGGCGGGGCGCAGGCTGCGGACGGCGTCCAGGAAGTCCTCGTAGGCGAGCTCGATCTCGTCCAGGTCCCACGCCTGCCGGGCCACGCGCCGCGCCTCCGCCAGGTCGCCGAGCCGCCCGGTGAACAGCGTGGAGGTGTCGGCGACGCCGATCTCCGCCAGCACGTCCCGCACCTCGGGCTCGCGTTCGGGATGCGGGCTCACCCACACGCCGGGGGAGAGGTTGCCGAGCCCGCTCCACGCGAGCCGCGTCCGCAGCAGGTGGCGGAGCCTGCGGCTGGTCTCCGGGACGGTCGCGAGGACCAGCAGCCACCGCCCGTCCCACTCGCCGACCGGCTCGCCGAAGCCGTAGATCCGCTCGGTGCCGTCGGTGAGCAGCCGCTCGCCGGCCGGGGTGAGCCGCCAGGCGGTGCGCCGGCCGCGCCGCTCCCCGGCGAGCCAGCCCTCGGCGGCGCTGCGCGCGAGCGCCTGCCGGACGGCCTTCTCCTCCACGCCGAGCAGCCCCAGCGCCCGCAGGAACGCCGCCGTCCACACCGGTTCGCCGCCGGGCAGGACGAACTCGCCGAGCACGGTCAGCAGCAGCGACCTGGCGCTCGCCGCGCCCAGCTCGCGGCGGCGCCGGAACTGGGGCCGCGCCGCGTCCCCGCCGGATCGGGCCATCTGCTTCTCCTTCTCAGCCCTTCAGGGGCGCGGCCGTCCATGGAACGCTGTCCAGTATCGCGCCCGTCCCCTTTCCGCAGACCATCATTCGACAAGTCTATTGACTGGCGTTTCGTCCATGTAGAGCATAAGTGCCACGGTTCCCGGCGACTGGAGACCCCCGATGACCGCTGAAACGGCGCCCGCCGAAACCGCGACCGCCCCGGCCGCGCCCGCCACGTTCAACGCTTCCGAGTACCTGCTCCAGGCGGCCTCCCGGCCCGGCGGCGCCGGCCGGACGGCCCTCACCGGGCCGGGCGGCGACCTCAGTTACGCCGAGCTCGC
Organism: Spirillospora sp. NPDC127506; assembly: GCF_040302145.1. Classification (NCBI taxonomy): domain Bacteria; kingdom Bacillati; phylum Actinomycetota; class Actinomycetes; order Streptosporangiales; family Thermomonosporaceae; genus Spirillospora; species Spirillospora sp. NPDC127506. Next base: position 66,790 of record NZ_JBEORG010000029.1, on the reverse strand, counting down.
GGAGCTCGCCGGGCAGGTCGCGGCGGGCCTGGAGGCGTGGGGCATGCGGGCCGAGGAGCGGGTGGTCCTGTTCATGGCCGACGGGCCGTACATGGCCGCCGCGATCCTCGGCGCGATGCGGCTCGGCGCCGTCCCGGTGCCGGTGTCGACGATGCTGACCGGCACCGAGCTGGCCGCGCTGCTCAACGACGCGCGGGCCAGGGTGCTGCTGGTCAGCGACCGGTTCGCGGTCGCGGCCGAGGCGGCGCTCGCGCACGCGCCGGGCGTCCGGCGCGTCGCGGTCGAGGCCGGCGCGGGCGAGGGGGGCACGGGTGAGGGGGGCGCGGGTGAGGGGGGCACGGGTCTGCAGGCGCCGTCCGGCGTGGAGGTGAGCCCCTTCGAGGACCTGGTCGCTGCGGGCCGCGAGCGCGGCGGGGAACTGGCCGACCCCTACCTGACCTCGGACGACTCCAGCGCGCTGTGGCTCTACACGTCCGGGACGACCGGCAAGCCGAAGGGCGCGATGCACCGGCACGCCAACATCCGGCACGTCGTGGAGACCTACGGCCGCCAGGTCCTCGGCATCAGGCCCGACGACCGCTGCTACTCGGTGGCCAAGCTGTTCTTCGCCTACGGGATCGGCAACTCGCTGTTCTTCCCGCTCTCCGCGGGCGCGACCTCGATCCTGGACCCCGGCCCGCCGACGCCCGCGTCGGTGGCGGAGCGGCTGGCCGAGTACCGCCCGACGCTGTTCTTCGCCGTCCCCACCTTCTACGCGGCGATCCTGAACGCCGGCGTGCCGGTCGAGGCGTTCGCGTCCGTCCGGCTGGCGGTGTCGGCGGGCGAGCCGCTGCCCGCCGAGCTGTGCCGCCGCTTCACCGAGCGGTACGGCGTGGAGATCATCGACGGGATCGGCTCGACGGAGTGCCTGCACATCTTCCTGTCGAACCGCCCGGGCGAGGTCCGCCCGGGGACGACGGGCACCGCGGTCCCCGGCTACGAGCTGCGGATCGTGGACGCCGACGGGAACGAGGTCGCGCCGGGCACGCCGGGCTCGCTGCTGGTGAAGGGCGAGTCGATCGCGACGGGCTACTGGTGCCGCACCGACACCACCCGGAAGGTGTTCCAGGGGGAGTGGCTGCGCACCGGCGACACCTACGTGCGGGACGCGGACGGCTACTACACCTGCCTCGGCCGGACCGGCGACATGCTCAAGGCCGGCGGGATCTGGGTGTCGCCGGCCGAGGTGGAGGGGCGGCTGCTGGAGCATCCGGCGGTCGCGATGGTCGCGGTGGTCGGGCTGCCGGACGCCGACGGGCTGGACAAGCCGGTCGCCGCCGTCGTCCTCAAGGAGGGCGCCGCCGCCGAGCCGGCGGAGCTGATCGACTTCTGCCGGGCCGGGCTCGCGTCGTTCAAGCGGCCCCGCGAGGTGCTGATCGTGGACAAGCTCCCGACGACGCCCACCGGCAAGCTGCGCCGCTTCGCCGTCCGCGAGATGGCCGCGACCTTGCTGAACGCGCGCTGAGCGGGCATCCGGCGGCGCCCGGCCGCTCCCGCCAGGGGCGGCTCGCGGGTCAACATGCTACAAACTCTTGACGTGGTGACTGAGTTCTGTGGAGCATGAGGGTACGGACAGAGCGGAGGAGCACCCATGCACGTCGAGTTCCGGACGGACCCGGCCCGCTACCGGCACTGGCGCCTGGACGTCGACGGGCCCGTCGCCACCCTCACGATGGCCGTGGACGAGCAGGGCGGCCTGGTCCCCGGCTACGAGCTGAAGCTCAACTCCTACGACCTCGGCGTGGACATCGAGCTGTACGACGCCGTCCAGCGGCTCCGCTTCGAGCATCCCGGCGTCCGCACGGTCGTGATCACCAGCGGCAAGGAGAAGATCTTCTGCGCGGGCGCCAACATCCGGATGCTCGCCGCGTCCCCGCACGCCTGGAAGGTGAACTTCTGCAAGTTCACCAACGAGACCCGCAACGGCATCGAGGACGCGACGGCGAACTCGGGCCAGACGTACCTGGCGGCCGTCAACGGCACCGCGTCCGGCGGCGGCTACGAGCTGGCCCTCGCCTGCGAGCACATCATGCTCGTGGACGACCGGTCGTCGGCGGTGTCGCTGCCGGAGCTGCCGCTGCTCGGCGTCCTGCCCGGCACCGGCGGCCTCACCCGCGTGTCGGACAAGCGGCGCGTCCGCCGCGACCGCGCCGACTACTTCTCCACCAAGGCGGAGGGGCTCGGCGGCAAGAAGGCCGTCGCGTGGCGGCTGGTCGACGAGGCGGTGCCCCGCACGGCCTGGGACGCGACCGTCGCGGAACGCGCCAGGGAGCTGGCGGCCCGCTCGTCCCGCCCGGCCGGCGCCGAGGGCGTCCCGCTGACCCCGCTCGCCAAGGAGCGCACCGGCGAGTCCATCGCCTACCGGCACGTGTCGGCCCGGCTGGACCGCGACGCGGGCGCCGCCGAGATCACGATCGCCGGCCCGGACGCGCCCCCGGAGGACTTCCACCGCGAGGAGTTCTGGACGCTGGCCATGACGCGGGAGCTGGACGACCTGATCCTCGACCTGCGCACCAACGAGCTGGAGCTCGGCACCTGGGTGTTCCGCACCACCGGCAGGGCCGAGCACGTCCTCGCCCATGACCGGCTGCTGCTCGACAACGCGGGCGACTGGCTCGCCAACGAGATCATTCACTACCTGAAGCGGACCCTGAAGCGCCTGGACGTGACCAGCCGCAGCCTCATCGCCCTGATCGAACCGGGCTCCTGCTTCGCCGGCTCCCTCCTGGAGGTCGCGCTCGCCGCCGACCGCACCTACCAGCTCGACGGCGTCTTCGAGGACGTCGACCCGGACGCCGACCCCGCGACGATCACCGTGGACGCCATGAACCTCGGCCCGCTCCCGATGGGCAACGGCCTCACCCGCCTCGCGACCCGCTTCCTCGGCGACGACGAGGCCCTCGCCGCCGTCCGCGACGCGGCCGGCAAGCCGCTGGAGGCCGCGGACGCCGAGCGCCTCGGCCTGATCACCTTCGCGCCCGACGACATCGACTGGGACGAGGAGGTCCGCATCGCGATCGAGGAGCGGGCCAGCTTCAGCCCCGACGCGCTGACCGGGCTGGAGGCCAACTACCGCTTCCCCGGCCCGGAGACCATGGAGACCAAGATCTTCGGACGGCTCACCGCCTGGCAGAACTGGATCTTCACCCGCCCGAACGCGTCCGGCCCCGACGGCGCGCTGCGCCGCTACGGCACCGGCCAGCGCCCCGACTTCGACCGAAAGCGAGTCTGACCCCATGCCCACCACGGCCGACTACACGGAGAAGATCCCGAACAACGTCGACCTGCACGAGGACAGGCGCCTCCAGCGGGCGCTGGAGTCCTGGCAGCCGAACTTCCTGAACTGGTGGGAGTCGATGGGCCCGTCCCTGCCCACCAGGGACGTCTACCTGCGCACCGCCGTCAACGTCGGCCGCGAGGGCTGGGCGCACTTCGGGCACGTCGCGATGAAGGACTACCGGTGGGGCATCTTCCTCGCCGAACGCGACGGCGACCGGCGCATCGGCTTCGGCGAGCACAAGGGCGAGCCCGCCTGGCAGAAGGTGCCGGGCGAGTACCGCGCCGACCTGCAGCGCCTCATCGTCATCCAGGGCGACACCGAGCCGGCGTCCGTCGAGCAGCAGCGCAACCTCGGCGCGACCGCGCCCAGCCTCTACGACCTGCGCAACCTCTTCCAGGTGAACGTGGAAGAAGGACGCCACCTGTGGGCGATGGTCTACCTCCTGCACGCCTACTTCGGACGCGAGGGCCGCGAAGAGGCCGAAGAGCTCCTGCACCGCAACTCCGGCAGCGAGGAGTCGCCCCGCATCCTGGGCGCCTTCAACGAGGAGACGCCCGACTGGCTGTCGTTCTTCATGTTCACCTACTTCACCGACCGGGACGGCAAGTACCAGCTCGGCACGCTGAAGGAGTCCGGCTTCGACCCGCTGTCCCGGACCTGCGAGTTCATGCTCAAGGAAGAGGCCCACCACATGATGGTCGGCACCACGGGCATCGACCGGGTCGTGGAGCGGACCGTCGAGCTGATGAAGCAGCACGACACCGACGACGTCGCCCCGCACGGCGGCATCTCCCTGGACGTCATCCAGAAGTACCTGAACTTCCACTACTCGGTGTCGCTCGACCTGTTCGGCTCCGAGACGTCCAGCAACGTCGCCAACTACTACACGGCCGGGCTCAAGGGCCGCTGGATGGAGGGCCGCCGCAAGGACGACCACCGCCTCACCGACGACGCCATCATGGTGGACGCCCTCGTCGACGGCGCCGTCGGCCAGAAGGAGGTCGCCGCGCTCACCGGCCTGAACACCGACCTGCGCCGCGAGTACATCTCCGACTGCCAGAGCGGCGTCAACCGGTGGAACCGGATCCTCGCCGACGCGGGCCTCCCGCAGCGCCTCTACCTGCCGAGCGTCGCCTTCAACCGCAAGGTCGGCGCGTTCGCCGGCGTCGAGGCCACCCCGGACGGCGAGATCCTCTCCGCCGCCGAATGGGAGGAGCGCAAGGGCGCCTGGCTGCCGACCGAGGTCGACAAGACCCACGTCCGCTCGCTGATGCGCCCCGTCCACGAGCGCGGCAAGATCGCCGCCTGGATCGCCCCGCCCCGCAACGGCATCAACGGGAAGCCGTTCGACTACGAGTACGTCCGCCTCTGACCGGGCCGGCGGTCAACGGGCCCGGGCGAGGTGGCGGGAGATCACCAGGCGCTGGATCTGGTTGGTGCCTTCGAAGATCTGCATGACCTTCGCCTCGCGCATGAAGCGCTCCACGGGGAAGTCGCGGGTGTACCCGGCCCCGCCGAGGACCTGGACGGCGTCGGTGGTGACCTTCATGGCGTTGTCGGTGGCGATCAGCTTGGCGATGGACGCCTCGCGGCCGTAGGGGCGGCCCGCGTCCTTCAGGCGGGCGGCGGACAGGTAGGTCGCGCGGGACGACTCGATCGCGGCCGCCATGTCGGCGAGGACGAACGCCAGGCCCTGGTGGTCGATGATCGCCTTGCCGAACGCCTCGCGGTGCTTGGCGTAGGCGACGGCGTGGTCGAGCGCGCCCTGGGCGAGGCCGGTGGCGACGGCCGCGATGCCGAGGCGGCCGGCGTCGAGGCCGGCGAGGGCGATGGACAGGCCCTGGCCCTCGGCGCCGATCAGGTTGGCGGCGGGGACGCGGGCGTCCTCCAGGCGGACGGTGGCCGTGGTGGAGCCCATCAGGCCCATCTTGTCCTCCGGCGGGTCGAACTCCAGGCCGGGGGTGCCCGCGGGGACGTGGAAGCAGGAGATGCCGCGCGCCCCGTCGTCGGACGTGCGGGCCATGACGGTGTAGAAGTCGGCCTCGCCGCCGTGGGTCGTCCACGCCTTGGCGCCGTTGAGGACGTAGGAGTCGCCGTCGCGGACGGCCCTGGCCCGCATCGCAGCCGGGTCGGAGCCCGCGTGGGCCTCGGAGAGGCAGTACGCGCCCAGCTGCTCGCCGGACAGCATGCCGGGGAGCCACTCCGCGCGCTGCTCGTCGGTGCCGTAGGCGAACAGGGGGAAGCAGGACAGCGCGTGCACGCTGACGCCGACGCCGACGCTGGCCCAGACGGCGCCGATCTCCTCCAGGACCTGGAGGTAGACCTCGTACGGCTGGTCGCCGCCGCCGAACTCCTCCGGGTAGGGGAGCGTCAGCAGCCCGGCCCGGCCCAGCGTCGTGAACACGTCGCGGGGGAAGGCGCCGGCGCGCTCGTCGCCGGCGACGCGCGGCGCCAGCTCCTTGGCCGCGATGTCGCGGGTGAGCGCGATCAGGTCCTCGGACTCCGGGGTCGGCAGGTGCCGGGTGGCGGGCATGGGCGGGCTCCTTTCGGCCCTCCAACGGTACCAAAGCCGGTACCGGAGAACCTTCTTTGGTACTGTCGGCGCATGACCCCGGTGGTTGGGAGGGCCGCGGACGAGCGCGTCACGCGGGCGGCGCGGCGCCGGGAGGCGCTGATCGGGCGGCTCATGGACGTCTTCCTCGACCGCGGGTTCGCCGAGCTGAGCGTCGCCGACCTGGCCGCGCTGCTGCGCTGCTCGAAGAGCACGCTGTACTCGGTCGCGGCGAGCCGGGAGCAGATCATCGTGGCGGTCGTGCGCGCGTTCTTCCGGCGGGCGGCCGAGCGCGTCGAGGCCGCCCTCGACGCCGGCGGCGATCCGCGCGAGCGGGTGGGCGTGTACCTGCGCGCGATCTCCGAGGAGCTGGCGCCGGCGTCGCCCGCGTTCTTCGCCGACCTGGACGCGTTCGCCCCGGCCCGCGAGATCTACAAGCAGAACACGCGGTTCGCCGTGCGGCGCGTGCAGGGCCTGGTCCGGGAGGCCGCCGAGGACGCGGACGCCGCGTTCGTCGGCGCGGTCGCCGGGCAGGTGATGGAGTCCATCCACCGCGGCGAGATCAAGGCGCAGACGGGGATGGACGACTCGGCCGCCTACGCCGCGCTGGCCTCCCTCATCGTCGCCCGGATGGCCGCCGGGTAGTCAGCTCCGCGCCGCCTGGAGGGCGTGCTCGACCAGCGCGATCAGCACGCCCCGCGCCATCTCCCGGCTCCGCACGTCGCACAGCAGGACGGGCACGTCCCGGTCGACGTCGAGCGCGTCGCGGATCTCCTCGATGCTGTAGCGGCGGGCGCCGTCGAACTGGTTCGCGGCGACGACGAACGGGATCTCCCGCTGCTCGAAGAAGTCGATGGACGCGAAGCTCGTGCTGAGCCGGCGGGTGTCGACCAGCACGATCGCGCCGACCGCGCCGTAGGCGATCTGGTCCCACATGAACCAGAACCGCTCCTGGCCGGGCGTCCCGAACAGGTACAGCCGGACGCCGCCGGAGAACGTCAGCCGCCCGAAGTCCATCGCGACGGTCGTGGTCGTCTTGTTCTCCACGCCGCCGAGGTCGTCCACCCCGACGGAGGCGTCGGTGAGGGTCTCCTCGGTGCGCAGCGGGCGGATCTCGCTCACCGCGCCGACGAGGGTCGTCTTGCCCACGCCGAATCCGCCGGCCACCAGCACCTTGAGCGTGTGCAGGGGGACGTCGTCGTCCGGCGCGTACGTCACGGACGGGTTAGAGGCGGCGAAGTTCATCGAGCACTCTCATCAGGATGCGGGGGTCGGGACGGTCGGACGGCTCGGCCGCCTGGTGGACCTCTTCGATCAGGCCGTACTGGTGCAGGTCCTCCAGCAGGATCTGCACCACCCGGAACGGCAGGTCGGTCTCCGAGGCCAGGTCGGCCGGGGTCGACGGCTGCCGGCACAGCTCCAGCAGCCGCCGCTGCTCGCGCGACAGCCACACCCGGTCGCCCGGGGTGCGGCCGGTCGCGACCAGGATCGTCACCAGGTCGACGACGAGCCCGCGGGGGCGGGTGCGCCCGCGGGTCATCGCGTACGGCCGCACGACCGGGCCGGCGTCCCGCCCGATCCAGCGCTCTCTCGGAATCTCCACGGTCGGTCAGCCCGAGGCACCCGGCTGCAGCGGCGCGCTCCCGGACTCGGCGCGCGGCGCCGCCGACAGCGCCCGCCGCACCCGCTTGATCAGCATCGTGGTCTCGTAGGCGACGAGCCCGGCGTTGCCGCCGGCGTCGCTGAGCACCGCCAGGCAGCTCCCGTTGCCGGCCGGCATGACGAAGAACAGCTTGTCGTCCAGCTCCACCACGGTCTGCCGGACCTGCTTGGCCTGGAAGTGCTCGCGGGCGCCGTTGGCGAGGCTGTGGAAGCCCGACGACAGCGCCGCGAGGAACTCGGCGTCCTTGCGGGTGACGTCCCCCGAGGCCCCCATGACCAGGCCGTCGCGGGACAGCAGGACGGCCTGGCGGACCTCGCCGACCCGTTGCACCAGATCCTCGAGCAGCCAGTCGAGCTCGCCGGTGGCGTGGCCCTGCCGTGTCATGATTCCCCCCATTCGTCACGTGGATCGAGATCGCCCGGTTCGTCGTCGGCGGTCCTGCCGCGCAGCCAACCAGACTGTAGCGAGGCCATCAGATCGCGGCTGAGCTCCGGACTCGGCTCATCGAAGTCCTCCTCCGCCCGGTCGGCCTCCTCCGGCCGCGCGGCCGCCAGGCGTTTGCGCAGCTGAGGGGCGAGGTTGCGCTGCCGCACCCGGCGCGGGAGGCGGCCGGTGACCTCGCTGTCCTCCACCTCGGCCGGTTCCGGATCCGCCGCCGGCGGCCGGGTCCGGCCATTGGCGCGTCCGGACGGCTCGAACGAGACCGGCGGATCGTACGAGGCGGGTGCGTCGCGGGAACCCGACGCGTCGAAGGCGACCGGCGGTTCGAAGGAGCCGGACGCGTCGGGGGAACCCGGCGCCTCGAAGGCGCCGGGCGCCGTGAAGGCGTCGAAGGACCCGGAGGCGTCGAAGGCGGGCGCATCGTAGACCGGCGCATCATAGGCGGGCGCGTCGTAGGCGTCCGGAGCCTCGCGGGCGGAGCCCGGCGGCTCGTACGCGTCGGGCGGGCCGTTGAAGGACACCGGTGGCGGCGCGTCCGGCGGGCCGTGCCGCGGCGGGCGCGCCGGCGGGCCGGGCAGCGCGGGGCGGATCGGGCGGCCGAGCCGCGGCGCGCCCGCACCGGACGCGACGGGCTGCGTCACGCCGGCGTCGCCGATCGCCTGCCACTGGTCGTCCATGACCACGAGGGAGTGCGGGATCAGCACGATCGCGGTCGTCCCCCCGTACGCCGACGGCTGCAGCGAGACCTTGATGTCGTGCCGGGCCGCCAGCCGCGCGACGACGAACAGGCCGAGCCGCTCGGTGTCGACGAGGTCGAACTCCACGGCGCTGGCGAGCCGCTGGTTGAGCGCGTTCATCTCGTCGGGGTGCAGGCCGATGCCGCGGTCGACGACCTCCACCGCGAGCCCGTTGGCGACGGTCTCGACCTTGACGGTGACCTCGGTGGTCGGCGGCGAGAAGGCGGTGGCGTTCTCGATCAGCTCCGCGAGCAGGTGGATGACGTCGGCGACCACGTCGCCGGTGACCGCGGCCGACGACGCGCCGGTCACCTCGATGCGCGTGTAGTCCTCGACCTCGGCGATCGCGGCGCGCACCACGTCCTCCGCGGCGACCGGGTGGTCCCACGCGCGGACGGTCGGCGAGCCGGACAGGATGACCAGGCCCTCGGCGTGCCGCCGCATGCGGGTCGTGAGGTGGTCGAGGCGGAACAGGTCGTCCAGCTCCTCGGAGCTGGACGCGCGCCGCTCCATCTGGTCCAGCAGCCGCAGCTGCCGGTGCAGCAGCGACTGGCTGCGCCACGAAAGGTTGACGAAGACCCGGTTGATGCTGGCGCGCAGCTCCGCCTCGCCGATCGCGGTGCGGATCGCCTGCCGCTGGACGGTCTCGAACGCCTCGCTGACCAGTGCGACCTCCCGGGTCTTCCCGGCCGCGGGGCGGGGCGTCTCGGCCTCCAGGTCCACCCGCTCACCGCGCCGCAGCCGCGCGACGACGCGGGGCAGCCGCTCGTTCGCCAGCTCCTGCGCCGACCGCTGCAGCCGCCGCAGCTCGTCGGCGTGCCGGCGGGCGAACAGCAGCGACAGCACGATGGAGGCGATGACGGCGAGCAGCCCGACCCCGCCCGCCAGGTACACCCGCAGCATGATCGCGTCGCCGGCGGGCTCGACCTCGTCGTGCTGGAGCTGCTCGCCGGCCTTGGCGGTGGTGCCGAGCCACACCTGCCCGGCCGCCCCGGTCACGGCGCGCCAGCGCCGCGGGTCGGGCGTCCGGCCGCGCTGGACGACGGAGGACTCCAGCTCGACGAAGTCGGCGTAGGCGGGCGAGTTCACCAGCCGGCTCATCGTCTTGGCCATGTCCCCGGCGAGCCCGGTCATGCCGAGGTCGACCAGCTGGGCGCGGGTGCCCGCCCACTGGGCGAACGCGGCGCGGGTTCCGGCCTTCAGGCGGCCGCCGCCGAGCGCGGTCAGCAGCGTGTCCTCGCGCAGCATGAAGTCGCGCGCCCAGTACATGTACAGCAGGCCGTTGGTCTGCTGGACCACGCTGACGTCGTCGAGGGTCACCAGCGTGGTCAGCAGCCGGATCGTGTTGTCGAAGGCGGTGCTGTAGGCGTTGATGGCGTCCAGCGGCGAGACGTTCTGCGCGGTGATCTGCGACCGGATGCTGGCCAGCTGGTCGAGCTGGTTGCCGACGTTCCGGGTGCGCTGGATCTCGCTCTCGGTCAGATGCTTCGTGGCCTCGGGGGAGAGCGCCGTCTTGCGGAACGAGGCCACCGCGCTCTCGGTCTTCTGGGTCGCCTCCCGGAACTTCCGGGTGGTGGCGGGCGACGGCGACACCAGCGCGGTGACCGCGGCGGCGCGCTCGTCCTGGACGGCCTGCATGGCGCGGGTGGCCGGGTCGCCGGCGCGTTCCCGGTTCCCGGCGTACTGGTTCCGCTGGATCGCCTCGTTCAGCGCCGGAACGGCCGAGAACGTCCACAGGGCCACGAGCGACACGAGCGGGACCGCCAGGAGCAGGACGATCCTCCGCCCGATCGGACGCGTGTGCGGACGCCCGTGGGATCTGCGCACCTGTTCGGGACTCGACAACGGCCCACTCCTGATCGTCGGCGGCCACCTGCAAGGGTGACGAAGCATACTCACGCCGTTTTGTCCGCTGCCAGCGGCTTCACCTGCTGGAACTCGTATCCGGGGAAGCACGGGGCGGGCCGGCGGGCGCGGCCGGGGGCCACCGCGGGGCAGCCGCGCGGTTGCGGGCGTTTCCGCAGGTCAATGTGGTGCAATCCGCCGCCATTCCCAGTTGACCTTGGAGAACGCGCCCGAGCCGTCCCGTCGTTGATCGACACGAGCGGTGCGGTGCTCCGGGACGGACGGTGACCGCATACGAAATGTCGATCTTGTGAGCTGAGATGAAAAAGAGGCCAATATTGGCCGTTTTGATGCTAAGTCGTGTCTTGTTGTGTGAATTGACGCGTGTCAAGCTTCGGGTTGCTTCGTCCCCCCACAAACGGAGACCTAGTCATGCGCAGAGCCGCGCTCGCCGCCCTCACCGGGCTGTCGCTCGCCGCCACGACCGTGGCCGCGGTACCGGCCCAGGCCGCCGGACCGGCCCACGCCAAGCCGGCCCACTCCAAGCTGGCCCGGCTGGTCAAGCTGAAGAACGTCCGCCATCACCAGCTGAACCTGCAGAAGATCGCGGACGCCAACGGCGGCAACCGGGCCGCCGGGCTCCCCGGCAGCGAGATCACCATCAAGTACATCGCCGACCAGCTCAAGCGGGCCGGCTACAAGCCCACGGTGCAGAGGTTCACGTTCGACTTCTGGCAGGAGACCGCGGAGCCGGTCTTCGCCGAGACCGCGCCGGAGCAGAAGACGTTCGCCCCGGACACCGACTTCGCGACCTTCCAGTACTCCGGGACCGGCGACGTCACCGCCGCCGCCACGCCCGTCGACACGGACGCCACCGGGGTCGGCAGCGGCTGCGAGGCCGACGACTTCACCGGCTTCCCGGCGGGCCACATCGCGCTGATCCAGCGCGGCGGCTGCTTCTTCTCCGTGAAGACCGACAACGCCATCGCCGCCGGCGCGTCCGCCGTGGTCATCTACCAGCTCCCCGACCAGCCCGGCCCCGTCGCGGGCACGCTGACCAAGCCGTACGGCATCCCGGTCGTCGGCCCGACCAACGCGATCGGGAAGGCGCTCGTCGACCAGGCGAACAACGGCGGCGTGACGCTGCGCGTGAAGACCGAGACGCTCAACGAGAAGCGCGGGACCGCCAACGTCATCGCCGACACCAAGCGCGGCCGCGCCGACAACGTCGTGGTGGTCGGCGCCCACAACGACAGCGTCACCGAGGGTCCCGGCATCAACGACGACGGCTCGGGCACCGCGACGCTGCTGGAGATGGCGAAGCAGATCAACAAGCTCGGCCCGCAGCTCCGCAACAAGGTGCGGTTCGCGTTCTGGGGCGCCGAGGAGGAGGGCCTGCTCGGCTCCCAGTACTACGTCGACAACCTCCCGCAGGCCGGGCGCGACAAGATCGCGCTGATGCTCGACTTCGACATGCTCGCCTCGCCGAACTACGTCAACTTCGTCTACGACGGCGACGACAGCGCGGGCGAGAACAACGTCGAGCCGCCCGCCGGGTCCGGCGCGATCGAGAAGGCGTTCAACGACTACTTCGCGAGCCGGGGCCTCGCCACCGACCCGACGCCGTTCAACGGGCGGTCCGACTACAACGCGTTCATCACCGCGGGCATCCCGGCCGGCGGCGTGTTCACCGGCGCCGAGGGCATCAAGACGCCCGAGCAGGCGAAGACCTACGGCGGCACGGCCGGGGTGGCCTACGACCCCTGCTACCACTCGGTGTGCGACCGGTACGACAACGTGAACCTCAAGGGCTTCGACCAGATGATCGACGCCACCGCCGCGGTCACCCAGCTGTTCGCGCACAGCACGCTGACGGTCAACGGCAACGAGCTGGCCAGGCGCGCCCCGGCGCAGGCGAAGAAGCGCGTCGCCCCGGCCGAGATCGGCGGCCACGCGACCCGGTGACACCGGCCATACCATGAAGGGACTCGCGTAAGGCACACGCGTAGAGGCACACGCGTAGAGGGACGCGTCCGCTCCGGGCGCGTCCCTCACCTTTTCAAGCGGGCAGCGCCTTCAGCGGGCACAGTGCCTCAAGCGGGCACAGTGCCTCGCACAGTGCCTAGGCGAGCGCCTCGGCGATCCCGCGCAGCGCCGGGCGCGGGTCGTCCTCGCCCAGCACCTGGACCGCCACCTGGTCGGCGCCCGCGTCCAGGTGCGCCGCCACCCGCGCCGCCAGCGCCGCCGCGTCGCCGTGCGCGATCAGCGCGTCCACCAGCGCGTCGCTGCCGGAGCCCGCCACGTCCTCGTCGGTGAAACCGAGCCGCTTGACGTTGTTCACGTAGTTGCGGAGCCCGAGGTACCTGCGGGCGGTCTCGCGGGCCAGCGCGCGGGCGCGGCCGGCGTCGGTGTCGAGCACCACCTTCTGCTCGGGGACCAGGAGCGGGCCCGCGCCCAGCGTCTCCCGCGCCTCGCGGGTGTGCTCGGGCGTCGTGAAGTACGGGTGCGCGCCCGCCGTGCGCTCCGCCGCCAGCCGCAGCACCTTCGGCCCGAGCGCCGCCAGCACCCGCCCGCTCGCCGGGACGCCGGCGGCGTCCAGGTCGTCGAGGTACCGGACGATCGTCTCGTACGGGCTGCGGTACTCCCGGGTCGCCTCCGGGTGGCCGATCCCGGCGCCGAGCAGGAACCGCCCGCCGTACGCGCCGCCGAGCCGGTGGTAGGACGCGGCGACCTCCTCGGCCGGCGTCGCCCACATGTTCACGACGCCGGTCGCGATCACGAGCCGGTCCGTCGCCGCGAGCAGCCGCTCGGCGATCTTGAGGTCGCCGCGCGGCGACCCGCCTATCCAGACGGCGCCGTAGCCGAGGTCCTCGATGTCCTTCGCCAGGTCCTCGTCCAGCATGCTCCACGGCCGCCAGACGCCGAGCCGGCCCAGTTCGATCTTGTCCATGTCGTCTCCCAACACCTCGTGCCGCCGTTCCATGCCCCCTTCCCCGGTGCCAGGATGTGAGGCATGACCGACCGGCCGCGCCTGCTGCTCCTGGACGGCCACTCGCTGGCCTACCGGGCGTTCTACGCCCTTCCGGTGGAGAACTTCAGCACCACGGCCGGGCAGCCGACGAACGTCGTGTACGGGTTCGCGAACATGCTGGCGAACGTGCTGCGGGACGAGCGCCCGACGCACGCGGCCGTCGCGTTCGACGTGGGGCGGCGGACGTTCCGCGCCGAGGCGTTCCCGGAGTACAAGGCGAACCGGTCGCGGTCGCCGGCGGAGTTCGGCGCGCAGCTCCCCGTCCTGGACCGGCTGCTCGCCGCGATGAGCGTGCCGGTGCTGCGGGCGCCCGGCTACGAGGCCGACGACGTGATCGCGACCCTCGCGGCGGCGGCGGAGGCGGACGGCATGGACGTGCTGATCGTCACCGGCGACCGGGACGCCCTCCAGCTCGTCAGCGACGACGTCACCGTCCTGTACTTCTACCGGACGGCCGCGGAGATGGTCCGGTACACGCCGGAGGCGGTGCGCGAGAAGTACGGGCTGACGCCCGCGCAGTACCCCGACTTCGCGGCGCTGCGCGGCGACCCGTCCGACAACCTGCCGAGCATCCCCGGCATCGGGGAGAAGACGGCCGCGAAGTGGGTGCGCGAGTTCGGGTCGCTCGACGAGCTGCTCGCCCGCGCCGGGGAGGTGCGGGGCAAGGCCGGGGAGAGGCTGCGCGGCGCGCTCGGCACGGTGCGGCTCAACCGGCGGCTGACCGAGCTCGTCCGGGACGTGGACCTGCCGGTGGCGCCCGCCGACCTGCGGCGCCGCCCCTACGACCTGCCCGCGTTCACTTCGCTGCTGGACGAGCTGGAGTTCCGCAACGCCAGCCTCCGGCAGCGCCTCTTCGCCGCCGACCCCGGCGGCGGCCGCGCCCCGGACGCGGCACGGCCCGAACCGGTGCGGGGCCGCGAGCTCGGGCCGGGCGAGCTCGCCGGCTGGCTCCGGGAGCACGCGACCGGCCCGACCGGGCTCGCCGCCGACGCCGCGTGGGCGCGCGGTGAAGGCGACGTCGCGCTGATCGCGCTGGCCGGCGGCGACGGGCACGCGGCCGCGTTCGACCCGTCCGCCCTCGCCCCGGACGACGAGCGCGCCTTCGCGGGCTGGCTGGCCGACCCCGGGCGTCCGAAGGCGCTGCACGACGTGAAGTCGCTGCTGCGCGTGCTCGGCGAGCGCGGCCGGCGGCTCGCCGGCGTCGCGACCGACGTGGCGCTGGCCGCCTACCTGCTGCTTCCCGGCCTGGCCGCCTACGGGATCGCCGATCTCGCGGGCCGCCACCTGGGCCGCCGCCCGCCCGCCGGCGGCGCGGCGGGGCTGATGCTGAGCGCCCGCGCCGTCCTCGACCTCGCCGGGAAGTTCGCGGACGACCTCGCCTCCACCGGCATGGACGAGGTCCTCCGCGACGTCGAGCTGCCGCTGTCGGACCTGCTCGCCCGCGCCGAGCGCGCCGGGATCCAGGTGGACGCCGCCCTGCTGGAGGAGCTGGAGCGGCACTTCGCCGACGCGATGGAGCGCGCCGCCGCCGAGGCCGCCGAGATCGCCGGCCGCCGCTTCAACCCCGGCTCGACGAAGCAGCTCCAGGAGGTGCTGTTCGGCGAGCTGAACCTGCCGAAGACCAAGAAGATCAAATCCGGGTACTCCACCGACGTGGACGCGCTGACCTGGCTCGCCGCCCAGACCGACAACGGCCTCCCGCAGGTGCTGCTGCGGCACCGCGACCAGGCGCGGCTGCGCACCACGGTCGCGGGGCTGATCCGCGAGATCGGCGCGGACGGCCGGATCCACACCACGTTCCAGCAGACGGTCGCGGTGACCGGCCGGCTCACCTCGACCGAGCCGAACCTGCAGGTCATCCCGGTCCGGACGGAGGAGGGGCGGCGCATCCGCCGCGCGTTCCGGCCCGGCGACGGCTACGAGTCGCTGCTGACGGCCGACTACGGCCAGCTCGAACTGCGCGTCATGGCGCACCTGTCCCAGGACCCGACGCTGCTGGCCGCGTTCGAGTCGGGCGAGGACCTGCACGCCACGATGGCCGCGCAGGTCTTCCAGGTCTCCCCGGACGCCGTCACCCCCGACATGCGGCGCAAGATCAAGGCGATGTCGTACGGGCTCGCCTACGGGCTGTCGGCGTTCGGGCTGGCCCGGCAGCTCGGCATCCCGATGGCGGAGGCCCGCCCGCTGATGGACGCCTACTTCGCGCGGCTCGGCGGCGTCCGCGACTACCTGGACCACGTGGTCGCCGAGGCCCGCGTCACCGGCTACACCCGCACGATCCTCGGCCGCCGCCGCTACCTGCCCCACCTGACCAGCGACAACCGGCAGCGGCGCGAGACCGCCGAGCGGATGGCGCTGAACGCGCCGATCCAGGGCTCCGCCGCCGACATCGTCAAGATCGCGATGCTGCGGGTGGACGAGGCGCTCACCGCCGCCGGGCTGCGCAGCCGGCTGCTGCTCCAGGTGCACGACGAGATCGTCCTGGAGGTCGCGCCGGGCGAGCGGGACGCGGTGGAGAAGATCGTCCATGACCGGATGACGACCGCCTACCCGCTCACCGTCGGCCTGGAGGTCGCCATCGGCGTCGGCGCCGACTGGGACGCCGCCGCTCACTGAAGGTCCGGCGGGTCACTGCCCCTCCGGCGGGCGCCCCTCCCACGCGTCGCGGAGCAGCGCCCGCAGACCGGCCTCCTCCGGGGGCCGCGGGTTGGCGAAGCCGCCGGCGGCGGCCCGCGCGACGACGTCGTCCAGGTGCTCGGGGGCGGCGCCCAGCTCCCCGAGCGACCGCGGCAGCCCCAGCGATCCGGCCAGGTCCCACAGGGCGCGGGCGGGGTCGCCGCGTCCGAGCGCCCGCCCGAGCGCCGCCGCGGCGTCCGGTGCGGCGGGGGCGTTGTAGGCGAGGGCGTGCGGCAGCAGGACGGTGTGCGTCTCGGCGTGCGGCAGGTTCAGCGACCCGCCGAGGATGTGGCACAGCTTGTGGTGCAGGCCCATCGTGGTGGCGCCCAAGCACGTCCCGCACAGCCACGCCCCGTACAGGGCGCGGGTGCGCGCGGGCAGGCCGCCGGGCTTCCGGACGACCTCCGGCAGCGCCCCGGCCAGCGCCCGCACCGCCTCCTCCGCCATCAGCGCGACGACCGGCGACGCGTCCGGGGCGTAGAGCGCCTCGACGGCGTGCGCCATCGCGTTCATCCCGGACGCCGCCGACACCGCGGGCGGCAGCCCCAGCGTCAGGGACGGGTCGTAGAGCACCGTCCGGGCGAGGACGCGCTCGTCGCGGCCGGTGCGTTTGACGCCGCCCTCCGTCATGCCCCACGTCGGGGTCATCTCCGACCCGGAGTACGTCGTCGGGACGGCCGCGATCGGCAGCCCCGTCTCCTTGGCGACCGCCTTGGCCAGGCCGACCGCCGACCCGCCGCCGAACGGCACCAGGGCGTCCGCCCCCACCGACGCGGCGACGCGGCGGGCCTCCTGCGCCGCCTCCACCGGCACGTGCATCACGGCCCCGGCGTGCACGCCCGCGACCCGCGCGCCGAGCGCGGCCGCGGCGCGCTCCGCGTCGGCGCGGCGCCCGGGCGTCGACAGGACGAGCACCCGCGAGACGCCCAGGGCGTCCACCTCGGCGGGCAGGTCCCCGAGCACGCCCTCCCCGAAGACGACCCGGACGGGAAGCGGCCTGTAGGCGAATCGCAGCGCGTCCATGACCCGACCTTACGATCAGCCGCTCCCAGCGCGGGTAGGGTCCGCGGCAGGGGAGGTGCTCATGGAGATCGAGATGATCGTCGAGATCCCCGGCGGATCGCGCAACAAGTACGAGATGGACCACAAGCTGGGCCGCATCCGGCTGGACCGGATGCTGTTCACGGCGACCCGGTACCCGCACGACTACGGCTACATCCCGGACACCTGCGCGGAGGACGGCGACCCTCTGGACGCGATGGTGCTGCTGGACGAGCCCACGTTCCCCGGCTGCCAGATCACCGTCCGCAGCATCGGCGTGTTCTGGATGCTGGACGAGAAGGGCCCCGACGCCAAGATCCTGACCGTCCCGTCGAGGGACGTCCGGTATGCCGGGATCAACGACCTGGCCGACGTGCAGGAGCACATCCTCGACGAGATCGCGCACTTCTTCGACATCTACAAGACCCTCGAACCGGGCAAGTCGGCCGACGTCCGCGGCTGGCAGGACCGGCAGGTCGCCGACCGGACCATCGCCGAGGCCGCCGAGCGCGCCCGCGCGGCGCACTCCGGGACGGCCTGACCGGCGGCGCCGGCCGGGGCGCCGCCGCGCGCGTCCCACGTGACGGACCTCACCCGCCGGGGCCGCGGCCGGGCGTGTACCGTCAAGATCCACTGGGAGGATACGGCTCGGTATCCGGAGGTGAGCACGCATGACCGCCGCCGGCAGGGGGAGCGCGGACGACGGGATCCGCGCCGACCGCCCGGTGTCGGCGCGCGTCTGGGACTACTGGCTCGGCGGCAAGGACCACTACGAGGTCGACCGGATCGCGGGGGAGGCGGTCGCGCAGCAGGTCCCGGGCATCGTCGCCGCCGCGCGCACGGACCGCCTCTTCCTCGGCCGGTGCGTCCGGTACCTGGCGGGCGAGGAGGGCATCCGGCAGTTCCTCGACATCGGGACCGGGCTGCCCACCGCCGACAACACGCACGAGATCGCCCAGCGCGTGGCGCCGGAATCGCGCATCGTCTACGTCGACAACGATCCCCTGGTGCTCGCCCACGCGCGTGCGCTGCTGACCAGCTCCCCGGAGGGCGCGACCAGCTACATCGACGCCGACGTCCGCGACCCCGAGCGCATCCTCCAAGAGGCGTCGGCGACGCTCGACTTCAGCAGGCCGGTCGGGCTGATGATGCTCGCGCTGCTGCACCTCATCACCGACGACGACGAGGCGCGCGGCATCCTGGACCGGCTCGTGGGCGCGCTGGCGCCGGGCAGTTTCGTGGCCCTGTCCCACGCGTGCCTGGACGTGGACGTGACGCACACCGCCGTCAAGGCGTGGAACGAGAGCGGCACCCCGCACCCGCTCAAGGCCAGGACCAGCGCGGAGATCGAGGCGCTGTTCGACGGCCTGGAATTGGTCGAGCCGGGAATCGTGTCGTGCTCCCGGTGGCGTCCCGAACCGAATCCGTGGGGCGAGCCGCAGGAGACCATGACCTTTTGTGGAGTGGCGAGAAAACTTCCAGTGTGAGGACGTTGGGTAGAGGATCGGGTCATTGACCGGCACCTTTCCTCCGGAGGCAGTCCTTGGCGCATATCGAATTGGACGAGAACATCCCCGGGCTGCCGTCCCTGCTGCGGTTCCGGCCGGAGACGGCGGGGCCGCTGAGCGCGCTCGCCGAGGCCCTGCTGCGCGGCCCGAGCCCGCTCGACCGCGGGGACCGGGAGCTGATCGCCTCCTACGTCTCGGAGCTGAACGGCTGCCGGTTCTGCGCGTCCTCCCACGGCGCGTGCGCGGCCGCGCAGCTGCCCGGCGGGATGACGCTCGTCCAGCAGGTGCACGCCGATCCGGACACCGCGCCCGTATCCGCCAAGCTCAGGGCGCTCCTCGCCATCGCCGCCGCCGTACAGCGCGGCGGCCACGAGGTCGGCGGCGCGCACATCGCCGCCGCCCGCGAGGCCGGCGCCACCGACGTCGAGATCCACGACGCCGTGCTCATCGCCGCCGCGTTCTGCATGTACAACCGGTACGTGGACGGCCTGGCGACCAGCGCACCGGAGAACCCCGCCGCGTACGCGCAGATGGCCGAGCGGCTCGTCGCCCACGGCTACGGGAGCGCCGCGGGCCCGCGCTGAAACCGGTTGGCCGGGGCGCGCCCCGGCCGCGAGGATGGCCGGGTGAAGATCCGGCTCTCAGGCGGCGTGGTGGCGTCCGGGCGGCACGCCTGGATCGCCGGGGCGTCCGGGCCCGTGCGGCCGCTCGACCAGGCGGACGCGCCGCCAGGCGCACCCGTCGCGCTCGGCCCTGCGAGCGCGTCCGGCGCGGACGTCGCGCGGGCCGTCCGCGAGCTGACCCGGCTGGTCGCGGCCGGCGGAGCCGCCGCGGCCGGCGCGGCCGGCGCGGGCGTCGACCTCGGCGCGGGCTTCCGCTCCGCGCGGCTGGACGGCGCGCGCGGCGACCAGCGCGACGCCGTCCTCGCGGCCCTGCGGGTCGTCGGCATCGGCGGCGCGCACCGGCTGGGCAGCGCGCCGGTTTCCTGGTCGCGCTGTTCGGCCCCGCGCAGCTGGCCGGGGCGGTCCGCCGCGCGCTCGGCGAGGGCGCCGCCGACCTGGTCGGGCTGTGGGAGGCGACCGGGCACCGCCCGCTCGCGTCCGCGCTCGGCGCCCTCGACCCCGCCCTGCGCGAGCGGTTCGACCGGCTCCCGCTGCTCCTCGGGGAGCCGCCGCTGCCGAAGACGCTGCGCAGGCTCGTCAAGGACCCGTCCATCGCCGACGCGTACGCCCTCGACCTGGTGGCGCGCCGCATCCGCCGCGCGATCGGCCGGCTCGCCCTGACCGACGACCCGGTCATCGCGCGCGCCCTCGCGAAACCGTCGACCGAGCCGCTGCTCTGCGCGCTCGCCGTCGCCACCGCGTGCGGCGCACCCGGCGCCGATCTCGCTGCGGTGATGCCGCCGCGCACCGTCACCGTCCCCGGCTACCCGGCCACCACGCTCCACGACGAGGACGGCCCCTGGCCCCGGGCGCTGCCCGCCGCCCGCGAACTCGGCGCCGACACCGCCGTGTTCTGGGACGAGATCGCCGAGCACGGCCTGCGCGTTCCCGCGTCCTGGCTCGCCCACGGCGGCTGGCCGGGGCTCTGGTCACGCGCCCACGCCCACCGCCGCTGACCGCCCGTCCGCTGCGCGGAGCTACCGCCGCCGGAAGATCGTGATCGAGTGGCCGACCTCGTCGACCGGCTCGCTGGAGGCGATCAGCGGGGCCAGCCGCGGGTCGTCCTTGGCGATCCAGCTGTCGGACACCACCAGCAGGCCGTGCACCCGGTCCGGCGGCACGGCGAGCGGGTCGGACGCCCGGATGCCGTAGTAGGACGGCACGCCGCTGCCCTTGTAGGCGAGCCACACCTCCTCGCCGGGGTAGCGGTCGCGGAGGCGGTCGGCGAGCCGGCCGAGGTCCTGGCCCCAGTCGACGTTGGAGTCGTGCAGGTACAGGTGCGTCCCGGCCGGCCCGCCGAACGCCTCGTTGGAGTACGGCAGGTAGTACGGGTAGGCCCGCAGCGAGCTGACCGCGACGAACAGCACGAGCCCCCAGGCGGCCGCCGGCGCCCACCGCCACCGGACGCCCCGCCACCGCGCGCCCCGCCACCGCACGACCGTGACCCCGGCCGCCGCCACCGCCAGGAACACCGGAACGAAGATCGCGTACCGGACGCCGAGGTCGCGGTGCCCGGTCATGGCCACCGCCAGCAGAACCGCAGGGGGCGCCAGGACGTACGGCGCGGCCGGGCGCAGCCGGGGCAGCGCCGCCATCGCGGCGACGCCCGCGACCCACAGGGCGAGCATCCCCAGCGGCGTCTTCACCAGCAGCGCCGCCGGCAGGTAGTACCAGCGGGAGCCCAGGTAGGTGTCGCCGAACAGGAAACCCGTCCACCGCATGTCCTCGAAGCCGAACTGGACGCGCAGCCCGTCCCGGAACGGCTCCGGGAACGGCAGCAGTCCCGTGGCGAGGCCCCGGAGCCCGCCGATCGCCGGGACGCCGTCCGGGGCCGTCCACCGCAGCCGCGGATCGACGGCCAGGTACGCCGCCCACACCGCCGCGACGGCCACCGCGCCGGCGGCCGCCGCCGACAGCAGCCCCGCCGCGGCGGGCCGTCCGGCACCCCGGGAGCGCCTCGACCACCACACCGAAACCGCCACGAGCGCCAGCAGCACCGGCACGGCGGGCAGCACGCTCATCTTGGTCGCCACCGCCGCGCCCAGCGCCGCCCCCGCGAGCGGGACGCATCGCCGCGGCCGCCGCCGGGCCCGCCACGCCGGCCACACCGACGTCAGGAGGAAACCGGCCGCGGGCACGTCGAGCGTCGCCAGCGACCCGTGCGCGATCACGTCCGGGGAGAACGCGTAGAGGGCGAGCGCCGCCACACCTCCCGCGGCCCCGGTCAGGTCGCGGGCGAACCCGAAGACGACCAGCCCGAACAGCAAGGTCAGGACCATGACCGGCACCCGCGCGGCGAGCAGCACCCGCTGCGCGTCGTTGCCCGACTCGTACAGCAGGTGCCGCCCGACGTCCTGCTGGTTCCCGGTGTAGGACGCGTCCAGGCGGGCGCCCCCGAGCACCGCGCCCGCCCCGATGAGGATCTTGGTGAGCGGCGGGTGCTCCGGGTTGTACCGCAGGTCGTGCTCGCGCAGGTAGGTGACGCCCGCGCCGATGTACACGGGCTCGTCGATGGTGGGGGACTGGGCCGCGGCCGTGGACGCCATAGCGAACGCCGGCTGCGCCAGCAGCGCCGCGACCACGGCCGCGAGCAGCCACCGCCGGTGCCGGCGCAGCGCCCGGAACCGGCCGGCCGCCGCCTCGGCCGGAGGCGCCGCGGGCTCCCCGACCGCGGTCATCAGCCGAACGCGGTGAGGAACCGGTCGCGGAACGCGCTCATCGGCCACACCGGTGCGTCCTTCCCGGGCCGCAGCCCGTCCTGCCAGTTCCAGCCGGAGATCTTGTCGATGACGGCCTTGTCCTTCGCGACGATCGTGATGGGCACGTCCCGGCTCGCCCCGGGGCCGGTGATCAGCGGCGCGGGCTGGTGGTCGCCCAGGAAGATGAGCACCGTCTTGTCGTTCCCGTACGTCTCCATGTACGACACGAGAGTGTTCAGGGTGTACTCGATCGACTTGCGGTACTCGGTGCGGATCTGCCCGCCGGGCGGCCACGGCGCGTCGTAGCCCTTGCCCATCCCGTTGAAGATGGAGCCGTCCCCGACCTGGTCCCACGGCACCAGCCGCGGGATGGACGCCCACGGCGCGTGGCTGGACACCAGAGCCGTCTCCGCCATCACCGGCGGGCGGTCCTTCTTCGCCAGCTCGGTGCGCTGCAGCGTCGACAGCGTGTACTGGTCCGGCATGGTCGCGAAGCTGAAGCGGGGCCCGCGGTACCCGAGGTTACGGTCGTCGTACACCTTGTCGTAGCCGTAGAACTCCCCCTCCGGCCAGGCCCGCGTGATCGCCGGCATGAGCGCCACCGTCCGCGACTCCGCCTTGTGGAACGCCCCGTTCAGTGTCAGCCGGTCGCTGTTCACGAGCGTCCGGTACCGCTGCTGGTTGTCGATCCACAGCCCGGACAGCAGCGTCGCGTGCGCGAGCCAGCTGCCGCCGCCCGCCGTGGACGAGGTGAGCCATCCGCTGCGCGCGGTGAACCCGGCGTCCCGCAGCCGCTGCGACCCCCGGTCGAGGACGGCGTCGACCTGCGGCGCGAACTGCGGGCTCTCCACCGCGGAACGGCCGTAGCTCTCCACGAACGCGAGTACGACGTCCTTGCCGCGCAGCCCGGTCAGCAGCCGGTCGCCGGGCGTGTCGCGGAACTTGTCGACCGCGGCGGCCTTCGCGAACTCCGCCCGGTCGTTCAGGCTCGACCGCACCGCCAGCGCGTGGTCGTAGGCGAGCGCCGCCGCGCTGCGGGACGCGACCGGCACCCCGTCGACGAGCTGCGCGCCGAGCAGGGCGCACACGAGCCAGATCGCGCCGAGCACCGCCGCCGCCCGCGCCGCCGCCCGGTCGTGCCGGACGGCCGCGCGGCTGAGCCGCAGCGCCGACAGCGACATCAGCACGATCACCCCGACCGCGAGCACCGCGGTGAGGACGACGGCGGCGATCGCCCCCGCCGCCCCGGCCGACTCCTCCACGAACTCCACGGCCGGCCGCAGCAGCGGCCAGTCGAGCACCAGGTCGAACGGCCGGACGAGCACCGCGTCGAACCCGATGTCCATCACCTTCAGCACGAACAGCACCCCGAGGACGGCGCCCGCCGCCCCCGCCGTGTAGCGCCGCGCCCTCGCCGGCACCGCGAGGATCAGGCCGACGCCGAGCACGCCCTCGATCGGGATGCGGACGAACGCCCCCGGCGTCAGCAGCGCGAACTCGTCCGGCGTGATGAGCGCGGCCAGCACGAACAGGAACGCCGCGCAGGTCAGCGCCCGCGCCGCGATCCGCCTGCGCCGCCCGCCGCCCGCGTCCGGTCCGGCGTCCTGCACGTCCTCGTCTGTCACCCGCTCCGCGCGGCTATCGGTAGTCAGCTCGTCCTCCCCGGGCTCGGTCCCCCCGCCGCGAACGCGACAACCACAGCACGTCCGCCCGCCGCCCGCCGGTTCAACCGCGTCCCGATCGGCGGAGCGTCACCGCCGGTGTTCCCGGACCAGCCCCGCCACATGCGGGAGCGCCGCGTCCGCGAGCCCCGCCAGCTCCGGGTCGCCGGCCGGGGACGGGCGCCCGTCGGCGTACCGGACGACGGCGAACGCGATGTAGGCGCCGTCGACCTGGAAGGCCGAGGCGCCGGAGTCGTCGGCGTCCGCCGCGTCGCCCGCCGGCGGGAAGCCGCCCCCCTTGTACGGGAGCGGCGCGAACCGCGGCGCGGCCGGGCCGCCGGCGAAGCGGGCCGCGGTCGCGGGGTCGTGCATGACCATGATGCCGAGCGTCAGCTGGTGGACGGAGAACCCGTCGAGGTAGCGGGCCCGCACCGTCTTGAGGCACCAGGCGTCCCCGATCTTCGCGGCGGACGACCGGTGGACGGCGTTGACGCACTCCCCGTTCGTCACGCCGTCCGCCGCCTTGGTGAACGTCTCCGCGCCCGCGGCGACGGCCTCGTCCGGGGAGAAGACCTTCTCCGGGGGCCATGCCGACAGGTCCGGCGGGTGGGCGGCGGCCGGCGTGCTCGGCGTGGACGTGCGGCCCCGCGGCTCGTACGTCCGGGCCGGCCGGTCCGGCCGCAGCACCGCGGCGGCCACCACGACCGCGGCCGCGGTCAGCACGGCCGCCGAGCCCGTGAGGAGCCCCCGGCGGGAACGCCGCCGGCCGGCGGAGGGCGGCCGGGCGGCGGAGGGCGGCGGGTGGCCGGGCGGCGGAGCGGGCGGCCGCCGGGGCGGCATCGGGACGGTGACCGGCGTCCGCCCCTGCGCCGGCAGGTCCATCACCATCCGGACCAGCCCGTCGGCGTCCGGCCGCGCCTCCGGGGCCTCCGCCAGGCACACCCGGACGATGCGGGCGAGCCGCGGCCCCATCGCGGCCGCCAGCTGCGCGTCGGTGGCCCGCGGCGGCACGACCGGCGAGCGGCCGAGCGCCGCGTACCCGATCGTGCAGGCCCAGCTGTAGATGTCGGCGCGCCCGCCGCCGCGGTCGTCGGCGTACCGCTCCGGCGCGGTGTAGCCGGGCGAGTGGAAGAACCGCGTCGCCTCCGGCCCCGACTCCTCGATCGCCCGCGCCACCCCGAAGTCGATCACCCGCCAGCCGTCCCGGCCGAGCAGCACGTTCACCGGTTTGAGGTCGCGGTGCACGACCCCCTCCCGGTGGATGGCCCGCAACGCGTACGACAGCTGAACCGCGAGCCGTTCGAGCTGGGCAGCCGTCAGCGGCCCCTTGTCGCGGACCCACGCGTGCAGCGTCCCGCCGTCGATGTACTCGCTGACGATGTAGGGCGGGTCGGCGTACACGTCGGCGTCCAGCACCTGGGCGGTGTGGCTGTCGCCGACCTTGCGGGCCGCCTCGAACTCGGCGGCGAACTTGCGCCGCTGGTAGGGGTCGTTGAGCCACTGCCGGTGCAGCACCTTCACCGCGACCTGCGTGCCGTCCGGGGCGCGCCCGAGGTAGGTGGTGCCCTGCCCGCCGCTTCCGAGCTCGCTCACCAGCTCGTACCGGCCGATCCGGGCCGGCTGGCCGGCCTGTTCCGTGGGGTCCACCGGAACCACCCCCCGCCGTCTCACGGCCAGTGTGAGCCCGTCCGACGGCGCGTCCAAGAGCCGCCGCCGTCCTTAAGCGGACCGGAGTCTGTGGCATCGGACCTTTTCCGCCGGGAAATCCCCCGCCGGGATGTCGAGGAACTGGGAGCGGCTCCGACCTGTTGGTGAGCGGCGCCGAGGGGGCGCCGGGGAGAGAGGTATGAACATGGGCAAGGTCACCTGCGACATCGGGATCTCCGTGGACGGGTTCGTCGCCGGGCCGAACCAGCGGCTGGAGGAGCCGCTCGGCGAAGGGGCCGAGCGCCTGCACCGGTGGATGTTCGAGCAGCCCGACGCAAACGCCGAGGTCATCGAGAAGATCACGGACGCCGGCGCGTTCATCATGGGCCGCAACATGTTCGGCCCGGTCCGCGGCGGCTGGGGCGGCTCGGACTGGAGGGGCTGGTGGGGCGAGGAGCCGCCCTACCACGCGCCCGTCTTCGTCCTGACCCATCACGGGCGCGAACCGGTGCCGATGAAGGGCGGAACCACGTTCAACTTCGTCACGGACGGCATCGAGTCGGCGATGGCGAAGGCGCGGGAGGCGGCGGGCGACCGGGACGTCGCGGTCGCCGGCGGCGCGCAGACCGTGAACCAGTACCTCGCGGCCGGGCTGATCGACGAGCTCCGGCTGCACATCGCGCCGGTCGTGCTCGGGGCGGGGGAGCGGCTGTTCGCGGACGTCGGCGACCCCGGGCTCGAACCGGTCGCGGTCTCGCACACCGACCTGGTCACGCACGTGACCTACCGGGTCGGCCGGTAGGGGCCGCCG
Source organism: Spirillospora sp. NPDC127506 (assembly GCF_040302145.1). Taxonomy (NCBI): domain Bacteria; kingdom Bacillati; phylum Actinomycetota; class Actinomycetes; order Streptosporangiales; family Thermomonosporaceae; genus Spirillospora; species Spirillospora sp. NPDC127506. The sequence continues at coordinate 40,498 of NZ_JBEORG010000029.1, read as the reverse complement.
CCGAGAACCGCCGGCAGGGACCGCGGCGGGCACCGCGGCAGGACCAAGGTCCCCGCAGGTCGGGGACGGTCGCCCGGAGCGGAGCGGCGGGCGGGGGCGTTGGGTGGGAAGTGCAGGAGCGACCCATCCAGGAAGGACGGCATGTACTCCGACAGGAGCGAGGCGGGACGATGGCTCGGCCGGCGGCTGCGGCGGTACCGCGTCCAGGACGTCGTCGTGATCGCGGCGCGGCCGGATGCCGTCCCCATCGCCTACGAGGTGGCGCGGGCGCTGGAGGCGCCGCTGGAACTGGCCGGCCGGTCGCCTGCCGGTCCGCTCGGCGGCCGCACCGCCATCGTCGTCGTCGAGGGCGTGGCGACCGGGCGGACGGCCCGCGCGGCGTGCGAGGCCGCGCGCGCACGCGGGCCGCGGCGCGTCGTGCTGGCGGTGCCGGTCGGGGCGCCCGCGGTCGTCGACGCGCTCCGCGACGCCGCCGACGAGGTGGAGCGCCCCCTCACCCCGCACTATTTCGACGCGATCGGCGACTACTACCTCGACGACTCGCCCGTCCCGGAGGACGAGGTGACCCGGCTGCTCGAAGCCGCGCGGAGCACCGCGCGGAGCCGGGCGGACTCAGCGGCGCCCGCGTAGGCGGGACGGGCGGCGCGCCCGCCCCGCGCATTCGGCCGGGCAGTCGCCCGGGCGGCCGGCCGGAGCCGCGGGCGGCCCGCGCCGGGACGCGCCGGCGCGGGCCTTTCCGCTCACCAGCCCTGCAGGCCGGCGCCGTACGGGTAGAGCGGGTCGCCGTAGCCGGTGGGCGGCGGCTGCCCCGCGTCGATGCGGGCGCGGATCTCGGCGCGTTCGGCGGCGGTCGCGCCGAGGTCGTAGGGGATGTTCCAGTCCTCGACGGCGTCCTCGGGCCGGTCGGTGCCGCCCGGCTCGAGGATCTGTTCGACGCCGCGCGGAAGCTGCCAGGGCAGCCGCCCGCGCGGCGCGTAGTCGCCGAACAGCAGGCTCGCCGTCGCCGGGCCGACCTCCTCGCCGCCCCGGTAGGTCATCACGATGGCGTCGGCGAGGCCGTTCCAATCGGTGATGACGGTCGGGCGCGGCAGGTCCATCACCACGACCACGGGCACGCCCTGGTCATGGAACTGCCTGATGAGCGCGAGCTGGTCGGGCGGCAGGTAGGGCTGCTCGTTCACCCAGGCCGTCCGGTGGGTGTAGGACGGTTCGCCGACCGCGACGACGGCGAGGTCGGGGGAGGGCGCGCTGTCCTGGTGGACGGTCACGCCCGCCTTCGCGGCCCGCGCCTTGATCGCGTCCAGCAGCGTGAGCGAGCCGTAGTTCGCGTGGAAATAGCTCGTCCAGATGCAGCACGCGGCGCCGTCGGCGGCGCGCGGCCCCGCCACCACGATGTCGTCGCCCTCCTTCAGCTTAACCGGCAGGACGCCGTCGTTCTTCAGCACGGTGATCGACTCGCGCGCCGCCTGGTTCGCCAGTGCCGCGTACGACGGCTGGTGGAAGCGGTACGGCCCATTCACCGGGTCGCCGTACGGCCGGTCGAAGATCCCGAGCTTGAACTTCAGTCGCAGGACGCGGGTGACCGCGTCGTCGATCCGCGCGATCGGCACCTGGGCGATGAAGTCGGCCATCGAGAACCCGGCCGCGCCGGGATCGGCGCCGCCCATCACGTCCGACCCGGCATTGGCCGCGCTCACCCACGCGCTCGACGGCAGCCAGTCGGTCGTGATCAGCCCGGTGTACCCGAGCTCGTCGCGCAGGTACCGCAGGATCGGCGCGCTGTTGCCCGCGCCCGGCCCGCCCGGGTCGAGGTACGAGCTGCCCGCGTAGCCCGGCATGATGTTCACGGCGCCCGCGTCGAGCGCCGCCCGCCACGGGATCATGTGGTACTTGATCGTCACGGCGTCGAAGGTGATGCCGGCCTCGCCGCCGGCGCCCTCACCCGGCCAGTGCTTGACGGTCGCGAGGACCGAGCCGGGGTTCAGCTCCGGCCCGCCCTGCAGCCCCGCGACGAGCGCCCGCACCTGAGCGGCGGCGACCTGCGCGTTCTCGCCGTTGCCCTCCTGGATGCGCGGGTACAGCACCTTGGTGCCGACCTCCGCGAGCGGCCCGAGGACGCCGCGCGCCCCGACCTCCAGCTCTTCGCGGCGCTGCATGTCGCCCAGCTTGTAGTCGAGCGGATAGTCCCTCGCCGCGGCCAGGGCGCTCTGCAGCGGGTAGGTCGTCTCGTATCCGGCGATCGTGTCGCCCGCCGACACCGGCGGGATCCCGAGCCGGGTGCCCGCCGCGCTGCGCAGCACGTTGTGCAGGTCGTCCGGCTGCGCCGGGCCGAAGTGCCAGCCCGACCTGGCGTACGCCTGCGCGTTGTAGAACATCTGGTACGCCTTCTCCTCGGTGGTCATCCGGCCGAGGAGGTCGGCCACGCGGTCCTCGACGGGCCGCCGCCAGTCCTCGTACGGCTCGATCGAGCCGTTCTTGTTGAGGTCGCGGGCGCCGCCGACCACGTTGACGCCGTCGTCCACGGTCTCGATCTCGGGGAGGTAGACGCTGAACGTGCGGATGTCCGACGTGGTCCGCGCGCCGGAGCCGCTCACCGCGACGACGAACCACCGGTAGGTCCACCGGTCGCCGATGTCCCAGGACGGCGTGTAGCTCGTCCCGGACGTTTCGGCGACCTTCGTGTAGAGGTCGAGCAGCCGGCCCGGCGCGGTGAAGTCGTAGTCGGTGCGGCTGACGTTGATCCAGACCTCGTAGTGCGCGGTGCCGGGGACGCCCGCCCAGGACAGCACGGGACGCCGCGTGTCCGTCACCATCGCGTGGTCGGCGGGCGCCGACAGCGCGAACTGGCCGGTCGTCCCCGGCGCCTTCGTCGGCGGCGACAGCAGCGGGGGAGTGCTGGACGAGGAGTCGACGCTGCCGAAGACCTGGAACTCCCACATCGAGTACCCGTAGCCGGTCGCCCGCTTCGTCCCGGTGAACCGGATGTAGCGTCCCCTGCCCGTGATGCCGAGTTTCTCCGTGCCTCCCTTGCCGGTGGTCGTGGAGTAGATCGTCGTCCAGGACGTCCCGTCGTCGGACATTTCGATGCGGTAGCCGGTCGCGTAGGCCGCCTCCCACACGAGCGTCACGCCGGTGACCGCGGCGGTGCCGCCGAGGTCGACCCGGAGCCATTGGTCGTCGCTGAACTCGCTCGACCAGCGGGTGGTGGTGCGGCCGTCCAGCGCCGCCGCCGGGGCGTTGCCGCCCTCCCAGGAGGAGGCCGACACCTTCTTGAACGCCGAGATGGGCGTGTCCCAGGGCGGCGGCGGCTCGGTCCCGTCGCCGCCGTACACCGAGAACTCCCACAGGGAGTACCCGTAGCCGGTGGCGCGGGCCGTCCCGTACATGCGGATGTAGCGGCCGCTACCGGTGACGTCCAGCGTCTGGGTTCCGCCCGTGCCGGCCGTGGTGGAGTAGACGGTCGTCCAGTCCGAGCCGTTGCCGGAGACCTGGATCTGGAAGGCGGTCGCGTAGGCCGTCTCCCAGTTCAGCACGACCTGGCTGATGCTCTTGCTCTCGCCCAGGTCGATCCGCACCCACTGCGGGTCGCTGAACGCGCTGGACCAGCGGGTGCCGGTGTCGCCGTCCACCGCCGCGGCCGCGGGGAAGGCGGCGCTCTCGGTGGACGACGCCGTCGCGGGACGGCCCAGGGAGAGCAGCGTCGCCGCGCGGGCCGTCCGCGCGGGGACGGCCAGGAGCGCGGCGAGCACCGCTAACACCGCGACGGTGCTGGTGAGCCGCTGCACTGCGGTCATCGGAACCTCCGGCTACCAGCCGACGGCGACGAGCAGCCACTGCGGGTCGCCGTGGGACACGAACGAGGACTGGTCGGCGTAGTCGTCGTAGGGGAAGCCGTAGGCGCGGTGCCCGATCCCGTGGTCGTGCCAGAACTTGGCGTAGTAGTTCGCCGGCGCGGCCCGGTAGAACAGCGACGGGTCGGACCACTGCGACTGCGGCAGCTGCGCCACGTGCCGGTTGATCGCCGAGCACCTGGCGGGGTCCTCCCGGAGCGGCCCCGAGCAGCCGGTGACCTCCTGCGTGGTGGCCGGGACGCCGACGGACGCGGCGTAGCCGGTGAAGTAGTCGGCGTGCGCGCCGCCCGGCTGGAACGCCGGCGCGTTGCCGGGCGCCGGGATCCGGTACGGGGCCTCGACGGTGGCGAGGGAGTCGAACTCGGCCGGGACCTCGTCGGCGAACCGCTGGAAGGTGGCCGAGCGGTCCTCGGCGAACGTGGCCCGGTCCTCGCCGACGGACACGTCGTAGCCGTCGTGGGCGTGCAGCCGCAGGGCGAGCTTCAGGCCGAACCCGTCGACCCTGGTGGTGTTGCCGTTGAACGCGTCGGCGCCGACCGTGAACTCGATGAAGTCCTGGTAGCGGCTGTTCGGCGAGCCGAGGTAGAAGTACATGCGGCCCGCGGAGTTGACCGGCATGTCCAGGTAGGGCTGCTCGGCGATGGAGTGGGTCTGCCCGTTGAAGCTCCAGTACACCTGGCTGTCGGGGTACTTCCCGTTCGTCCGGTTGAGGACCTTCACCGTGAGGACGTTCTGCGCCGGCGGGATGCCGGACGTGTCGCCCCAGAAGTCGTCATCGGTCGGCGGCGTGGTCGACCCTGTCGTGTGCACCCCGAACGTCCACAGCGAGTAGCCCCATTGGGTGGCGCGGGCGGTGCCGTACATGCGGATGTAGCGGCCGTTGCCGGTGATGTTGAGGGTCTGGTTTCCGCCGGTGGCGTTGGTGGTGGAGTAGATGGTGGTCCAGTTGGCGGCGTTGTCGGAGACCTGGATTTGGAAGGCGGTGGCGTAGGCGGTTTCCCAGTTGAGGACGACTTGGCAGATGTCCTGGTCGGAGCCGAGGTCGATTTGGAGCCATTGGGGGTCGCTGAAGGCGCTGGACCAGCGGGTGGCGGGGTCGCCGTCGACGGCGGCGGAGGCGGGGAAGGAGCCGTTCTCGGTGGAGGAGGCGGTCGCGGGCCGGTTCAGCGCCGCGTCCCCTGAACCGCATTCCGCCGCGCCGGCCGGGGCCGTCAGCGCCAGGGACGCGGGGAGCAGGAGCAGCAGGGCGGCCATCGCCGAGGGGAGCTTCATGGACATCTCCATGTTCGAGGGGGTGGGGCGGGAGACGGTGCCCCGCGGGCCCGCCGACCGCGGGCCCGCAGGGCGGGTCAGCCGCGGATCAGGGGAAGCTGACCACGTTGGCCGGGACGGTGTCCGTGCCGGACGCCTCCGGGCCGGTGTCGTTGATGACGTGGCGGATCGTGCCGTTGCCGCCCAGCGACACCGTCAGCACGTCGTGGAACCGGACGCCGGAGCGGTTCGGCACCTCGAAGCCGCGCGCGGCCACGATCGACGGGTCGACGTTGAAGTAGCAGTAGCTGCCGAGGCCCCAGCCCTCGTGGGCGGTGACCGAGTCGGCGACCTTGTAGGCGGCGTAGCCGTCCGGCGAGTCGCTCCGCCAGGCCGACTGGTTCGGCGGGTCGTACGGCATCTCGTTCTGGAAGAAGATCGTCTTGCCGCGGTCGCCGTTCCACACCACCTGGTACTTCTGGTAGTGCTCGACGAACAGCCCGTACGCGGTGACGTCGTCGCCGTTGACGATCACCCCGTTGTCGGCGGTGTTGACCGTCCAGCCGACCCCGGAGCCGTGGTCGGCGCGCCACGCCCAGATGTGGTCGAGCAGGACGTCGTCGCTGTTGACGACCAGGCTCTTGGACGCCTTGCCCGCGCCGGCTCCGCCGATCCGGAAGAAGACGTCCTGCACCGATGACGGGTCGCCCGCGTGGTCGGCGCCCGCGCCGTCCGGCCCGAGCCGCAGCAGCACGGGCGAGTTCACCGGCCCGGCGTCGAAGAGGATCCCGGCCAGCTTGACGCCGCTCACGTCGGCGACCGCCATCGCGGTGACGCCGTTGTCGGGGATGAGCGTCGGGTACCCGATGCCCAGCACGACGGTGTCCGGCCGCGTCACGTTGATCGTCTGGCCCAGGTGGTAGACGCCGGGCGTGAACAGCAGGTTGAGCCCCTGGCCCAGCGCGGCGTTGATGGTGGCGGCCGAGTCGCCCGGCTTGGCCACGTAGAACTGCGACAGCGGGATCGACGACCCGGGCGTCGAGCCGCCCGACCAGGTCGTCCCGCGCGAGTTCCGCCGCAGCGCCGGGACGAACACCCGGTACGCGCCGCCCGAGTCGACGTACAGGTACGGCTTCTCCCGGGTCACCGGGCTGGTGTCGAGCGTCGTGTACGGCGGGTTCGGGAAGCTCTGCGCGGGCGCGCCCTCGACGCCGGAGAACACCATGTTCCACACGCCGTTGAGGTTGCCGCCGATGTGGCTGTCCCGCGTCAGCCACTGCTGCTGCGAGTATGGCTGCACCTGGCCGTCGACCTTGGAGTCGGCGATGTAGCCGCCGCTCGCCCAGCCGTACCCGGTGGGCGCGAGGTTCAGGTTGCCGCGGACGTGGATGCGGCGGAACGGCGCGGCCTGGGAGACCGCCCACTGGTTCGTCCCGCCGGGCGGGCTGACCGCCAGGTTCTCCGCGGACCGCCAGAAGTTCTGCGTGGCGTTGCCGCCGAACCATCCGGCGTCCACCGTGACGCCGTTGAGGGTGACGTCATCGGGGTCGCGGCCGAGACCGGCGATCGAGGTGTAGAACCCGATGTTCGCGTTGACGTTGTAGCTGCCGGGCTTGAACAGCAGCGCGTACCGGGACGTCCCGAACTGGTTGCTCTCCTGCTCGCGGAAGACCGCGTCGAGCCGGGCCTGGACGTCGGACGCGCTCATCGACGGGTCGAACACGATCACGTTCGGCCCGAGGTCGCCGCCCCCGGGCGGCGTGGTCGACCCTGTCGTGTGCACCCCGAACGTCCACAGCGAGTAGCCCCATTGGGTGGCGCGGGCGGTGCCGTACATGCGGATGTAGCGG